>CBDUBW010000001.1:0-45518 GCA_965365485.1 uncultured Aquisediminimonas sp.
CCGCAATGGACGAGCATCGATTGCAGATCGTCGAGATCGAGAAGCAGCAGCCCGTCCTTGTCAGCGACATGGAAGGCGATAGTCAGCACGCCTTCCTGCACTTCGTTGAGGTCCATCAGCCGCGAAAGCAGCAGCGGCCCCATCTCCGAAACGGTGGTGCGGATGGGGTGGCCCTGCTCTCCGAACAAATCCCAGAACTGAACTGGATTGTCCTTATACGCCCAATCGCTCTGCCCGATCTCGGCGGCGCGCGCGGCGAAAATCTCGTGGGTTTTGCTCGTCGGGCTCCCCGCCATGCAGAGGCCGGAAAGATCGCCCTTTACGTCGGCGACGAAGCTCGGCACGCCCACCGCGGAAAAGCCTTCGACAATCCCTTGCAGCGTCACCGTCTTGCCGGTGCCAGTTGCGCCCGCGATCAGCCCGTGGCGATTGGCGCGCTTCAGGTTGAGAATTTGCGGCTGACCGCCGCCGCTGCCGATGAAGATGCCTTCTCCCGCCATAAAAAAGCTCCCCGCAGCGCTGGCTACGGGGAGCGTTAGCGGGCTTGGCCGCAATCTCAAAGAGGGCGGTCAGCCCTGCTTGATCTTGACCGGCAGGTAGCGCGCCGGATTGTTGCCGCGCTGGACATACAACAAAACAGTCTGGCGACCTGCCGCCTTCGCCGACGTGGCGGCAGCGGAAATATCGCTCGGCGTCAGCGCCGGACGGTTGTTGACCGAAAGGATCACGTCGCCGCGTTGAAGCCCGCGCGCCGCGGCATCGCTCGACGGATCGACCGAGCCGATGACAACGCCGCGAACTGCGGTGCGAAGCCCGAGCTGGCGCTGAATCTCGGGCGTCAGCGGCATCACCGCGAGACCGAGCGAAGCCTTGGCGGCCTGCGCCGATTCGGTTTCGCCTTCTGGATCGAGCCCCTGCTCGTCCGTTCCGAGTGCGGCGAGCCGTTCCTCGGACGGGCGCTCGCCGATCACGGCGGTGACCGTCTGGCGACGGCCGTCGCGAATGACCTCGATCGGCACGCGCGCGCCGACCTTCTGGTTGGCGACGAGATAGGACAAGGTTTCGTCCGGCGTCACCTCGCGGCCAGCGACGCGAACGACGACGTCGCCCTGACGAATGCCGGCGCGGTCCGCTGCTTCACCCGGCTCGACGCGCGAGATCAGCTCGCCGCGATTCTTGGGCAGGCCGAGCGCATCGGCGGTGCCTTCGTCGAGCGGCTGGATGCCGACGCCGAGATAGCCGCGCTTGACGGTCGCGCCGCCGCGCAGCGTCTGCACGATCGGCCAGGCCTGCTCAGCCGGAATCGCGAAGCCGATGCCGACATTGCCACCCGTCGGTGAGAAGATCATCGTATTGATTCCGATGACGTTGCCGTTGAGATCGAACATCGGCCCGCCCGAATTGCCCTGATTGATCGAGGCGTCGGTCTGGATGTAGCGGTCATAAGCGCCGCCCTGCCCCGTGACCCGGTGCAACGCGGAGACGACGCCGGCGGTCAAGGTGCCGCCGAGCCCGAAAGGATTGCCGATCGCGATCACCCAATCTCCGACGCGGGTGCGTTCGGAATCGCCGAATTTGACGAACGGCAGATTGGTGCCATCGATCTTGAGCACGGCGAGGTCGGAGGCCGGATCGCGACCGACAACGCGCGCTGCATATTCCGTGCGATCGGGCAGGGTAACCTTGATCGAACTCACGACCGAATTGTTGCGTGGGCCTTGGCCGCCGGCGATGACATGGTTGTTGGTGACGATATAGCCGTCAGGCGAAATAATGAACCCCGAGCCAAGCGATTGCGCCTCGCGCGTGATCGGTCCGCCGCCACCCCCGCGATTCCCGAAGAAATCGGCAAAGGGTGTGCCTTCGAACGGGTTGTTCTGCGAAACCTGAATCTTTTGCGTGGTGGATATGTTGACAACCGCGGGCTGCAGCTTCGCGGCGAGATCGGCAAAGCTCAAAGGCGCGCCCGGGCGGGGCGCAGTCGCAGCGCTCAGCGTGCCAGGCTCATTCTGCGCGGTTTGCGCGATCCCCGGGCTTTGCAGCGCGAGCGTGGCGGCCGTGCCGCCGAGAAGAAGTGCTGCGGTAATACCGTAAGCGTAACGCACGAAAAACCTCCAGATCGATATGGCCAATTTGGCCCTCATCCCCTCTTCACCTTGGGAAATGGTGGCTTAATGGGCTTTGAACAAGGGCCGTGCGCTATCGGACCCCGCGAAATTCGCGCAGATAATCGTTGCCGGGCGACATGATGATGTTGGTCGAGCCTTTGGTTTCGCCATTGACACCGAAGGTCTGCCGGTAAGACTGCATGGCGCGGTAAAAATCGTAGAATTCAGGATCCTTTCCGAAGGCGGCCGCATAGACCTGGCTGGCTCGCGCATCGGCCTCGGCGCGGATAACCTGCGCCTGGCGGAAGCCGTCCGCCTCGATCGTAAGCGCTTCCTGCGTCCGCGCGGTGCGCATCCGGTCATAGGCTGAATCGAGCGGTGTTCCTTCGGGCAGGTCGGCGCGCTTGATCCGCACGTCGATGATCTCGGCGCCATATTGCCGCGCTACGCGGTTGAGCCCGGTCTGGATATTGTCCATCACTTGGCCCCGCTCTGGACTGAGCAGCGCCGCAAAGGGCCGCTTGCCGAGTTCATTGCGCAGCGCCGAACCGAGGATCGGGCGCAGCGCCTCCGCGACATTTTCGGTCGTCCGTGCCGAATTATACATGCGCAGCGGATCGACGATGCGGAAACGGGCATAGGCATCGACGTTAAGCCGCAGCTGATCGGTCGACAGCACCTGCTGCGGATCCATATCGACATCCATGATCCGCTTGTCGATCCAGACCACCTCCTCGAAGAAGGGCAGCTTGGCGATCAGCCCGGCGCCGGTGCCGCCGAAGCTTTCGCGCGGATCGAAGCCGTTGACGATGCGATCGGCCTTGCCGAGGCGCAGGATCAGCCCCTGCCGCGTTTCGGGCACGACCGAAACGGTCGCAAACAGCATCACCAGCAGAAACAGAGCAATCGAAATCAGCGCGATCGGATTGCGCGCGATCTTCACGAAAGGAGAGGGGGAATCGTAACTCACTTGGCGGGTTCCTCGGCGACACGCGGCGGATTGGCACCGCGCAGCGGCAGATAGGGCGCGATGTTGCTCGGCTCGACGATGGTCTTGTCGGTATTGGCGAGCACCGCCTCCATCGTTTCGTAATACATGCGCCGCCGCGTCACGCCCGGGGCGAGCTTATACTGTTCATAGACCTTGTCGAATGCGGCAGCCTCACCCTGCGCACGCGACAAAATCTGCTGCGCGTAGGTGTTGGCGTTGTTGATATTGGCCTGCTTTGTCTGTTGCGCCGAGGTCACCGATTTGAAAGCCTCGTTGACGACAGCTGGCGGATCGGCCTGCTTGATCGCGACGCCGCGCACAGAAACGCCAGCCTTGTAATCGTTGAGCAGCGTCTGCATCCGCGACGCGACCTGCTGCTCGATCTGGCTGCGCCTCGGCCCGAAGGCGTCGGTCAGCGTCACCGTGCTCATCACCTCGCGCATCGCGCTTTCGGCGACTTCGCGGATCGTGCGTTCGGGATCGGCAAGCTGGAAAAGATAGAATTCGGGATAGCGTACGCCCCAGCGCACCGAATAGGCTAGATCGACCAGATTCTGATCGCCGGTCAGAATCAGATTCTCGCCCGATCCTTCGGGAATATCGATCGATTTGATCGCCTGGACATCGACCTTCTGAACGCGATCGATCGGCGACGGCAGCGTCATGCCGATGCCCGGATCGAGCTTGCCCGCAAATTTGCCGAAGCGGGTGATGACGCCTTGTTCCTGCGGGCCGATGCGATGAAAACTGGTGAAGACCAGCCAGATCGCGATGAAGGCGAGAATGCCGTATTTGATCAGCGCGACGTTGTTGCGCTGCCCGCCGCCCGGAGCATTGCCCCCAAACAGCTCGCGCAGCTTAACCGAAGCGATGTCCGCCGCCGACGGTCCACGATTGGGCCGGCGGGGACCGCCGCCGCCGGGAGGACGGCTCCATGGGTTGCGGGGTCCGCCGCCATTGTCTCCGCCGCCGCCCGAATCGCCGCCGCCGGACCCGCCACCGCGTTTTCCGCCCCAGGGGCCGCCATCGTTCCAAAGCCCCGCGGCGCGCGCGCGCCAGCCCGTGATCCTGTCCATATCAGCCTTTATAGGCATGACCGCGCCTGAAAAACAGGGGGTGGCCGCGGCGAAGGTGGTGAACGGCGCACGACGCCTGTCGAACACTCGGACCCGTTCATCGAAGCCGGTCGCCAAAGGCTCGCAATCCCGCTAACGGCCCGCGCGGGAGGGGGGGTTTGTCATTGCGAGCAACCGTTGCGGCTATTGCGCTGATCGCGCCTGTGATCGCGCACGCCCAAGCAATCGAGTCCGCGCCGTCGTCCCAGACGATCGCCACGACGCGCAGCTTCCCGCCCGAATTCTTCGCGGCCTACGCCCCCGTGACCGCGCTCGATATGGTCGAACGCCTTCCCGGATTCACGATCGAGGAGAATGACGACCGCCGCGGCTTCGGCGAAAATCTGATCAACGTGTTGATCGACGGCGACCGGCCATCGACGAAATCGGAAACGCTGCGGCAGATTCTCGCGCGCATCCCAGCTACCCAAGTCGATCGCATCGAATTGAGCGAACAGGCTGGCGCCGATGGCGAGACGCGCGGCGTCGGCCAAGTCGTCAATGTCGTTCGAAAGACAGGCAGTGCGCTGAGCGGCACTTATGAGGGCAACGTCCGCTTCGGCACGCGTTACGGCGTCACCGGTTTCACCACTGCATCAGCGACGCTCAAGCGCGGCGTCACTACCTACGAACTCAACGCCAACTCATTCAACGAAAAGGTCCAGGGTCGTGGACCTGAAGACTTCAAGGACGGCGCGCGGTCACTCGTCGAACGCCGCTTCTATGTCGGGCGCGGCCGCTTCGAGGAGCACAGCGTCGGCGCCGCGATCAAAACCCGCGCCGGTGCGGTCAAGATCAACGCCAATGCCAAGTTCGTTCTGCGCGACGGCATCGACCGCCGCTTCGGCGATTACAGCGATCAAACCGGTGCCCCGAGCGGCAGCGAAAGGCTTTTCACCGATCAGCCGCGGCGCGACCCGACCTACGAGCTTGGAGTCGACGTCGAATTCCCGCTCGCGCGCAATCTCAACACCAAGCTGATCGGTCTCTATCGCTTCGGCGAAGAGAATCTCGACGCGTTTCTCGAGCAGGTCAGGCCAGCTGCGCCGGCCGACCTGTTTGTCACGCGCAGCCGCAATCGTCCGGCCGAGGGCGTGTTCCGCGCGCAGAACGATTTCAGCGGCATCGCGAATCACGCGATCCAGTTCGGCGCCGAGCTCGCCTACAATCGTCTCGACGCCGCGTTCGCCGGTCTCAGCGTCCTCGGCGGTGCGTCGTCGCCATCGCGGTTCGACGTGCTGGTACGCGAAACCCGGTTCGAGCCTTTCATATCCGACGTCTGGACGCTGGGACCGAAATGGAAGCTCGAAGCCGGCGTGATCGGCGAAATTTCAAGGCTGCGGCTCACCGGCGACGGCCAGGCCCGGCGAAACTTCCAATTCGCCAAGCCACGCCTCATCGCGACCTGGACGGCGTCGCCCGAAACGACCTTCGAGTTCCGCGCCGAAAACCAGGTAGCCCAGCTCGATTTCGATGAGTTCGCGACTTCGGTCGATCTCGCCCAGGGCAATCAGGTCGATCGCGGCAACAGCGATCTCGTTCCCGAAAAGACCTGGACGCTGTCGGCGCTGATCCGTCGCAAGTTCTTCGATCGCGGCAGCATCCAGCTCCTCGGCTCCTACGTTTTCGTCAGCGACACCCAGGATCTCGTGCCCGTCGATCTCGGCGGGGGCGTCTTCGTCGACGGCGCGGGCAATATCGGCAGCAGCCGCCGCTGGAACGCCGAGCTCGACATCACGCTCCCGTTGGACTGGGCGACCGCATCGATCGGCATCCGCGGCATGGAGATCAAATATATCGGCCATTATCATGGCAGCCGCGTGACCGACCCCGTCACCGGGGAAAGGCGCCGGCGGTCGTTCACGCCCGAATGGCATCAGGATTTCATCTTTCGGCACGACATCGCCAAGGCGGGGATCGCCTACGGCTTCACGGTCCGCGCCTCTGCCCCCAACAACGCCTATTTCGTCAATCTGCTGCGATCGGAGATCGACCTGCCCGACGTCGACGAGGCGTTTATCGAGTATCGCAAGCTCAAGATCGGAACGATCAGGCTCAGCGTTATCGATCTGAACCACCGCTTCGAGCGCAGCCGGTATTTTTATGCGGGAACGCGTGCTTCGGGCGTGATCACCGACATCATCGACCGCCGCCGTACTCTCGAGCCACGCATCCAGATCGGTCTTGCAGGCAAGTTCTGACGCGCATAGCGCTGACGCGATGACCGACATCGCCACCCTCTCCGCCGCGCTTGATGCCGTACAGGACCCGCTCGGCAAAGGCGGGCTGATCGCATCGGGGCGCGTGTCGGCGCCGCGCTTCAGCGAAGGTCGGGCGAGTGTGATCCTCGATGTCACCGGGCTCGACGGGCGGCAACGTCAGGCATTGGATGGCGCGGTTCATGCCGCACTGAAGCAAGTCGCGGGTGTGACCGACGTTCGCGTCGCGATGACCTCGCAGAAAGCAGGACGGCGGCTGATCGCGGTCGGCAGCGGCAAGGGCGGGGTCGGCAAATCGACGCTCTCCGCCAATCTCGCGATCGCGCTGGCGCGGATGGGCCGCAAGGTCGCGCTGATCGACGCCGATATTTATGGCCCCTCGCAGCCGCGGCTGATGGACACCGAAGGCGCGCGGCCCGAAGCGCGCGATCAGAAGCTGCAGCCGGTCCGAACGCGCTTCGGCGTGCCGATGCTGTCGATGGGGCATCTCGTTCCCGGCGGTCAGGCGATCGCATGGCGCGGGCCGATGGCAGGCAACGCGCTCGGGCAGTTGATCGACGCCGATTGGGGTGACCGCGATCTGCTCATCGTCGATCTGCCTCCCGGCACCGGCGACGTCCAGCTCTCGATGATCCAGAAGCACAAGCCGGTGGGCGCGGTCATCGTCTCGACGCCGCAAGACCTTGCGCTGATGGACGCCGCCCGAGCGATCGACCTGTTCCGGCAATCGACGATCCCTATCATCGGTCTCATCGAGAATATGGCGGGCTATGCCTGCCCCAAATGCGGAGAGATTTCGGATCCGTTCGGCAGCGGCGGCGCAGAAGCGGCGGCGAAGGAAATGGGCTATCCGTTTCTCGGCCGGGTGCCGCTCGACATCGCGATCCGCACCGCCTCCGACGCCGGCAATCCTCCTGCGGCGGACGGCGGACCGTCCGCCACGGCCTTCAACGCGATTGCGGCGCGGTTGGGGGACTGGCTCGACGAGCAGGAGTGAAGGAGGGAACCAATGCGTTTGATCAAGGCTTTGGTCGCCACGATGCTGACGGCATCCCCAGCGTTCGCTGCCCCGCCGGGCGAGAGACCGATGGAGCGGCGCGAAGCCGTCGAACGCGCGGTCACGCAACCGCTTTCGGACGTCAACATCAAGCGTCGTGATATTCCACCCGCGCTGATCGCGATCCGCGACAATCCATATAGTCTTGAAGGCATTGCCAGCTGCAAC
The DNA here is from genome assembly GCA_965365485.1 of uncultured Aquisediminimonas sp. Classification (GTDB taxonomy): domain Bacteria; phylum Pseudomonadota; class Alphaproteobacteria; order Sphingomonadales; family Sphingomonadaceae; genus Aquisediminimonas. Next base: position 7,659 of record CBDUBW010000001.1, read on the forward strand.
GATCTCATCGACGCGATCAGGCAGCTTGACGCCGTGCTCGGTGCCGATTTCGATCAAGTCAGCTTCGCCGATCGCGCGCAGAAGCGGCGCGAGACCGCGTCCGGACTGGCGGGCGGAATCGTCTCGAGCCTGATTCCGTTTCGTGCGCTGGTCCGCGAGGTTTCGGGCGCCAACAAATCTGAAAACGAGTTTCGCGCGGCGATCTATGCAGGCGTGGTGCGCCGCGGTTTCCTGAAAGGCTATGGTCAGATGCGCCGCTGCAAGCCCCCGGGCCGACCGCTCACCGAACGCGAACAAGCGAGCCAGGCAGCGACAATCATCGCTACCGACGCGGCACTGCTCAGCGAGGAGGACGATAAGTGACTTTGGAACGTGGCGAAGAAATTGCCGCTCTGCTCGACGAAACCCGCACCATTGCGCTGGTCGGCGCATCGGCAAATCCGGCACGCGCGAGCCACGGCGTGATGCGTTTCCTGCAGAATCACGGCTATCGGGTCACCCCGGTCAATCCGGGGCTCGCGGGGCAAACTCTGCTTGGCCAAACCGTGGTCGCGACGCTCGCCGAGGCGGGCCCTGTCGACATGGTCGATATCTTTCGCAACTCGGATGCTGCAGGGCCGGTCGTCGATGAAGCGATCGCGGCGGGCGCAAAATCGGTGTGGATGCAATTGGGCGTGGTGAATAAGGGCGCCGCCGAGCGGGCCGAGGCGAGCGGCCTCAAGGTAGTCATGGATCGCTGCCCGAAAATTGAGGTCGCGCGGTTGGGACTTTCGCCAATTGTCCAGTGACAACTTGACAATTGTGAGAAAACTCCTATTTAGGTGAAGGCCCACTGGATCTAGATCGAAAAACAATTGCCTAATTTTATCGGAACCGTTCACCGATGGAAAAGCTCTGTTCAACGCAATTTCGCGGTACCGCTACGTGAACTTTGTCTCCCGAGGGAGACAATCCTGTGCCTTCCCCCGCGAGCCAGATGCGCTTAATGCCCGCGCGATGAACGACACCGTTGCCTTCGGCTATCAGGAGGTCAGCCCCCCTGAAAAGACGCGCCGCGTGGGCCAGGTCTTCAGTTCGGTCGCGAAGAATTACGACCTCATGAACGACGCCATGTCGGCCGGCATGCACAGGCTTTGGAAGGATCGCTTCGTCCGTCGCGTCAAACCGCGCGCAGGCGAACATATTCTCGACATGGCGGGCGGCACCGGGGACATTGCCTTCCGCATGCAGACCGCTGGCGCACTGGTGACGGTCGCTGATATCAATCCCGACATGCTCGATGTCGGCATGGAACGCGCCGCCGAGCGTGAGATTGGCGGGCTAAGCTGGTCGGAGCAGAATGCCGAAAGCCTGAGCTTCGACGATCGCGGCTTCGATGCCTATACGATCGCCTTCGGCATCAGGAACGTCACCCATATCGACCGCGCGCTGTCGGAGGCGCACCGCGTCCTGAAACGCGGCGGGCGCTTCTTCTGCCTCGAATTCTCGACGACGCTTTGGCCCGGCTTCGCCGAACTCTACGATGCCTATTCGCACCGAATCGTTCCCAAGCTGGGCAAGGCGCTGGCCGGCGACGAGGGCAGCTATCGCTACCTGATCGAATCGATCCGTCGTTTTCCCGATATGCCGCGCTTCGAAGCGATGATCCGCGATGCAGGCTTCGTCCGCACAAAAGTCGAGCCCATGCTCGGCGGGCTGGTAGCGATACACAGCGGCTGGAAGATTTGACCTCTACTTCCGCGCATATCTGGCGCACGCTCAAATGGGGGCGGACGCTCGCCAAGAATGGCGCCCTGCTGGGCATCGAGCGCGACGTCAACGTGCCCACCGCCTTCCGCCGCTTGGCTCGTATTGCGAGAGTCGGCAGCTTTCCGCCCAACCCGCCGGCGTATGCCAAGGCGTTCGAGGCGATCGGCCCGGCCGCGATCAAACTCGGGCAGACGCTCGCCACACGCCCCGATCTGGTCGGAGAAGGGGCGGCGCGTGACCTTATGCGGCTGCAGGATTCGCTGCCCCCCGTCTCTTTCGATGCGATACGCGCCGCGATGGCGGCGAGCCTGGGCAAGCCGCTCGACACGCTCTTTGCCGAAATAGATCCCGTGCCGGTAGGCGCAGCCTCGGTCGCGCAAGTCCACAAAGCCTTGACGACCGATGGACGCATCGTCGCGGTAAAAGTGCTGCGGCCCGGCATCATTGAAAAATTCGCCGAGGATATCGGGACTTACGAATGGATCGCGGCGCAGGCAGCTGCACGCGGCGGTGAACTTTCGCGGCTACGCCCCCGCGAAGTGATCGCGACTTTCCGGCAATGGACGATGCGAGAACTCGATCTCAGGCGCGAAGCTGCGTCGGCCAGCGAGCTTGCCGAGGCAATGAGCGGCGAAGAACAATATCTCGTTCCCGCGATCGACTGGCAGCGGACCAGCCGCCGCGTGTTGACACTCGACTGGGTCGATGGCGTCAAGCTCACCGACATGGCAGCGCTCGATGCGCTCGGCCACGATCGCAAGACGCTCGCGCGCTGCCTCGTTCGCGCTTTTTTGCGCCAGGCTATCTCAGAGGGCTTCTTCCACGCCGATTTGCATCAGGGCAACCTTTTCGTGACGGCCGATGGAAAGATCGCCGCCATCGATTTCGGCATCATGGGCCGGATCAATCGTCAAGCGCGGCTGTGGCTGGCGGAAATCCTGTACGGTCTGATCACCGGCAATTACCGCCGCGTCGCCGAAATCCACTTCGACGCGCAATATGTGCCTGCGCACCACAATGTCGATGATTTTGCGACGGCGCTGCGTGCGGTCGGCGAGCCGATACGGGGCGTGGCGGTCAAGGATATCAGCATTGGCGGCATGCTCGACGGCCTGTTCGCGATCACGCGCGAATTCGACATGCCGACCCAGCCGCATTTGCTGCTTCTGCAGAAAACGATGGTGATGGTCGAAGGCGTCGCCTCCGCGCTCGATCCGGATATCAACATGTGGGAGGTAGCGGGGCCGTTCGTCGAGGAATGGTTGCGCGACGAGCTTGGCCCCGAAGCGCAGGTGGCGTCAGCGCTGCAGCGCGGGTTGAAGACGCTTGCCGATTTGCCTGATCTTGTCGCGCGGATCGAGGCGGCATACCCAAAGGCCGGAGCCGCGCCGCCGCCCCCGGCGCTACCCGAGATCGAGGCGGTACGCTTCCGCTCGGCGCCCTGGCTTGCCGGCGCGGCGGTGGCGGTAATCGTCGTCGGCATCTTATTGACGTTTGCCTGAAGACGCCGCAACGGCGGCGGCATGGCTGGACAATTCGCAAATCGCCTGCGCCGCACGCCGGCCTACAGGCTTCTCGCGCTTCCCTTTCGAGCGGCGTCCGCGATGCGCTATCCAGGCGTCCGCAAGCGTGACGTCGCCCGATGGCTGATCTCGTCTCGCGAAGATACCAACTTCACCTACGATTTGGAGGAATCGAACGTCGCGGATCTCGCCGCCAAGGTCGCCGAGGTAACCGGAGCGTCGTTGGAGCGCGTGACCGGTCTGATCGCCGAGCTCGAGCAGGACACAGATTTTCGCGCCGATCTGCGGCGGACGATCGATCGGAGCGATTTTCGCTACTGCACCGACGCGCCACGCTATGCCCGCCGCGTCGGTTGGTATGCCGTGGCCCGGATCCTTCGGCCGAAAGTAATCGTGGAAACGGGCATCGACAAAGGTCTTGGTTCGGCCATCCTGTGCTCTGCGCTTCGCAGGAACGCTGCTGAAGGCTATTCCGGCCATTATTACGGTCTGGACATCAATCCCGAGGCCGGCTGGCTGATGACATTTGAGCATCGTAAGTTCGGCGAAATCATCTTCGGCGACGCCATCGGGAGCCTCAAGGCGTTCGATCGGCCAATCGACCTGTTCATCAATGACAGCGATCATCGAACTGAATATGAGGCCAGCGAATATGATACGATCGAAGACAAGCTTAGCGCGCAGGCCGTGATACTCGGCGACAATAGTCATGAGAGCAAAGCGCTTGCCAATTTCTCCGCGAGAACGGGGCGCGAGTATGGCTTTTTCCAAGAGCGTCCGGACGGCCATTGGTATCCGGGCGCGGGGATAGGCTTCAGCTATCGCAAAGCTGACTCTGCCGGAGTGGGATAGAGGCCGGCCAGCGCTCGACGCCAGTAATTATATCTGTCGCGATCCGGTCAGGATCTCGGCAGGCTGATCCTTCGCATTTTAAACCCTTGCTCTCTTGCGATAACAACGGGCCGTGCCGCGCCCGAGCTCCTGAGCGCCGAGAGGTTGATGTCTTGCAGGCCGAACTCACTGCTCGAACGCAGCAATACCCCGATGTCCGCCGGTCCGGAGCGCTGTCCGTTGACCGTAACCCCGCCCGCCCAGCTGGTGCCGCCCAGGTCGATCACGATATCTCGTGCTCCGACCCGGCTAGCGACGCGCGCCAAGTTCACTTCGATGTCGGCGTTGGCCACGGCCGCGCCGAGATCGCTGCCGCCGTCGAGTGAAATCATCAGCACGCGGTTGCAGTCCCACACATCATCCGCGCGAGCTCTTATCCCGGTACAGGCGTGTAGCGCGAATAATCCCTTGAACAACGTGTCATCCTTGACGTCGCGTTGACCGCTGGCGGTACCGACGATGATCGAGAGACGCTTGGCCCCGGCGCAATAGACGCCGACGCTGTAGAAATTTGTTAGCCTGTCGATCACCAGCGTAATATCGCGCGGCGCACCGGCTGGCTTTGCGTAAAAAAAGGCGGCGTAGGCTCCTGGCCCGTCGCTATTCGAGCCCGCATCGCCGTTGGCGATTCCCGCATTCGCCAATGTCCTGATTCTGGCCATGCCGCGACTTACGTCACCCATGAACCCGACACCGCCCTTGATATGGCGCGCATCCATCAACGTGTCGTCGAGGACGATATCCGTTACCGGCCCGGCAAACCCTGAAAAATAGAGGAAATGGCCGGGTATCGTCACCTTGCCCGCTCCCGGACTCGTGCCAGGGGAGGAATACCAGTTGCAGTCCCTGGATCCGCAACGGCGAATAGCGTGGTTCCGGCTCTGATTTTCGAGGAAAACCCAAGCAGCCGACGCGAAGTTTTCAATGTCGCAATCTTCGAACACAATATCGGTCGAGTCGCCCGGGTGATCATCGCGGAGGACTGAGAGTAGAAGGCCTCCGGCGTACGGCGCCTGCTCGTCCTTGACGCCGTTGCCTACGAGGCGAACCCCGCGCGTGCGCACGTCGGAAGAGCCGGAAGCGTCGAAAAGTTGATTAATTATGGACTTGCCGGTCACTCGGATTTCGGAACGCGCCCGGCCCCTTCCAATGATCGCTACGCGCGACGGCCGCTTGATAGCACCTTTCGTCAGCAGACTTCGAGCCGCAACCTCGTAGACTCCGTCGTCCAGCAAGATATCCCCCTCGCCGCTATCGGCGGAGATGGTCCTGAGTGCGAGGTCGATCGCGTTCCAATTGTCGAACCCGGAGAGCGGGCGGCCGCCGAATTCCGCCAGCGGCAGCTGAAGCCGATTTACGGAGGCGGTTCGAACGGCATCCGCTCTCCCAAAGAGGCACGAGGACGCAGCGGCGTAGAACAGCGATCGCCGAGACAAGCAAATATTCATGGTGCTTGATCGCACGCTTCGAGCTATTGCTCCAAGTGCCATGTTCGCGCGGACGAGAGCGGCGTAGCGCGCTGCCGAGAATCCTTGATCATCTTGCCGTCACATGCGCTGGATAAGTCGCACTGGCAAATTCCGCGTTAGGTTGTTAGGTCCGCGCCACGCGATCCGCCGCTTGGCGTCGAGATGGCGGGGTTGGCCCCGGTTCGAAAGAAGTTTCGTGTATCAGTATGTTCGACGCAATTTCGTGGCGCGGGCGGGGCTTCGGCACAGTCGGCGCTTCCAGCTCGGCGGCGGCTTGATATGCGCAACGCTGCTGCCGACGATTCTCCGCATCGGTTTGGATCCCGATCTCGTTCACATATCGCTCGTCCAGACCAGCATGATTGCCAATGCAATTGCGGTGTTTCTCGGTTTTTGGATGTTCCGATCGCTAACCGTGCATCCGGGGCTACAAGCCAGCGTCTTCATCCTGCCCAGTTTTTCGGCTTCGTACGGAGCCGTCGCTCTCGGCTACCTCCTACTAAGACTCGATTATAGTCGTTTCCTGCTCATTGCGGGCTTTATCTCCTGCTTGTGCTGGTATCTGTGGATCTTCTTCCTGGAGCGACGCGCACGGTCGTTATCCATCGGCGTCGTTCCCTTCGGAGACGTCGAAAACTTGAAAGAGATAAGCACCATTGACTGGGTGCGGATCATGCCGGATGCGGGCACGGCTATCCTGCCATTCGAAGCCATCGTAGCAGATTTCAGGGCTGATCTGCCGCCGCGATGGGAAAGATTTCTCGCCGATGCGGCGATTTCCGGTATGGCGGTTTATCATGTCAAGCAGCTGAGAGAATCGCTGACCGGCCGCGTGGAGATCGACCATTTGGCGGAAAACAGCTTCGGCTCGCTGATTCCGGCATTAATATATATCAGGTTAAAGCAGTTAGGCGACGTCGTCTCGGCACTCGTTGCAGCGGTGATCTTGCTCCCGCTTTTCGCATTGGTGGCCGTCCTCATTCGGCTCGATTCTCCGGGCCCGTCAATTTTCCGGCAGACGCGCATCGGCAGCGGAGGCCGCCCATTCACCGTGCGCAAGTTTAGAACCATGAGGCATATGCCCGCCGATCAGACTTCCAAGGAAGTTCAAGATGCGATAACTCACGATTGCGATCCGCGGATAACGAAATTCGGAAGATTTCTGCGCCGCTCTCGGATTGACGAGCTGCCGCAGATCATTAATATTCTTCGCGGCGAAATGAGCTGGATAGGCCCGCGGCCGGAGGCGAACGTTCTCTCCAGCTGGTACGAGGCCGAACTCCCATTTTATCGTTATCGTCATATTGTTAAACCGGGCATTACCGGATGGGCCCAAGTAAATCAGGGACATGTAGCCGAAGTGAAGGATGTTTTGTGGAAATTGCAGTATGACTTCTATTACATCAAGTATTTCTCACCGTGGCTCGACCTTCTGATCCTGTTCAGAACTGTTCAAACCGTGATAACGGGATTTGGCTCGCGTTGAGTGCTATCCGTCAAGCGACGCCCATCGCTAAGATATACAGTGTCGAAAAAGTCGCGTCGCAAAGCGCGAAATAGGCGTTGCGAGCAAGGCGTCATGAGGGAAAATTTTATGCCGGACAGAACTCGTCGCGTTGCGTTGGTCACGGGTGTGACTGGACAGGACGGCGCTTATCTATCCGAACTGCTCCTTGAGAAGGGTTATGAGGTTCACGGTGTCAAACGCCGGTCTTCTTCATTCAACACTGGACGCATCGAACATATTTATCAGGATCCGCACGTACAGGACGCAAAATTTATTCTGCATTACGGCGACATGACTGATTCCAGCAATTTGATCCGCATCGTGCAGAGCGTGAGGCCAACGGAAGTATACAATCTCGCCGCGCAGTCACATGTTCAGGTCAGCTTCGAGACGCCCGAATATACTGCCAACTCCGATGCTTTGGGCACACTTCGTTTGCTTGAGGCGATCCGGATCCTTGGTTTGGAGAAGAAATGCCGTTTTTACCAGGCTTCGACATCGGAACTTTATGGCGATGTGCGGGAAATTCCGCAGCGTGAAACGACGCCCTTCTATCCCCGTTCCCCCTATGCTGCGGCCAAGCTCTATGCGTTTTGGATCGTTGTGAATTACCGCGAAGCCTACGGTCTGCATGCTTCGAACGGCATCTTGTTCAACCACGAGAGTCCGCTTCGCGGCGAGACCTTTGTAACCCGTAAGGTAACGCGCGCGGCCGCTGCGATTAAGCTCGGCCTGCAGGACAAGCTCTACGTCGGCAATCTTGGAGCGCGCCGGGACTGGGGCCATGCCCGTGAATATGTACGTGGAATGTGGCTGATGCTGCAGCAGGACAAGCCGGACGACTATGTTCTGGCGACCGGTGAAACGACGTCAGTCCGCGATTTCGTGCGTTGGTCGTTCGAGGCAGTAGGCATTGATATCGAATGGAGGGGAGAAGGCTCCGACGAAAAGGGCATTGACCGCGACACCGGTCGGTGTCTTGTGGAGGTCGATCCCCGATACTTTCGCCCCACCGAGGTTGAGCTGCTGATCGGCGACCCTTCCAAAGCGCGGGAGAGGCTTGGCTGGTCGCACGAAACATCAATCCGCGATCTCGTCAGAGAGATGGTTGCCGCCGACTTGGTGCAGGTTCCGAGCGAGCGGCGCGCTGAGTTTGTCGGTTGAAAATATTTCAGAGCAAGAAAGTGTGCGTCGCCGGCCATCGCGGCATGGTCGGCAGTGCGATTGTCCGCGCTTTGGCAGCACATGATTGCGTGGTCCAAACCTTGGGCCGAGACGTTGCCGATTTACGGGAACAGCGCGCCGTAAATGACTGGTTTGCGGCCAACCGGCCGGACCTTGTATTCCTGGCCGCGGCAAAGGTGGGCGGAATCGCGGCGAACAATCGATATCCCGCGAGTTTTCTGTACGACAACCTGATGATTGAAGCCAATGTGATTAATGCGGCCTACAGCGTCGGGGTCAAGAAGCTTCTGCTGTTGGGCTCCAGCTGCATATATCCAAAGTTTGCATCTCAGCCGATCCCCGAAGCGGCGCTTTTGACGGGGGCTCTAGAACCGACCAACCAGTGGTACGCGATCGCGAAGATTGCTGGCCTCAAGCTCGCGGAAGCGTACCGATTGGAACATGACGCCGATTTCATATCGGGTATGCCAACCAATCTCTATGGCCGAGGCGATAATTTCGATCTCGAAACCAGCCATGTCATGCCCGCTCTGATACGAAAGACAATCGATGCCAAGATCGAGGGCTCGCCGGATATCGTTATCTGGGGGTCTGGAACGCCTCTTCGTGAATTTCTCCACGTCGACGACTGCGCAGACGCCTGTCTTTTCTTGATGGAACATTACTCCGGCGCGGAGCATGTGAACATCGGCTCGGGCCGGGAGATTTCGATCTTCGATCTGGCGACGCTGATCGCCGATATAGTCGGCTTCGAAGGTGCCATTCGGTGCGATAAAACCAAGCCGGACGGAACGCCGCGCAAGTTGATGGATGGTCAAAAGCTATTCGATATGGGCTGGCGACCCAAAATTGGCCTCGAGGCCGGCATTCGGGCGGTCGTCATGGAATATGAGCAGGAACTGCGAGCGACGAAGGGCGGCGATAGTATGGGCCGTTTGCGGGGCGCCTCGCAAGAGCCGAAGCTCGTTCGAAGTACCTTTTGAAGATCGGCCCTCGCCCGATATTGCGTCGATGATAAGGAACATCTTCATCGTCATGCGCGGCACCGTGCTCGCCCAAGGCTTGGGATTTATTGCGTTGCCGTTCCTGACAAGATTGCTCGACCCCTCAGCTTTTGGGCACTTCCAGATTTATCAGTCAATCCTAATCGTTCTTCTCGTGCTCCCGACGCTTCGATACGAAGTGGCGATATTGCGCGCCGACGGTTCTGACGAGTTGCGAGCTCTGGTTCAGCTGTGTCTCGGGTGCATATTGATTGTAACTGCCATTGCGGCAAGCGCACTCGGCCTTCTTCGATCGATCGGTTGGCCGCCGGAGTTGGCATTGCTGCCCTTCCCGCTTTGGCTGGTCGCGGCTGGACTGTTATTCGGCGGTTTGGCTCAGTTCATGGCGCTGCTCATGACGCGCGAACAGGCCTTCTCCGCCAGCGCAAACAGTAAGATCGTGCAAAGTTTGAGTTACGTGGCCTCAGCCTTGAGCATCGGCGCGATCGCCCCGATTCCGGCAACTCTGGTTATAGCGGATATTGTCAGCCGAATCGTAAACGCGGTCTATCTTTCCATCTGGACGGCAGGCAGCATCCGCTGGATCTGGCGGCCGACGCAATGGCAAGCAGTGCGCCGCGTCGCCATTCGATATCGCGAATATCCCTTTGTATCTTTGCCCGGCACTTTGATCAACGTCATCGGTGGAATACTGACGCCCTTCATGATCTACGCGACTTTCGAAGCCGCGGCTTCCGGCCAATATGCCTTGCTGGAGCGCAGCGTCGCGCTTCCCTTAGGACTCGTGGTCGTTTCCGTTTCTCAGGTCTTCACGTCGCAGTTCGCTGCGAGCTTTCGCGAGAAAACTGATGATGCCGTTCGTAGCTTTAACAGGATCGTGAGGCTCATGGCTATCGGGGGAAGCGCGCCAATGCTGCTACTCATGGTGGCCGGGCCTCATCTGTTCGCGTTGCTCTTCGGAGAAGAGTGGCGAACGGCCGGTGAGTTGGCGAGGATAATGGCTCCAGCTTATTTGTCGATGCTTATAGTGGGCACGGTAAATATGGTTGTGACGATAGTTGGCTATCAGAAAACACAGACCGCCTGGGAGGTTTTCCGTTTGGCATCGATGGCGGGCTTGTGGATTGCGATACCACGCCTTGAGCTTTCGCTTGAACAGGCCGTTATGGGTCATTCGATCGTGACGGTTGCGTGCAACGTCGGATTTTTATTGCTCGCAATCTGGACATTGCGTCATGCGAGCAGCGATGTGGCATCGCGAAGCCTTGAAGGACGGCGACAATGATTACGATCGTTGACTACGGCGTCGGCAACGTTGCCTCGCTCGTTAACATGTACGATTATCTTGGCCATGCTGTCGAAATCAGTGACCGGCCGGACCGTATCTGTGAGGCTGACAAGCTGATACTCCCAGGTGTCGGCGCATTCGACAAGGCGATGAGTACGCTTCAAGCCAAGGATCTCGTCGCGCCTATCCGCGAGGCCGCACTCGAACGCAAGCGACCGCTACTGGGTGTTTGTTTGGGAATGCAATTGTTTGCCCGCGGAAGTGAGGAAGGCCGTCTGAACGGGCTTTCACTGATCGATGCCGATGTCATACGAATTCCCGCGGAAGCGAATCTTAAGGTCCCGCATATGGGGTGGGCCGAGGTTGAGCCGCGCAGCGACACGATACTTTTTCCCTCGACTGCGGAGCCGGAACGCTTTTACTTTGTCCATTCCTACTTCATGCGTTGCGACCATGCGGAAGATTGCGCCGCGACGGTTCAATACGGACAGCGTCTGTGTGTTGCGATTTCGAACGGCAATATCTTCGGCGTTCAGTTTCATCCGGAAAAGAGCCATCGATTCGGCATGCGCCTTCTTCAATCATTTGCAGCCATTTGATGATGAGGCCGCGACTTATTCCGGTGCTGCTGCTCGATCGCGACCGGCGTCTGGTGAAAACCCAGAGGTTTGGTGAGCGCACATATATCGGAGACCCATTCAACGTCATTCGCCTATTCAATGAGAAGGAAGTAGACGAGATTTGCCTTCTGAACATTGATGCGACACGTGACCGAAGAGCGATCGATGTAGGTTTTTTCGCCGAATTGGCTTCAGAATGCTTCATGCCGCTATCCTATGGCGGCGGCATCGCTCCCGGCGCTCCGGTCGACGCGCTGGCGCGGGCGGGAATCGAGAAGTTCATCGTGCGCACAGCGGCTACGGATCGCAGCTTCGTGCGGTCGCTCGCCGACACCTTCGGAAGCCAGGCCATCGTTGGTTGCATCGATTATCGCGGCGGATCGGCGCATCACGTGATTGGGACAAGCGCGGCCGCAGAGATTGGCGGAGATTCGGTCGATTATGCTCTGACGCTCGAGGAAAGCGGCGTCGGTGAGATCATCCTTCAGTCGGTCGATCGAGACGGTATGCGGCAGGGTATGGACACGAATCTGATTTCTAAGGTCAGCGCGGCCGTCAGCATTCCCCTGATCGCGCTTGGCGGTGCCCGCGATGTCGAGGACCTGGAGGATGCGCTCTCGGCCGGGGCATCGGCTGCCGCTTCTGGGAGCGCTTTTTCCTTCATCGGAAAACTGCGCGCGGTTCTCATCAACTATCCAAGCTTGCAATCGTCACATTGGGAAGCAGTTCAGTGATCGGCAGCAATTTGCAGGTCTGCACGGTCTGTGTGATGGATTCGGCAGACCCAAACATCAGCTTCGACGACGCCGGACAGTGCGATTGTTGCAAGGAAGCGTTCAGCCGACGCGCCCATGAGTGGTGGCCCGGCCCAGCAGGCGAAGAACGGATGCGCAGCTTGATCGCACGCCTCCGCGAAGAGGGACGCGACAAGCCCTATGACGCGATGGTTGGCCTGAGCGGCGGAATCGACAGCGCTTATCTCGCTCATCTCATGAGTGCGGTGCACGGACTGAGACTGCTGGCAGTACACGTCGATGGCGGATGGAACAGTGAGGCTGCAGTTAGCAATATCGAGCGGCTTGTGCGCGCTCTTGACATCGATCTTCACACCAAAGTCATCGAATGGGAGGAAATGCGTGACCTGCAACTTGCCTTTCTTCGTTCTGGCGTGTTTAACCAGGATTTTCCGCAAGATCATGCATTTTTCGCTACCCTCGTCCGGGTGGCCCGCAAATATGACGTGAAGACGTTTCTAAGCGGCGTCAATTATTCCTCGGAAAGCGTTAGCACGCCCGCCGCACCTAATCCCACGGCCTATGACGGACGGCACCTGCGAGCGATCCTATCGAAGTTCGGCGAACGGCCTTTGCGCGATTTTCCAGTCATGACTTTGCCAGAATATCTATGGAAGACGCGTGTTTTGAGACAACCGTTGGTCGAAAAACCGCTTAATTTTATTGATTATGACAAAGAGAAAGCGAAAGAAGCTCTTCGGTTCCATTACGGCTGGCGGGACTACGGGCCGAAACATAGCGAGTCCCGCTTCACCAAATTTTATCAAGAAATTTATTTGCCTCGGAAGCATCTCCTCGACAAGCGACGATTACACTTATCGAGCCTGATTGTGTCTGGGCAGAAGTCCCGCGATGAGGCCTTAGCGGAATTGGCTCGACCGATCGCTGACCCAATCCAAAGTGAACGCGATTTGCGTTTTATCGCGAAGAAACTTCGTATCGGGAATGCAGAGTTGGTCCGGCTGATCGAAGAACGCCCTGTATCACATTCGGAATACGCAAGCGATTTCACCCTTCATCAGATTTTGATTAATTTGCGGGCACGGTGGCGCGGCCGGCTTCGCAAGGCGGCAGGATGACCTCGGTTCGGCGGAAACACTATCCCGAGTCCCTTGCCGGGGGCTTTTCGAGAGTGGACGGAACGATCGCGTTTTACGGCCGCTTGAGGGCGCTTTTGGAACCGGGTCAGCTCGTGATCGATCTAGGAGCGGGCCGGGGGGGCGAGCATGTCGACGATTCAATTCCCTACCGGAGAAAATTGCGAGACCTGCGTGGTGACGGGCGGCATGTTATAGGCCTTGACGTCGATGAAGCCGTGCTTGTCAATGCCTTCATCGATGAAGCGAAGGTCATAAGCCCGGAGGCTCCGCTCCCGGTTCACTCCAACTCGGTCGATGTGATCGTGTCGGATTATGTCCTAGAGCATGTCGAGAATCCCGACTTTTTTGTCGCTGAGGTCTTTCGGGTGCTCAAGCCCGGCGGGTGGTTTTGCGCGCGAACCCCTAATCTGTTTAGCTATGTCGGGATCGCGGTAAACCTGATCCCGAACCGCCTGCACACGAGGCTGCTTCGTCGCGTGCAAGCGGGCCGCAAGGAAATCGACGTTTTTCCGACCCGCTACAGGATGAACAGCTTCATCGCTTTACACCGCTTGTTTCCGAGGGATCGGTGGGCGAGCGCCACCTATTCGATCGACAGCGAGCCCGTATATGTCGGAGAATCATCGATAGCGTGGGCCGCCGTCAGGCTTCTCCAGGCGTTTACGCCGCGCGCTTTCCGAACCAACCTGTTGGTTTTCGAGCGGAAGCTCTGAAGATTAAGGCACGCAATTTTCGTTGTGCCGCGCGAGCATTTCGTTATTGGCGGCCGACCTGAGTTTAGAAATCCGAATATGAGCATTGATATCCGCGGCACCATGGCCGCCGCTGCGATTGCGCGGTTCGACGCGCGAGACGCTATCATCGGAATTATTGGTCTTGGTTATGTAGGTCAGCCGCTTGCGCTGAGCTTCGCTGACAGCGGTGCCCGTGTGCTGGGGTTCGACATCAACGCTGAGGTTGTAGCGGCGCTCAATGCCGGGCGGTCGCTTATCGAACATATCAGCGCCGACGATCTCAAGCGCGCGCTTGGAAAGGGCTTCGAGGCGACAACTGATTACGGCCGCATCGGTGCTGCGGATTGCATCATCATCTGTGTACCAACTCCGCTCAACCGCAACCGCGAACCGGACATGTCCTTTATCCGCGCGACGATGGCGTCAGTGGCGCCTCATCTGCGCGGCGGCCAGCTGATTTCGCTCGAAAGCACCACCTTCCCCGGAACCATTGACGATGAAGTCTTGCCCATCGTTCGCCGCTGCGGACTTACGCCTGGGGAAGATTTCTTCGTAACCTATTCGCCAGAACGAGAAGATCCCGGCAATGCCGATTTTTCCACGCGTACTATTCCCAAGTTGATCGGGGGCGTGACGCCCGAGTGCACCCGGGTCGGCGTGGCCGCCTATCGCGGGGCGATTGATACGCTCGTTCCGGTAAGCTCCACGCGAGTCGCGGAATTGGCGAAGTTGCTCGAAAATATTCAACGGTCTGTCAATATTGGCCTCGTTAACGAGATGAAAATGATTGCGGATAAGATGGATATTGATATACACGAAGTTGTCTCTGCGGCTGCTACCAAACCTTTTGGTTTCACACCATACTACCCCGGCCCTGGATTGGGAGGTCATTGTATCCCGATCGATCCATTTTATTTGACTTGGAAAGCACGAGAGTTTGGCGTTACGACCCGTTTCATTGAGCTTGCTGGAGAAATTAATCAGTCAATGCCCGAATGGGTTGTTGGCAAAGTCGCCGCCGCGCTGAATGATCAATGCCTCGCGGTACGAGGCAGTCGCATCCTCGCTCTTGGTATCTCCTATAAGAAAAATATCGATGACATGCGGGAATCTCCGGCGGTGCACGTGATGGAACTGCTGAGAGACAGAGGCGCCGTCATCGATTACTCGGATCCTCACGTTGCCGTGTTCCCGAAAATGCGCGAGCATCACTTTGACTTGCGTTCAATAACTTTGAGCCCAGAAGTCATTGCCAGTTATAATTGTGTCATCCTTTTGACCGATCATGATCGTTTCGACTTTGACATGATTGTCGATAACGCCAAGTTGCTCGTTGATTCGCGTGGCCGTTATCGAGATTCGCTGCCGAACCTGATCAAGGCTTGAGCGCCATCGATGACGGATTCTCGGGCACAACCCTGCGTGGCAATCGTTGGTGCTGGTCACTGGGGCCGAAACATCGCGCGCAATTTAGCCGAAATCGGAGCTTTGGCAGCGGTTGTGGATACCAACCCGGCGACGGCGGCCGAAGCGTCGAGTGCAACCGGCGCGCCGGTGCGGGGTTTGGATGGTGTGCTCGAAGACCCGTCAATTGCCGGCGTGGCGATCGCCTCCAGCGCAAGCACGCATTACTTGATCGCCGATCGAGCACTCAAAGCCGGTAAGCATGTCTTCGTTGAAAAGCCGCTCGTTTTGGACGAGGAGGAGGCTGACCGCCTTATCTCGCTGGCCGCAAGCAGCAATCTCATCCTGATGGTCGGCCATCTGTTACGCTATCATCCCGTCTTCGAGCGCTTGCTTGAACTCGTTCGATCGGGGGATTATGGCCCTTTGCGCTACGTTTATTCGGACAGAATGAGCTTAGGCAAGATCCGGACGGAGGAGAATGTGCTATGGTCATTCGCCCCTCACGACATCTCGATGGTATTAGCGCTGACTGGTGACGAGCCCTGCGTTGTGACCGGACAGGGTGCCGCCTTCGTCAATCGCGAGATCGAGGACTGGGCGACCGTCCAAATGTCGTTTCCGTCGGGCGTCAAGGCCGACATCCGGACGTCTTGGATGCATTTCCAGAAGGTTCAACAACTCGTCGCGGTTTGCGACCGAGCCACTTTAGTGTTCCGGGACAGTGAACCGGAATGGGACCGCAAACTTTCGGTTCACCCGCACTTAGTGAAAATTGAAAACGGGCTCCCCGTCGCGAGCCGATCCGATATGCATTTCCTGGCGGTGCAACGGGGCGAACCGTTGAAGCGAGAGTGCCAGCATTTCCTTGATTGCATCTCACAAAACCGCGCACCTTTGACCGATGGCGTTGAAGGTCGCGCTGTACTCCGCGTGTTGCGGCGCGCTAGCCAGGCGATGCTTGGGGCCTAATATGAGCAACTATTTCGTTCATGAATCGGCATATGTCGATGATTTCGTCGAAATCGGCGCGGGCACGAAGATATGGCATTTCGCCCATATTCTTTCGCACACTAAGATTGGCCTAAACTGTACTCTTGGGCAGAACGTCATGGCAGGGCCGGACGTCTCGATCGGTGATGGCTGTAAAATCCAAAACAACGTCGCCCTGTATAAAGGGGTCACCTTGGCGGAAGGAGTTTTTTGCGGCCCGTCATGCGTGTTTACCAATGTGCTGACCCCTCGAGCCGAAATTGTCCGCACAGACGAATTTCGTCCCACCCCGGTTGGCCGAGGCGCAACCATAGGCGCGAATGCCACGATCATATGCGGGCATAGCCTCGGTGAATATTGCATGATTGCCGCTGGCGCGGTGGTTACCAAGGATGTTCCGCCCTTCGCGCTCATGGCGGGCGTGCCGGCTCGGCGAATTGGCTGGGTCAGTCGTGCCGGCGAACGGCTGGACGAGACGCTGATCTGCCCTCGCACCGGCGAGCGCTATCGGGAAACCAGCGAGGGCCTCGCCCAAGTTGAGAATCCTTTGAAAGAAGGTTCGTTGTGAACGCTCAATCTTCGATCGCCTTCATCGACCTAGCCGCGCAACAGGCGCGCATTCGCGAAGATCTCAATCAGGCGATCGGCCGCGTGCTCGACCATGGCGGCTATATAATGGGGCCCGAGGTCAAAGCCTTTGAGCAAAATCTGGCAACCTTTTGCGGCGCTAAGCATGCTCTAGGCTGCGCTAACGGCACAGATGCGCTGTTGCTTGCCCTGATGGCGCTGCAGATCGGCCCAGGCGACGCGGTGTTCGTGCCGTCCTTCACGTTCGCAGCCACTGCCGAAGTGGTGCCGCTGGTTGGTGCAATCCCCGTGTTTGTGGACAGTGACGAACGCACGTTCAATCTTGACCTGACGAGCCTGAAGCGATGCATTGTGGAAGCGCGCCGCCTCGGCCTGCGACCGCGCGTGGTCATTCCCGTCGATCTTTTCGGACTCCCCGCCGATTTGCCGGGTATCGAAGCGATCGCGCTGGAAGAAGGGCTGGACGTCATCTGTGACAGCGCGCAAGGGTTTGGCGGAACCATCGAGGGCAGGATGACCGGCACCTTCGGCCGGATCACTACCACCTCATTTTTTCCCGCCAAGCCATTAGGCTGCTACGGCGACGGAGGCGCCGTCTTCACCGACGACGATGAGCTTGCGAAAATACTCGATTCGCTTCGCGTTCACGGAAAAGGCACCGACAAATATGATAATGTCCGCATCGGACTGAATAGCCGGCTGGACACGCTCCAAGCCGCGATCCTCTCCGTTAAGCTCGGCATCTATGCAGCGGAAAACGATGCGCGGAATCTTGTAGCCGCCCGCTATTCGGAACGTCTCTTGAGCGTCGTCGAGGTTCCATTCATTCCGCAAGGCTACAGATCAGTTTGGGCGCAATACACGGTCAAGCTGAAATCGCGAGAAGAACGAGCTGCGGTTCAAAAATCGCTGGGCGAGTTGCGCATTCCTACTCAAATCTATTACGCGCTCCCGCTTCATAACCAGAGCCTGTATGCGGCCTTTCCACGAGATCCCGTCGGCTTGTCGACGACGGAGCGGCTCGCGGAGGTGGTCATGAGCCTGCCGATGCACCCCTATCTCGATGTGGAAACACAGAATTTCATCATCGAGAACCTGCAGGGGTTCGTTCAAGCCGCGCGATCATGACGCTGCGAATTGCCACGGTTGTCGGAGCGCGTCCCCAGTTCGTGAAGGTTAGCGTCATCAGCCGGTTGATAGCCGGCGACCCGGAAATATCCGAATCTCTCATCCATACCGGTCAGCATTATGACGATCACATGTCCGACATTTTCTTTAGAGAATTGGAGATCGCTCCACCCGCCTACAACCTTGCGGTGCATTCGGGCTCCCACGGGGCTATGACTGGACGTATGCTCGAAGGAATCGAGCATGCGCTCAACGAAATTCGTCCGGCGCTGGTGATGGTTTATGGCGATACGAATTCGACCCTGGCAGGCGCCCTCGCCGCATCTAAGTCGCAGATCCCGGTCGCCCATGTCGAGGCGGGGCTACGCAGTTTCAATCGCCGCATGCCGGAAGAGATCAATCGAGTGCTGACGGATCACCTCGCATCGATTCATCTTTGCCCAACTCTTCAGTCGGTAACCAATCTCGCTCGAGAAGGCATCACGACCGGGGTATACCATTGCGGGGACGTGATGCACGATGCCACGCTATTTGCTGCCCAGAAGGCCGACACTTCGCCTGTGGTTGCCACGCTCGATCTGGACGGTGCCGATTTTGCGATCTGTACCGTGCATCGCGCCGAGAATACCGATGATTCACATCAGCTTCGGGCGATTGTCAATTATCTGGAGGCGGCAGCCGTCGATCAGCGCATAATCATGCCGGCTCATCCCCGGACGCGACAGGCGCTGGACCGGTTCAACATCAGGCTGAAGCGTATCGAGATGATCGAACCCCTCGGCTATTTTGACCTTCATTCACTGATGAGCCGCGCGTCGTTGATATTCACGGATTCAGGGGGTCTGCAAAAGGAAGCCTATTTTCACCGAAAGCCCTGCATCACGCTCCGGGGGGAGACCGAGTGGACCGAGACCGTTGAGCATGGATGGAATCGGCTCTGGTCCCAACCCGATTTTGTGACCCCGCGTACCCCTATTTCCGATTACGGAGACGGCCATGCGGGGGAGCGGATCCTGGAGTATATCAAGAAGATCGCGGTCGAAGGTTCAGGGCGGTGACAGCGTGATGCCGATAACGGCGCTCGTTGCGCGCGAAGCCTCGTTCGGGCGGGAACGGGCGACCGGTGCGCATTTCGGAGAGCCGCTGCAGCGACTGGCGATCGCGTTCACCTACGGCGTGATCATGCTGTTCGTATATAGCGAGCTCTCCACGTTCTGGACCTATCTCGGCTTCTCATATCGGCCGCTCGGCACGACGCCGGTCTTCCTGACCATCCTGTTCGCTGCGCTGCCGGCAACGCTTCTTCCCAGAGCGCCCGCCTCGCTGGCCCCCTACACGGCCTGGCTCTTGTATTTCACGCTGTTCATGCCGGCAATGATCATCCCGCAGCTTCAGGGCTGGCTCGCACCCGAACAAAGCGTTTTGCTGTTCGCGACCCTCTGGGCGTCGGCGATCGTCTTCATCCTGTTCGCGAAGTCTTCCCGAAGTCCGGCCGGGCTCCCCAGGACGAGTGCCCGCGTTTTCTGGCCCACGATCATGATTACTTTGGTTACACTGAATGTCGCGATCGTGGTCGTGTTCGGAAGCTCGCTGAATCTGGTCGGCTTCGAGGACGTCTACGAGCAGCGCTTCGCATCGCAGTTCGGACTAGGCGGCACGGCGATACTCTACGTCCTGACCAACCTGTCTTCGGCGGTAAATCCGTTTCTAATCGCCTCGGGCATTGCCGAGAAAAGCTACTGGCGCATTGCTCTCGGCGTAACCGGGCAGCTTCTGGTCTATTCGGCGATAGCGGGAAAAATAGTTCTGTTCTCGACATTCGTGGTCGCTGCAACGTTTCTCGTCTTCGATCGATCGCGCCAGCTCCGCCCCGTGCGCTTGGCAGCAGGAATGCTGTTCATCGCATTTCTGGGCCTGCCTTTAATGATAATCTATAATCCCAGCGGCAGCCAGCTGATGAACTTCATTGATCTAGTCTATCTCAGGACCTTGTATATGCCGGGCGTGACGACTGGAGCCTATTTCGATTTCTTTAGCCAGTACCCCGTCACCTATTTTTCGCACTCTCTGGTCGGCCGCTATCTGATCGAATATCCTTATGGGCAAATCGCTATCGGACAGGTCGTCGGATCGTATATCGTGCCCGGGTCGCTGATTAACTATAACGCCAACTTCCTCGCCTCGGACGGGATCACCGCACTCGGTATCGCCGGTATTCCCGCGATCGTCGTGATCGCGCTGCTGGTTCTCAGGACGATCGACAAGATTACCGCAGGGGTCGATCAGCGCGTCGTCTGCGCGAGCTTCATGCCATTTTTGATGCTCTTGGCGGATGGATCGCTGTTGACGGCTCTGCTCACGGGCGGCGGCGCCGCGCTCACGCTGCTGCTTTGGTTATGGGGCGGGACCCACCGAAAACCGGCGAGTCAACAGCAACATGGCACGTCCGCCCCGGCCACTACGCACTTTGCTGACAGTTGAACGATCAATCAGGCCAGAATCCGGCGCTCTGCACAGCGGCCGCGACGCGATGGGCAAAAGAACTTTGACGGAAACTTCGCGAAACCTTGTCTTGCGCGGGTGGCTGATCGTGTTCGCGATATCCCTGTGCCTGGGGGGAGGTTCCTCGCGGGCCGACGTATTTGCCGTTCTGTTCGTGAGAATCTGCGCATTGGGCATGTTGGCCACTGCGCTGCTGGCCGGTGAGCGCCAGCAATTCGAACGCATCAGGACGCCACTGATCTTCGTCGGTATTATCGCCGCGCTCCTGACGATCCAACTCATTCCGCTTCCACCGGCGCTGTGGGGCGCTCTGCCCGGCCGCGAACTCTACATGGAGGTGAACCGGGCAATCGGAGTTGCGGACGTCTGGCGGCCGCTCAGCATCAGCCCCGATTTGACACTGAACAGCTGTCTGGCGCTTCTTCCACCGGTTGCGGTGGTGGTGGCGATGGGGGTTCTCGACGAGGCGGCACGTCGGCACATCTTCACCGCCATTCTTGTAATGATTTTCGCAAGCGCTTTTTTGGCGGTGCTCCAGCAAAGCGACGGCCCGGAAAGCACGCTCCGCTTCTACCATCACACCAATCGCGAATCCGGCGTCGGCTTGCTCGCCAACCGCAATCATCAGGCGCTCCTCATGGCGATCGGCATTCCGGTCGCCGCATGGTGGGCGTTCACAACCGGCCGCACTCATGGCAACAGGCCCGTGCGGCTGGTGACTGGCGCCGCGCTTGCCGCGATCTGCTTGGTCGGGGCCGCGCTGACCGCTTCCCGCAGCGGCGTGCTGCTGACCTTGCTCGGAATGGCCGGGGCTCTCGCGATCGCTTGGCCATCGCTCGACCGGGTCGAGCGGCGCACTCGCCTGGCGCTGGGCTCGGCCTTCTTGCTGGCGGGCACGGCGTCGCTGATAGTCGCATTCCCATCGCTCAAGCGGTTTAGCGCGTCGGCGGTGCAATCCGACGGGAGGTTGGCCACGCTCCCCGACGTCACGACCATGCTCAGCGAATTCTTTCCCGTCGGCATCGGCTTTGGGGCGTTCGAGCGTGTGTTTCCCAGTTTCGAACGAGTAGAAACCCTGTCGCCGAGTTATCTGAACCACGTTCACAGCGATCTGATCGAACTCGGCATCGAGGCCGGCTTGCCCGGCTACTTCCTGCTGGCCGCGTTCATATTCTGGTGGCTTCGGACAAGCGTCGGCATCTGGCAGCGCGCAAGCCCGGCCGGACCAGGCATAGGTAGAGCCCGCCTGGGATCGATCGTCGTCGCGCTATGCTTCGCGGCCAGTCTTACCGATTACCCGCTGCGCACCCCGATCATCGCCTCGATATTCGCTGCATCGGCGATGATGATGCATTTCGGGCGATCGGGCGGTTTGCCGCCTCGCGGCGTTTGACTGTCGCATGGGCCGCTGGTCGCAGCTTTTGAGACTTTGGCATTGGCAGATCTCGCGAACGCATTCACAAAGAGCGGCCAGAACGTCAAAGCATCGAGGTTCGGCGCCATGGCGGTCTGCCCATTCGCAACCGATTGACCGCCTCGGCCAGCAGACTATTGATAGCCTATGAAAGTTCCGATTTACGAGCGCGCGCTGGCTAATCTCGAAGCCGAGGGATTGCTGAGCAAGGACGACCGGGTGTTCGTGGCTTGCGGTGGGGATTCGGACGCCAGGGCGCTGCATCGATGCGGAATGCGAAACGTCTTGATCAGCAATGTGGATGACCGGCGAAGCGAAGGAATTGGCGATTACGAGTGGATGCACTGCGATGCGGAAGATCTTCCGTTGGACGACGACAGTTTCGATTGGGGGACCGTCCATGCCGGCCTCCATCATTGCTCGTCACCGCATCGGGGCTTGCTTGAGCTGCTGAGGATAGCGCGCAAGGGGATAGTCGCGGTCGAAGCGCGCGATTCGCTGATTATGAACATCGCGGTCAAACTGGGTTTCACGACAAATTATGAGATCGAGGCCGTCGCCTTGGACGGCGGCACGGGCGGCGGGTTCCGCAATGGGCCCGTTCCAAACTTCATCTATCGCTGGACCGAAAGCGAAGTGCGAAAAACGGTGGAATCGGCCTATCCTGACCGGATAACCGAGTTTCGCTTTTTCTATGACATCACGCTGCCGGTAGAACGCCTGACGATGCTAAGCGCGCCGAAACGTGCGCTCATCACGGCGGCGGGATGGGGCGCCAAGTTGGCCTTCAAGATGTTTCCTAAGCAAGGCAATCAATTCGCCTTCGCGATCATCAAGACAGGGCTCGACAAGCCATGGATCGCTCGCGATCAGACTGGCGCCCATCTCGATCCGCATTTCGATACCGGTTTCGAACCCAGCAAATACGTCAAGGAAGTTGTTGAAGAGCTGACCTGAGATCGCTCCGCTTGACGTACTTGGCCAGCCTCACACGTGCCTTCCCTGTTGGTGACATGCGGACGGGCGACGGTTTACGACCGCCCTTTAGATAGCTATGGCCCCGCCGCTTATTGTTTGCAGGATATTGGATTTGCATCGCCTCCTATTCATCGCACTGATGCTGGTCTCGCTTGCCGCCTGTTCGCGATCTCCGGCCCTCGTCGGCAGGCCGGACCTGGCTACGACAAGATTTACCGAACTTCCGCCGCCGACGGCTCCTGATCTAAGCACGATTGCCGGCGTGCAGCTGATCGGTCCGTACGACAAGATCGAAATCGATGTTTTTGGCATCGAGGATTTGCGCCGCGAGGTTCAGGCGGACGGCAGCGGCCGGGTGTCGTTCCCGCTGGCGGGAACGGTCGATGCCGCAGGTTTGTCTTCGACCCAGCTGGCCGAGGTCATTCGCGATCGCCTGCGCAAATACGTGCGCGATCCTCAAGTAACGGTCAATCTGAAGGAAACGGTCAGCCAGGTTGTGACAGTGGATGGACAGGTTAGGGAGCCCGGCCTTTACCCGGTGCTCGGACACATGACTCTGATGCGCGCCGTCGCGGTCGCGAAGGGCACCACCGACTTCGCGCAGACCGAGGAAGTGGTCGTGTTTCGCAAAGTGGGGGCGCAATCGATGGCCGGACTCTACGACCTTGCGGCGATCCGCCGCGGCGCTTATGCCGACCCCCAGATTTATGCCAACGACGTGATCGTGGTCGGCGATTCACCATCGCGACGGCTCGTTCGCAACCTGCTTCAGGTCGCGCCCGTTCTGACGGCGCCCCTGATCGCGGTTTTACAATAGATGTCAAAAGTACCGGAATGAATGGCTGTCATGAGTAACGTTGAGTCTCGCCGTTTCCAGACGGTTCCGGCCGAAGGCGTTCTCGCGCCGGGCCTCCAGCTTCAGGATGGCGGTAGCGAGCCGTTGATTTCCCAGTATCTACGGATATTCCTGCGCTGGCGTTGGCTGATACTGGGATCGATCGTAGTAGCCGTAGCGATCAGCATCATCGCGACGCTGCTGATGACTCGCATGTATACGGCGAGCGTCACGCTCGAGATCGCGCGAGAAGACGCCCAGATCGTGGACATTAAATCGGTCGAACCTCAGGCGGGGACGCTGGACCAGGAATTTTATCAGACACAATATGGTTTGCTGAAATCGAGAACCCTCGGCGAGCGCGTGGCCAGGAAGCTCGAGCTAGACAAGGATTCGAAGTTTCTGACGCTTTACGATGTCGATGATAGTCCAGGATTGTTTGCGAACAGCCGCGCGGAAACATCGCCTGCTGCGCGAGCGAAGCGGTTTTCGAAGGTCGTCGACGTGCTTCTCGCCAACGTCTCAATCTCGCCCGTCCGGGCTTCGCGTCTGGTGACGGTGAGCTACGCGAGCCCCGATCCCGAACTCTCGGCGCGCATCGCGAACGTCTGGACACAAGATTTCATCAGCTCCAACATCGAGCGCAAATTCGAAGCCACGGCCTATGCCCGGAGATTCCTCGAAAGCAGGCTCGGCCAAGTGCGCGAGCGGCTCGACGAGTCCGAGCGCAAGCTCGTTTCCTACGCAGCCGCCAATCGTATCATCACGCTCGGATCGGCGACGAGCGAGGGCGGCGGCACCAATCGCGAACGTTCCATCGCGACGGACAATCTGATATTCCTCAACGAGGCATTCGCCAATGCGCGCGCGGACCGGATCGCGGTAGAAAACCGGTTGCGCAACACGGGCCGGAACGGCGCATCACCCGAGAGCCTCACCAACCCGGCCATCTCGTCGATCCGGCAACAGCGCGCCGAAGTCTCTGCCAACTACGCCAAGCTGCTCGCGCAGTTCGAACCCAGCTATCCACCCGCACAGGCACTTTCAGCGCAGCTTCGTGAGCTCGACGCCAGCATCAGGCGCGAAGAAGGGCGGGTGCGCGATTCGCTGTCCAATCAATATAAGGCCGCTTTGGGCAGGGAGCAGGAGCTTTCGGCGCGGGTCAAGGATCTCGAGAGCGGGGTCGTCGACCAGAGGCGGCGCGGCATCCAGTATAATATCTTTCAGCGCGACGTCGACACCAACCGTCAACTCTATGACGGCCTGCTCCAGCGCTACAAGGAAATCGGCGTCGCCGGCGGCATCGGCACTAACAATGTTTCGATAGTCGATACTGCGCTGCCGCCGGAGAAGCCTTCGCATCCGCGACCAATCATCAATCTTCTGCTCGGCATATTGGCGGGCCTTGTCGCAGGTGTGGGCTTGGCATTCGCGCTCGAGCAAATCGACGAAGCGATTACCGATCCGAGCGACCTCGAGAAGGCATTGCGCATTCCGGCGCTCGGGACGATACCGAAGCTGACCGAACAAGGCCCGATCGAAGCCTTGCAGGACCGGAAGACATCGCTCTCCGAAGCCTATCTGTCGGTGGAGACCTCGCTCAAATTCTCAACCCCCGAAGGGCTACCGAAATCGCTGGTCGTCACCAGCACCCGGCCCGGTGAAGGAAAGTCGACGAGCAGCTTTGCCATTGCCCTGTCGATGGCCCGGCTCGGCCACAAGACGCTGCTGATCGACGCCGATATGCGTTCGCCTTCGCTGCATACGTTTCTGGAGATACCCAATTCGGCAGGCCTCAGTGATATATTGAGCGGAAACGGCTCGCTCGACGATCTCATCAAGTCTGGCTCGCAATCCGGCCTGAGCTACTTGCTCGCCGGCACGCAGCCGCCCAACGCGGCGGAGTTATTGTCCGGCGCGCATCTCGACGAAGTGATTGCAGCCGCGCTTAAAAGGTTTGACAATATTGTCTTCGACGCCCCCCCCGTCATGGGTTTGGCGGATGCACCACTGATCGCAAGCAAGGCCGACGGTACGGTCTTCGTCGTCGAATCGCACGGCGCTCGATCGCGGCAGGTTCAGGTCGCGCTCGGCCGGCTGCAGAACGCGCGCGCGACTATTCTCGGCGGCATTTTGACTAAGTTCGAAAGCAAGCGTGCGCAGTTCGGCTACGGCTATGATTACGGTTATGGCTATGGCGAGCGATCAAAGGAGAACGCGGCAGGGTGAGCCAGATGTGGCGTGTCTTGGCGGTTGTCGTTCCGGCGTTCGCGCTGCTCTGGCTTACGGTATCGCTGACCGTCGCAAGTAGCGTCCGCCGGAGCAGACCGGATATCGCGATCCGGTTCGCCCCTTATGACAGCGCAGCGCTCGCAATTCTGGCGCACAACCTCCAGACCGAAAATCCAGACGTGCGCGGAATGATCGAGGCCGAGGGGCCCGCGCGCGCTGCGCTCAAGCGCGACCTTACCTATGCGGTCGCCGTGAGGGCGCTTGGCTTCGCCCAGGAAAGCCGGGGGCAAGCGAGGCAAGCGGCCAAGCTGATCCGCTACGCGAACCGTTTATCGAAGCGCGACCTGCTGACTGAGCTCTGGCTTATTGAATACAATGTCGACCGCGGCGACGTCCCGGCGGTACTGCGGCACTTCGACGCCGCGATCAGCACCTCGCCCGATGCAATGCGTACGCTGTTCCCGGTGCTAATCAATGCGCTGGGCGACCCGGATCTCGTGCAGCCGTTGGCCGACATGCTGAAACGGCGACCGTGGTGGGTCGCGAGCTTTCTCAACCAAACCGCGCTTGAGGCGAAATCGACCGCCAACGCGGACGCCCTGTTCGTAACGCTGGCGAAAGCGGGTCAGCCCGTCCGTCGCGATATTGTCGATGCACTCGCCGTTCGCATCCGCGCCGAGGGCAGGGCTGCCGATGCGGAACGTCTTGTGCGCGAAGCCAGCGGTCCGGCTTCAATCGATTGAGCTCCAGAGTTTATCTGATCTGGTACGACGAAACTGCGCCAGCTTGAAGAGAAAGCGGAGCGACACGGCAAGTTCGGGCCAGGGCTGCCTCAGCGACCGCAGCGACCTTGCCATTTCCCGGCCGATCGTCTGCTTTGCTTTCAAACCCGCCGTCGATACCCCGCCGGTTCGGAAACGCGTGGTGACCACAGGCAAGCTGGTCCAACTTGCACCAGCCGCAAGGATAGCCCGCGCGATCAGATCGAAGTCTCCGGCTATGCGAAACGTCGTGTCAAACCCGCCGAGACGCAGAAGCAACTTCCTGCGCACGAACATTGACGGATGTGGTGGCATGATTCCCAGGCGCAGCCACCAAGGTCGAAAACGCCGAGCAGAATAGAGCCTGGTCCAGTAACGTGCACCGGAACCGTGAGTGAACAGCGTGTCGGCGAAAACGCAATCGGCTCCGGTGCGTGCCGCCGCGCCCGCAACGAGGCTGAGCGCGTTCTTACTCGCCAGGAAGTCGTCTGAATTGACGAAGCCGACATATTCTCCGGATGCGTGTTTCAAGCCCTTGTTCATCGCGTCATAGATGCCCTTATCCGGCTCGCTGAAAATGCGCAGACGCGGATGACCATTGCGCTCGACGACATCGAGCGTGCCATCGGCTGACCCCCCGTCGATGATGATATGCTCGAAGTCCGGAAAATCCTGCGCCGCGACCGATCGCAGCGCGTCTGCGATAAACGCTTCTGAATTAAAGGAAATTGTAATGATCGAGAATTTCACGAAAGTTTCCGCTCACCGAGCAAAGATGCGTAGAGCTCAATCATCGCGCTCGCTTCGGTTTCGAGGCTAAAGCGCGTCTCCACCGTTCGGCGCGCCCTGTGTCCAATGCCGCCATCTAGAGAGCACTGCGTCACAGCCTCAACCATCGTTGCTAGCAGCGCCTCGTAGCTTACCTCGGGAGCCAGCCAGCCGCTGACCCCGGGCTCGATCATGTCCGGCATCCCTCCAATTTTGAAAGCGACAACAGGGGTCGCACAGGCCATGGCTTCGAGCACGGTCAAAGACAGATTTTCCATGCGAGACGGCACCACCGCGACATCCGCGGCGCGGTAGACCATCGCCATTCTCTCCCGTGAAGCGATCGGCCCGGCTGAAATCAATCTCACGCCGTCAATCTGCTCCGGCTCTCGCCCGCCGCCGAAAAACAGGAACTGCACATTGTGCTCGCTGAAAAATGGCGCACCGGCGCGGAGTGCGCCGAGTAACAGGTCCGCCCCCTTTCTGGGATCAGTCGTCCCGCCGATAGCGCCGAAGGCGACGATCTTCGCGCTGGGATCGAGCCCGAACATCGCCCGCGCCGCCTGCTTGTCCGCCGGATGAAAGAGCCGGGTGTCGACGCCGTTCGGGATAACAACGCAGGGCAGTCTTTTCAGCAGCGGGCTCGAGGCCGAGACCGAACCGAGCCAATGCGAGGGCGGACAGAGCGTCAAATTCGAAAGGCCCGCATAGGCGTGGTGCTTGCGCTTCAACGTCCAGTCGTCAAGCAGCGCCGCAATTCCTACGAGCCGATCATTGTTCTCTGCATAATGCCGCGTCCCGAGTGCAGGCCACATATCGTGCATGCGCCAGACGACGGGGCGATTGATTTTCGGCAAGGCCTTGAGGGGAATGAAGCCATCGATGCTGTGCAAAACGATCACGTCGGGATCGTGGCGACTGATGATGTCCGCAACGTCGAGGCCGCCGAGCCCGATCGATCGGACGTCCGACGAGGGGACGCCCAAAATACGAAAGGGCAGTCTTTCGACAGCAAAGGACATTGCTACACGAAGCTGGCGGAGCCTGTTCGGACCATCGACAAAATCCGACTTACTCAACTTCCGGCCGACGGCGAGACGCGCATCAATTCCTGCCGCCCTCTGCGACACGACTGAATTGAACGCGGCGATCGCGGCGCCGCCCCGCAAATCATATTTGGAAAGATGGAGAACCCGCATCGAAATGGCGCGTCAAAACTTCAGGCCAAGGCACGCGGGCTACACAGCGCCGCCGCGTGATATACGAAAACACGCTCGGCAGCCGAGGGTGCAAGCCGAAGTGCCGAGGATCGAAGCGCTTTCCGCGTCCAACCCGACAGGCGCGACCGGTTAAAGCCGATCACGTCTACGCGATGATCGAAGACCTTGAGAGTCTCGATGTCGAGCTGCTCTGCGAGGAGAGCTCGAAAGGTCGCCGAATTGTAGAAGTTTATATGACCGATATCGTTATGGACGGCGTACGACACCTTTAACGTGTCTTCGAGCGGAACCTCGACAAGAACGTGCCGCCCAACCCGGGCCAGCTCCTTCAAGAAGAGCCGCTCATGCTCGACATGCTCAAGGACATGCGTGGCGTAAACAAGATCGATCGATCGATCGGGAAACGGCAGGCTATAGCCGTCGAACATGTCGATCGAAACCAGCCGCTCGATGTCACGCTTCTTCGCTGCGGCGGTGCCGCTGCTCGAAATCTCGACACCATGCAGATTCGTGCCGAAACCACGACGGGAAAGTTCGGCGAGCACCGCGCCATCGCCGCACCCCACTTCAAGCACATCAGTCGGCGCGAGTTCCCCGCAGAGTTCGATTATGTGATCGACCTTGTCGCGCGCACCGATCGCGCGCCACCGCCACGTTTCGGCATCGCCGTAATATCCGTCGTAGAGATCGGCCAGATCGCCATCGACGCGTAGCGCCGGAGAAGCGGCACCCCCCGGCTGAAAAGATTCTTTCATCGAAGCAGCGGCTCCAAAGTGATTGCAAAGCAAGCCAAAGTTTGCCTACGGACTGCGGCGGCCGACTTCGGCCGCTTTTTTCAGGACCTGCAAATTTCATGCTTTCCCAGGTCAGGCGCTTGTTTCGCCTAATGCGCCACAGGCGACTTCACAAGCCTGACCTCAAGGTGAGCCATGTCGTCATCGGCACCGACTATGGCGGTTGGCCAATCATTCCAGCGATCTTGCCGAAGCGGCCGCTCATCTATTCGGTAGGAGTTGGCGAAGACATTAGTTTCGATCTCGGCATGATCGAACAGTTCGACGCCGTGGTCCATGCTTTCGATCCCACCCCCCGATCGCTTGAGTGGATCGGTGAGCAGTCGCTTCCGGCGGCTTTCAACTATCACCCGATCGGCCTGGGCGGCGAAAACGCACGCGTACCGTTTTTTCCCCCAGCCAACGATGCCCATGTATCCTTTTCCAATGCCCCCGGGGACGCGCAGAATTGCGAACCCTTCATGGCCGAGGTCTGCACGCTTGAAGCAATCATGCAACGGCTGGGTCACGAGAGGATCGACGTTCTCAAGATGGATATCGAGGGCTTCGAATATCAGGTCATTGAGACTTTCCAGCGGGGCGCCTATTTGCCGGAATTCATTCTCGTCGAATTCCATCACGGCATGTATCAGGCGACCGACGCGGACACGAATACCGCGGACGAGCATCTTCGCAAACTTGGATACGATCTCTTCTATGTTTCTCCCGCTGGTCGGGAATATGGCTACGTCAAGCACGGCATCGCCGCACAAAATGGCAAGACCTGCTGATGCGGCCCACAGACGCCACTGCGCGGCGCCCCCGTATCGTTATCCTATATGAAGTCTTTGCGCCCAACATGGGCTATGCCCCGACCTGCATTTCGAAAGAATTGAACAAGCAGGGTTGGGACGTTCATTACGTTACGGCGGAACTTCCCCCAAATCATTATATCTCTGGTTTCGATGCGACTTACGGCAAGTTTCTCCACAGCAATCACGATCTCCCGCGGGTGCGTGTGGTTGACGGGGTAACCGTTCACCGGCTGGACTATCGCAGGACCTATGGGGGCATTTTTATGAAGGGTGTCGCTGAAAAGCTGGTCGAACTGGAACCCGACGTTGTGCAAACATTCGCTCACGTATCCTGGGCAGCGCTCCAAGCGGCGCATCTGCAACGTGCTGGGCAATTTGCGCTGTTTACCGCCAACCACACTACTGCCAGCGTTTTTCCGTTGGCCAATCGTGCAGCAAGCTTCTGGGACAGCGAGCGTATCAAGGAATTTCTTCGGCGCGATCTGCCGGGGCGGTTCATCAGCAGCCGCATGTCCGCCTGCTTCGGGGCGACCTCGGACTGCTCCGACGTCGCCAACCGCTTCTTCGGCGTGCCGTCGGCAAAGCTGAGGACGCTCCCGCTAGGCGTCGATACGAGCATTTTCCATCCGATCGGTAGCAAGCGGGAACGGGATGAATGCGACACGTTCCGCAAGGATTTGGGCGTCGCAGCGGACGAGATCCTGTGCGTTTACACAGGTCGTTTTTCGCACGACAAGAATCCGGCTTTGCTCGCCCGTGCCGTCGCCCGGCTGCGCGCCCGAGGAGAGCGCTTCACGGCCGTTTTCTATGGGGACGGCGTTCAAAAGCAGGAGATCGCAGCTTCGCCAGGAGCGATCATTCGCCCATTCGTTCCCTATACCGAGTTGGGCGCGCTCTTCCGCGCGGCCGATATAGGGGTGTGGCCTACCCAGGAATCGACCTCGATGCTCGATGCCGCAGCTTGCGGCGTCCCTATCATCGTGAACGACACGCTAGCCGCGACCGAGCGGGTGGAAGGCAACGGCATTCAGTACCGGCTAAACGACGAGGATGACCTTATCCGAGCGCTGCTTGAACTGTCTGACCCTGCGAGGCGGGCGGAACTCGGCGCGGCGGGCGCGGCCAAGATCGCGCAACGGTTCAGCTGGAGCGCTCTGGTCAGGCAGCGGATTGATGTCTATCGGCAGGCGATTGCGATTAACGCTCCAGCCAAGGCACGTTGAAAAAAGGCGCCAAGCCCGACTGTCCATTTATAGCGTGAATGAGATCAAATCGCGTAGATCTAAAAAAAAGGGCGGCAAAAGCCGCCCTTTTTCAATGCTTCGATTAGAAGACCTACGGGCTCGACGGGCTGTTGTCACCGTCCGACGCGATGATGATGCCGCCGATCACGGCCGCCGCTGCGAGCAGAGCGATGATTACGCTGCCGCCGCGAAGATTTTCGGCCTTGGTGGACTTGGCACCTTGGCGTGCCACCGACAGTGATGCAGCCTTGTTCGTCGCAGCCTGGCTCGCCGAAGCTGCCTGCGCGACCGTGGGGACCGCCACCATCGATACAGCAACAAACGCTGCCGTCACCGCTTTACGAATGCTCATCTTGAACTCCCTTTAAACGTCGCACTCAATCGAGTTGGGGCTAGTGGCATTGATTCGAGCACCACGCAAGTCAAAAACCGCATAAAATTGCCGTTGCCGACTTGCAGACGCGATACGAACCTTACCCTTTCCAAGCGCGATGTGTGCGATTCCGCGCTCGGCACCATAAATGTCTTTCGCGATGAAAAGTTGCAATATCATTGCACCCCTGACTGAGAATTCGCTGCACGAATGCGACATTTCAGCCACAGCCTGGCTGGGGCGGCAGGATTCGAACCTGCGAATGGCGGCATCAAAAGCCGCTGCCTTACCACTTGGCGACGCCCCACCGGCGGGAAACGCGCCTTACGCGGGTGCCTTCCGACTGGCAACGCCCCTTTGCGGACTGCGGTGAAAGCGGTTGCGCCGTGCCGAGAAGCGTCTAGGCTCAAACCAACAGAATGTCAGGGAGTGATGTATGATTTTCGGGCGCGTCAAGCCTCTCGACGCCATTCTTGCGACCGCTGAGAAGAAGTCGCTGCATCGGTCGCTCGGCGCGTTCCAGCTGACGATGTTGGGCATCGGCGCCGTCATAGGCACCGGGATTTTCGTGCTGACCGCCGAGGCCGCGCAAAAGGCGGGGCCGGGCATGATGATTAGCTTCATCATCGCCGGACTGGTCTGCGCGGTCGCCGCGCTTTGTTATGCCGAGATGGCGTCGATGGTCCCCGTCTCGGGTTCGGCCTATACCTACAGCTATGCCGTGATGGGTGAGCTGATCGCGTGGATGGTCGGTTGGGCGCTGATCCTCGAATATGCCGTGGCCGCGGGTGCCGTTTCGGTCGGCTGGTCCGGTTACATGATAGGCTATGTCGAACATGCCTTCAGTATAGACGTTCCTGCGACCTTGACGCTTGGCCCGCTTGATGGCGGCGTCATCAATCTTCCAGCGATGATCATCGCCGGGTTGGTCACTTGGTTGCTGGTGATCGGCACCAAGGAAAGCGCCACGGTCAACGCGGCGCTCGTGGCGATCAAGATCGTCGCACTGACCGCTTTCGTCATCCTCGCCCTTCCTGTCATGAACATGGAGCAGTTCGAGCCGTTCTCGCCATTGGGCTTCGGCGGCATATCGGCGGCGGCGGCTTCAATCTTCTTCGCCTATGTCGGATTCGATGCCGTTTCGACCGCTGCCGAGGAAACCAAGAACCCGCAGCGCAACATGCCGATCGGTCTGATCGGTTCACTCGGCATCTGCACGATCTTCTACCTGCTCGTTTCGTCAGGCGTCATCGGTTCGGTAGGGGCTCAGCCCGTTACGACCGCTGCTGGCGGTGCAATCGAACCCGGAACCGCTGAACTCACTGCGCGCTGCGCCGAACTTCAGAACCAGGCTGTCGTCTGTTCGAAGGAGGCGCTTGCGTGGACGCTGCGTGAAATCGGCTGGCCGCAGATCGGCAATCTTGTGGGTCTAGCGGCGATCCTTGCGCTGCCCTCGGTCATTTTGATGATGATGTTCGGCCAGACCCGTATCTTCTTCGTTATGAGCCGCGATGGACTTTTGCCCTCAGCTTTTTCGAAGATCCATCCAAAGTACAACACGCCGCACTTCATCACGATCCTAACGGGTATCGCGGTCGCGCTGTTCGCCGCGTTCTTCCCGGTCGGGCAACTTGCCAACATTTCGAATTCGGGCACCTTGTTCGCATTCGCGGCCGTCGCCTTCGCAGTAATGGCAATCCGCCGTTCGGACCCGTCACGTCATCGTCCGTTCCGGACGCCACTGATCTGGGTGACAGCGCCGCTTGCGGTCGCAGGCTGCGTCTATCTGTTCTTCAGCCTCGATACGAAGAGCATCATACTCTTCGGCATCTGGGCGGTAATCGGGCTTTTCGTATACTTTACCTACAGTCGCAGTCGCAGCCATGTCGGGCGCGGTATTGTGGAAGTTCACGAGGACGATAGCGGCATTCCGCCGCAACCGGTGCCACCCCTTCCTGGCGCACCCACCCCTGGCGGGAGGCAGGCCTAGCCTAGCCGTCCATCGACCAGCGCCCTGAGGTCCGCCTCGGGGCGCGGGCCGTAGTGCGAGATAACTTCGGCGGCGCAAATTGCGCCCATCGTCAGACTGTCTGAAAGCGACCGCCCGTCGGCCTGGCCCGCGAGAAAGCCCGCGGCGAAAAGATCGCCAGCGCCGGTGGTATCGATAACTTTCTCGACCGGCTCGGCCTTAACCACGGCCTGCTCACCATTCTGAACCGCGACAGCGCCGTCAGCGCCACGCGTGACCACCAGCGTGGGGACCTGGTCGGCCGCCCAGGCGACCGCTTCATCGAAACCGGTGAGGCCCGAGAGCGTCGCGATCTCGTCCTGATTGGCGAAGAGGATGTCGATTTCGCCGTTCGCCATCATCGAGAGGAAAGCATCGCGATGGCCGTGGATGACGAAACTGTCCGACAGCGTGAAAGCGACCTTGCGGCCTGCCTCACGAGCCATTGCAATCGCGCCGGCCATCGCTTCGCGCGATTCGTCGGCGTTCCAGAGATAGCCTTCGAGATAAAGGATGCCCGCCCTCTCGATTGCCGCACGGTGGACTGCGGAAGCGTCGAGATATTGCGCGGCACCGAGAAAGGTGTTCATCGTCCGCTGGCCGTCGGGAGTGACGAAGATCAGGCATTGCGCCGTCGGCGGCTCGGGCGCACGCGGTGGAGTATCGAACGCGACGCCGATCGCGCGAATGTCATGGGTAAAAACGCGCCCGAACTGATCGTCGGCGACCTGGCCGATGAAACCGCATTTGCGCCCCAGCGCCGCCATTCCGGCAATGGTATTGGCGGCCGATCCGCCACTCGATTCGACCGCTGGACCCATCCGGCCATACAGATCGGCGGCGCGTTGGGCGTCGACCAGTTGCATCCCGCCGCGCACCAGTCCCAGTTCAGCCACCAGCGCTTCGGAGGCGGGCGCAAGGATGTCGACGATGGCGTTACCGATGGCGACGACGTCGAGGCACGGCTGGCTCACATGATACTCCCGTTTTAAGTGGCGCGCCCGCCTAGACCATGGCGGCCGAAAGGCAAATGGCGCGCGCTTGATGCCGTGCGCGCTCGCGGCTAGTCGCAGCCGATATGAAGACCTCCGCCGCCCTTGCGCTCGTCCTGACGCTCGCAGCCTGCGCCTCCGCCGTGCCCGAAGCGCGCCGCCCCCGCCCGATCGCGGCACCAATGCCAACCGCGACGGTTCCCGGTCTCGACAAGATCGTCGGTCGCGACGCCCGCTCGCTGGTGAGCATGTTCGGCCCTGCCGCGCAGGATGTGCGCGAAGCCGACGCGCGCCGTCTTCAATTCGCAGGCGCCGGTTGTATCCTCGATGCCTATCTCTACCCACCGGCGCGCGGGAAGGAGCCTGTCGTCACGCATGTCGATACCCGCACCGCCGATGGCCGCCCTGCCGAGCGGTCGAGCTGCGCAGCGGCACTTTCGAAAGCGCGCTAGTTTTTTTCGGGCGGCGGAACGGTGATCTTGACCGTTTCGCCCGAATTCCCCGGAAAGCCGGTGAACATCGCTCCGACCAGATTTGGCACCAATCGCGTGAGATTGTCATCGCGCGACATTGCCTTGGCCTTGCCTTCGAAGACGCGCTCGCCGCTCTTGCGCGCAATCGTGAGATCGAGGTCGCTGGTATAGACGGTGTAGCTTTCGATCTCGTCCGGGCCGAACAGGAATGGGTCATGAAAACCGTAGATGAAGCGGCTGCGTGCAAAGCCGTAATGCGGCCGCCAGCCATAGCCGTAGTAACCGAACCGATCCCACGGCCCGAAACCGTAGCCGAAGCCGGTGCCCGGCACGCTGCGGATCCGTTCGCGGCCATTATCGACGCCGTAATCGAGCGTAACGATCAAATCCGCCGCGGCAGCACTCGGCGCGGCGCGATAGCCCGCGGCTTCGAGCTTGCCCGATACCAGGCTCGCATAAGAGGCGAATTCGAGTCCGCCTTCGCGCCGCGGATCGCCGGGGACCACCGCAAAGCTCTGGCCCTGCGGCGGCGGCATCTGCTGGAAGCGATTGACCTGCGCACGAAAGCCGGTGGCGCACCCGGCCAGGGCAAGCAGCGTCAGCGGCGCGGCGAGCTTGATGAAACGAAGACCCATATGATGCCCCTGCAACGGTCCGGCCTGATGGCCATAGCCTGCGGCTATGCGGGTTTCGCCGTGAATAACGCTTGAACGGTGAGGCGGGCCGGTAATGGCCGTTAACCATTCGACAGCTATTCGATCCTTAGAAGGGGCAGCAGCTAATAAGGGGCAATCAATGGGCGGTATGGCGCAGATCGAGGTTTCGCTCGATACCTGGAAGGCGATCGAGGCGGCGCGGCTCTCCCTCGCCGAAAGCCATGACGAGATTGTCCGCCGCGCATTGGCGACGCGCCGAAGCGCGCGGCAAGACCCGCTGCGCACCGCCGCGCGCAAGGCGGCCCCTGCGGTCAGGCGACGCGGCGATATCAGCATCGAAGCCTTTGGCCGCCGCGAGCCCGTCGCGAATCTGAAAGCGGCCTATGTTGCGATCCTGACTGCGCTCGTCCGCCACAAGCCCGCGCTGTTCGAGCGGCTCGCAACCAAAGGCGGTTCGCGCCGGCGTTGGATTGCCCGCGAGGCCGCAGCGCTTTTCCCCACCAGCCCGCACCTTGCCCGCGATCATGCCTATCCGCTCCCCGGCGAATGGTGGCTCGACACCAATTTATCGCGCGCGCAGATCGAAAAGCGGCTGGAGGAAGCCGCGAAGATTGCCGGCTACCGCTATGGCGAGGATGTTCGGATCGTCGGCAACTAGCCAAGCGTCTCCAGCTTTTCCTCAGCGAGCCTGTCGAGTTCGGCGCGCGACTTGCGTTCGCTCGCCGTCTTCAATTGGCCACAAGCAGCATCGATGTCGCGACCGCGCGGGGTGCGGACGGGGGCGCTGATGCCCGCTTCGAAAACGATCTTGCTGAAGGCGCGGATACGATCGGGCGTCGAACATTCATAGGGCGCGCCCGGCCAAGGGTTAAAGGGGATGAGGTTCACCTTTGCCGGCAGCTTATACGCCTTGATCAGCCGCACCAGCTCGCGCGCATCGGCGTCGCTGTCATTCTTTCCCTTGAGCATGACATATTCGAAGGTGATGCGCCGCGCATTGTTCGCGCCGGGATAGTCGGCGCAGGCCTGAAGCAGCTCCTCGATGCCATATTTGCGGTTCAACGGCACGATCTCGTCGCGCACGTCCTTCGTCACCGCGTGAAGCGAGACCGCGAGATTGACGCCGATTTCCTCGCCTGCACGCGCCATCATCGGCACCACGCCCGAGGTGCTGAGCGTGATGCGCCGCTTCGAAAGCGCGAGGCCATCGCCGTCCATCACCACTTTCAGGGCATTGCGGACCGCGTCAAAGTTATAGAGCGGCTCACCCATCCCCATCATGACGATGTTGGTGAGCATCCGGCCATCCTGCGACGACGGCCATTCGCCAAGCGCATCGCGCGCGAGCATGACCTGGCCGACAATCTCGCCGGGCGTGAGATTGCGGACCAGCCGCATCGTGCCGGTATGGCAGAAGCGGCAATTGAGCGTGCAGCCGACCTGGCTCGATACGCACAACGTCCCCCGATCGGCGTCGGGGATGAAGACCATCTCATAATCCTGCGCATCGGGCGATCGCAGCAGCCACTTGCGCGTGCCGTCGGTCGAGACTTGCGCCTCGACCACCTCGGGCCGCCCGATTACGAAGCGTTCGGCGAGCCAAGGCTGTTGCGCGCGCGCGATATCGGTCATCAGGGCGAAATCGGTGACGCCGCGATTGTAGATCCAGTGCCAGATCTGCTTGGCGCGCAGCTTCGCGGCCTTGGTATCAAGCCCCGCCGCTTCGAGCGCCTCGCGAATCGCGGGCTTCGCCAGCCCGACGAGATCGACGCGGCCATCGGCGCGCGCGCTTGGGGGGCGCGGCGTCACCACGGGATCGATGTGACCGGGGATTTGCAT
>CBDUBW010000002.1:0-41188 GCA_965365485.1 uncultured Aquisediminimonas sp.
CGACGATAGCTACTAGCCAGCCATATGCCGACCATTGCGTCCTGCTGGCTAGCAAGAGCGATCCGACCACCGAGAAAAAGCAGCCCAGCCACTGCGACGCTACAATCATCAGACTGGAACTGCTCATCGATGCGCACCTGAATTGCTGGCTCAGGCTCAACATACAGTTATGTATGTTCGACGTCCAGCCATTCCAAGTTTGGACGCATTTGCGAGCTCATTAAGTAGCTCGCGTTGACCCAAGATTCGAATCGTCAGTGACAATACTATGGCACGGGAGAAATCGAGCCAGCACGTGGATGCTGGGCGGCTGATCGGAGAAGAGCTGACCCCACACTTCCGGTGGGTCATTGCCCGATATTTTTCCGAAACGAGCTGCCGTTACCTGCTGGTCGATCGCCTTTTCGTCAACTTCGTAATTACCGCCTCTAATTGTTCCCCCGGTCGCTTTCCTGTGAGAACTTGATAATAAAGGGGAACTAGTTTCAAACGCTCCGATAGATCCTCCTTTACATTTAAGGCGTTGTATCCGATCTGATGAAAATAAGTGACTCGTGCGCGTATTAAGCTCTCTTCGAGCGCAAATCCACTCTTTTCAAAAAGGTCTGTGAGGAGTTTGATCCAGGTCTCATCGACCCGATGAACCGCCTTTGCCACCGCTGCTACCCGCCTTGCCCAAAGCCGAATAGCCATGTCGAACGCCAGAAAGTTGGGGTCTTCCCCGAGCCAAATTAGCACGATCTCGCTAAGATCCGGGTTGCTATCCGCCCATCGATCTCGGACCTGAGCTATCTCGACTTTGTTTCGCACTTCCCAATCGCGCAGAAGCGTATCAAGGAGATCCTTTCGGTTCTCGAAATGATAGTAGAAGCTGCCGCGGGTCACCTTCATCCGGCGTGCGAGCCCATCTATCTTCACGCCGTCTATACCGCTTGCGACAAGCGTCTTCTTCGCGGCGGAAAGCCAGTCATCGCGGGAAAGTGGTCGGGTGCGGGACAGCGGTGGACTTTCTATCGGCTCAGTAACCCTTCACATCTGCGGAACTTTGCGCATTAGCGCAAGCGTCGCCACCTCCACCCGTGTTGGCCAAACGGGCCAGGTCCGCTGCCCCCGAGCGCTCACGGGTCCTGACGCGCGATGGGCTTCGATGCGTTTACCAGCTATTTGGCGGCATTCGCTCAGCGAACCACCCGACCAGTCTGGAAGAGAAGTCTATGCTCGCCGGCATTTTGCGAACTCCGTGGCCCTCGCCGGGGTAGGTAAGAAGCACGCTTTCACGGCCATGCCTGCGAAGCGCGCGATGGAACTCGAGCGCTTGGCTCGGAGGAGTGTTCTGGTCGATAGACCCGCAGATTATCAGCGCCGGCGTTTCGACTCCGGCCGCGAACATGATCGGGCTGCGGCTGTGGTATTTGCCGCCGGGTTGGGTCATGTCGTCAGCAAGAAACAGCTCGCAAAAATGTCCGATGTGGCTGGTCAAATGCTCGCTCGTCCAATCGGTCACGGGTGCAATCGGAGCTGCCGCGGCGAAGCGGCGGTCTTGCGAAATCAACCAGGCGCTCATGAAGCCGCCATAGCTGCCGCCGGTGATGCCAAGGCGCGCCGGGTCCGCAATGCCTTGATTTACCAGCTGATCAATTCCGGACAGAAAGT
Organism: uncultured Aquisediminimonas sp.; assembly: GCA_965365485.1. GTDB lineage: Bacteria > Pseudomonadota > Alphaproteobacteria > Sphingomonadales > Sphingomonadaceae > Aquisediminimonas. The sequence goes on from CBDUBW010000002.1 coordinate 1,654, forward strand.
CGCAGGTATCAGCGCCTCCCATGTCGCCAAACACCATGCGGGCATACGGTTGCCCACGCCCCGAAGCCCCGCGCACGTTCGGCTGGAACAGGGTAAAGCCTCTTTCGACCAGCAACGCTCCATAACTTGGGCGGCCGATAAAACGCGGACGCCACATCCATACAGGGCCGCCGTGGACGTCCATGACCGTGGCGTTCGGCTGCTGCGTCCAGGGTTGCAGGCGCCAGCCGTGGATTTCCAGCTCGTCAGGCGCGGTCCAGCGATGTTGATGGGCCTCGCCGAGCGCCTCGCAATGCCTGATGAACTCCGGATCTCCGACAGATAGGACCGTGCGAGTTCCGGCGTCATCGATGAGCACCAGTTCGGGGCAGCGAAAGAAGCCTTCCACCATCAGGGCCGCGGTGCCGGGCACCTTGCCAGGTGCCGCTTCCGCATATCGCAAACCGCCGAAGGTGAGCTGGTCATTCGACCACAATAGACGCGATTGCTTCGAAGCCGTGTCGTGCAGGGCGAGTACTGTCTCGAAAGAGCGATGGCCTGCGTAAAGCAGTTCCGTTTCGGACTGCCAGGCGGTGAACGTTGCATCGACGCCGCTCGTGTTCACGGGCGAGAACCCGTCGGGCGTGCCAAGAAGCAGTGTACCGGCGACGATTGTTCGGTCGCTGCATACGGCCTCGACGATCGCGATGCGCTCACCGCACGGGGAAGCCGACGGCCATCCGAGTTGATCCTCAGGTACGTAGATCGTCCGAAGATCGCCATTGCGCAAATCGAGCATCCGGAGGTCGGCCTTGTACCAGTCCTCCTCCCCCGGTCTGTCCGACGCGACGAACAGAATGTTCTCCGGTCCGGCCCAGACCGCTTCCCAGGCTGTCACCCCGTCAGGCGACACCTTGCCTAGCGCGCGGCTCTCCAGGTCGTAGGTCCACAAGGAACGCCACTCGCCTTCGTCGTGGCCAGCCTCGATTGCAGGCGCCCAGGCTGGTGCCTCGCTTTCCTCCGCTAACGGCGAGGGGATACCGCCCTGTGCGCCGGCCAGGTCGACACCGCGCCCGGCGGCAGCGATCAGTACCCGGCGCCCGTCGGGAGACCAGTGCGCATATTCTACCCAGAGATTCTCAAGCGGTATGCACGTCTCACTGCGGTCTGCGATGCTCAGAAGATGAAGCTGGAAGTTGTAAGGGGCGTCGCGATCCGAACAGAATAGCAGCATACTGCCGTCTGGCGACCATTTCGCCCCACGGTCGATCCTTTTGCTCTTCGATACGAATTCGATGTCGCCGGTGGAGACATCGATCAGGCAGAGCCGCTGTCCCGGCAAGCCTTCCAGCCCTTCGGCCAACACTGCGGCGGCTGCGACCGTCCGCCCATCCGGTGACAGACTTAAATCCACGAAATCGGCGGGAAGACCGCTACCCGGCCGGTACCAAGCCGCGAAACGCGCCCGCATTTCGGCAAACAATGCGGTACCGGAGATATCCCGCAAAGAGTAGACCGGTTGGCTCATCCTGGCTTCCGCACGTCTCGCGGACTGCTCAGACCCTCCGCGCCGCCCCATCCCATGCTGTTAGAACTTCGAGCGCAGATTGACCCCAATTACTCGTGGCCGCTGCTCGAGATTCTCGAGCAGAACGCCGAATGGACCTATAATATTCGGCGCATCTTCGTCGAACACGTTGTTGGCGAAAATCGCGACTTCAAAATCCTTGAAGGCCACGCCCGCACGCAAGTTTACGAGATCACGAGCCGGGCGTTGAACGATTTGCCCGGCCGCGAAATTGCGGAACGTGATCTGACCGGGTCCGGCGTGCTGGTAGTCCGCTCGGAAAAACGGCTGAAGCTCTCCGGTGCGGGGCGCGCGATAATCGATCGATGCCGAATAGCTCTCGCGCACCGCATTATCGACCGGGTCGCCCTTCGCCTTATCCGCCGTCGCTTCGTCGAAGGCTAGATTGTTCCATCCATAAGTCGCCGAGAGGGTGAGGCCGCGAGCGGGTCGGAACGTGGCGGCCGCGTCGACCCCCCAACCGGAAACCTGGCCCGAATTGTCCACCACGATGATGGGACTGCCGGGGATGAAAGCGTTCGATTGGACATCGCTCCACTCGCTGTAGTACCCGGCGACATCGACAAACAGCAAGCCGCTGAACAACTGGTGCTTGGTGCCCACTTCGTAGGTCCAGATCTCGTCCGGCTCGTAAGTGGGCGGGACCGGGAAAAAGCCCCCCCCTGCAGAGGCGAGATTGAAGCCGCCGCTGCGAAATCCCTTGGCCGCGTTCGCGTAGATCATCGAATCCTGCGAGAACTCATAGGAAATGTTGAAACGTGGATTGAGTGAAGTGAACTTGCCCGACCCATTGTCGATAGAAGTCACTCCAAAGTTGGTGCTGCTGGCGACCTGCCCCTTGCGATCCTCGTAATAGCGAAGACCGGCGAGCACCGAGAGCTGGGGGGTCACTCGGTAGCCCAACTGGCCGTAGACCGCGTACGATTCCGAAGACCTGCTCTGCGTCACGGACAGAATTTGGAACGGCAACGCACCAGGCGCCGTGGTGGCTCCGCTGGTGAGTTCAGTTTCGATGTCGCGATAGGTGGCGCCGACTACCCAGCTGAGCGGACCTCCTCCCGTCGACGCGAGACGGAGCTCAGCGGAATAAGCCTCGATGGCGGTGCCACTTGTGAGCGGCACCTGGTTGATAAAGCCGACGGGGAGGCCGAAACCGAATGGTAGTGGGGCCGTCAGAAACGGCACGTAGAATGACGACACATCGTACTGGACGTTGCTGTCGCGGTTGAGATAACCGATCGATCCGATCAGATTGGCCGCACCCAGATCATAATCGATCACGCCTTGGGCGAGATCGTAGTTGTCGCGATTGAAGCTGGGAAGCGCGGCGGTTGTGCGCCGATTGACGCCGAAGTTTTGGTTGTCCTGATCGGAGTCCTGGTGCAAACCGAGGACGGTGATGTCGAGCCGGTCGGTCGGGCGAAACAAGAGCTTGGCGCGCAACGTGGCTACCCGCGCGTCGTTAATGTCGTTCTGCCCCGTCGCCAGGCTGTCGATGTATCCGCCGACCAGCTCATAACCTGCCACAAGCCGAAGTCCGAGCTTGTCCGTCACGATCGGAACATTCAACACGCCATTTGCCTGAACATTGCTGTCGCCGTCCTTGGTGTCGCTGAATTCCGCCTCCCACGAGCCACCAAATTGTACCAAGTCTGGCGACGCGGTGATATAACGGATCGTTCCGCCCATCGAGCCCTCACCGTACAGCGTCGCTTGCGGACCGCGAAGCACCTCGATCCGCTCAAGGTCAATAAGGCGAAGGTCCAGGCCGCTACCCTGAGTGTCAAATCCGACCGGCATTTCGTCGAGATAGGTGCCGACGGTAGGCGCTCCGAGCGAGGTCGAAATGCCGCGAATCTGAATATACTCGAGGCCCGGCCCGTAGTCGAACAGCGACAAACCCGGCACCGAATATTGCAGCTCCGAGAGGCTGGTGACGTTACGCGCCTCAAGCTCCTCGCTCGTGACGGCTGTGATTGACAAGGGGACGTCTTGAAGCCGCTGTTCGTAACGCTGCGCTGTGACCACGATTTCCGCGGGACCCCCCTGTCGGTCGCTCGCCGCCGCGGAGTCGGAGGGCATGCCATCGGCGGGGGTGGTGACCTGCGCAGTCACCATCGTGGGGATCACCGCGGCAGTCAGCAAAAGCCCTGTTTTGGCCCACGCCCTCATAAACCCTCCACGCCCATTCGGCTCGATTCCCTTGGCCGATGTTGTCACAGGAGATATACAGAAGTGTATGCTAAGGTCAAGCGAGTGGAGTAGGCGAGCTGCTTGTCCGCATTACCGGAAGGGGGATTGATCATGGACAACGGGGAGGAAGCAAGCGGCGTTCGGCAGATTGAGGCAAACAGCTCTGTTCGCTCATCCATCATGGCTTGGTACGCGTTGGCCATCCTCATCGTGGTCACTATTTTTGGCTTCGTCGATCGCCAGATCATCATCCTGGTGGTAGACCCGATTAAACTGGAATTGGGGCTCGACGACACTCAGATCGGAGCGATTCAAGGTCTCGGACCGGCTTTATTCGCTGTGCTGGCCGGCTTTCCGCTCGCATGGGCCGCGGATCGGGTTGACCGGCGCATCCTGCTGATCGCCTGCATACTCTTCTGGTCGGCGGCCACCGCGGCGCGCGGGATAGCCGATGGATTCGGCCAGCTCCTGCTGTTTACCACCGGAATTGCCGTCGGGGAGGCTGTGCTCACTCCGGTAATCTACTCGCTTATTCCCGACCTGTTTCCCGGTAACCGGCGGGTCCTGGCAAATTTCATCTTGTTCGGATCCTTAGTGATAGGCGTCGGACTGGGGTTGATGTTGGGTGGTGCCGCCCTTCAGTTGGTGGAAACGCTGCGCCCCTCACTTCCGGAGCCGATGGCGTCACTTTCTGGATGGCGGCTTGTGTTCTTCCTGGTCGCCGCGCCAGGCGTACTGCTGGCCCTTCTCGTGGTGCCTATCGATGCTAGGCGCCGTACGCCGCCGAGGACTACGGGGACTGATCCAAGCAGCCTCACCTCTTTAGCCATGTACTTCCGCACCAATCGGCGGACCACGATCATGATCTATTCTGCGATGGGCTTCTATGCGTTTGCCTTTGGCGTCATAGGTGCATGGCTGCCGGTGGCAATTTCCCGCGACCTAGGCGCTCCGCCTGCCGAAGTGGGGGTCCGCTATGGCCTCGCATTCACGGTCGCAGCCGGCCTCGGCGTTGTGACTGCAATGATCACCTCGCCGCAGCTGCGCCGGGTTGCGGGCAAGGGATACATAATCCGGGCCATTTGGCTGTCCATGGCGCTGGCGACTGTTCCGCTTGCGCTCCTCGCCACCGCTACATCGCCGATGCAGGCTTACATGCTGGCGGGAATAGCGTTTTTCATAATCATGGCGGGAACGGCTTATTCCCCAACGATGCTGCAGGACATGTCGCCGCCTCTCCTGCGAGCCCGGGTCGCGGCGGTGGCAATGATACTTTACGCCGGGCTTGGAGCCAGCGGACCCATGGTGGCGGGGGCGATCTCATCGGCTTGGGGCGACGAGCCCGGCACCCTCCTCATTATCATTGCGACACTTTCGGCGTTCAGCTTGTCCATGGCGGCGCTGCTCTACCGGATGGCAGAGCGCTCCTATATCGCCACCGTCGATTCGCTATCGGGGTTGGCTGAGGATGCGGTAGCGGCTGCCGCATAAGAGAGAGCCCCGTCCAGGTCCGCGATCAGGTCATCCGCGTTCTCCAGACCGACCGATAGTCGGATCAGGCCGTCCGACACTCCGAACCGAGCCTTGTCTACGGGCGAGTAATCGCAGTGGGTCATCGACGCAGGATGGGAGGCCAGACTCTCGGTCCCGCCGAGGCTGACCGCCAGTTTGAATAGCTTGAGCGTGCGAAGGACCTCGAAGGCCTCGCGTTCTCCTCCGTGCACCCTGATCGACATGGTTGAGCCGGCTCCCGAGCATTGCCGGCGATAGATTTCCCGCTGCGCCTCGCTCACGCTTGAGCTCAAAGGGAACAGCAGCTCCTTGACCATTGAATGAGTTTCGAGAAAGCGCGCCACTTCGATGGCGTTGGCCGCCGATTGAGCCATCCGGATCTTCAGTGTCTCGAGGCTGCGGAGCAGCAACCACGCTGTGTGCGGGTCAGCCGCGGTGCCGAACATCGTGCGCATTTCGGCCAGCCCCCTCATCCGCTCGCTGCTACCCATGACTGCGCCGGCAATCAGGTCCGAATGCCCGCCGACGTATTTGGTCAGCGAATAGATGACGAGGTCGACGCCGTGGTCGAGCGGGCGCTGCCATACCGGCCCAAGAAAGGTGTTGTCGATCACGACAAGCGGCGGAGCAGAGGGAGCGATGCGCCGGGCAAGACTGCTCAGCGCGCGCAGATCGCTGATCTGGTTTGTCGGATTAGCCGGCGTCTCGCCATAGATCATCGCCACCCGGCTACCCGAGGTCTCGCACTCGCGCGCTATCTCGAGGATAGCGTCGTCGAATTCTGACTGATCCTCGGTCATTGCGACAGCACGCGCGGTAATGCCGAAACGCGGCAGGATCCGCCCGAACAGGTATTCAGTCCCCCCGTAGCCCGGCATTGTGTAGATGATCGTCTCTCCCGGCCGGCAGAATGCGAGCACCGTGGAGGCGATGGCCGCCATTCCGCTCGCAAAGACGAGCGCCTTGTCGGCACCGTCCCAGACGGCCAGCCGCTCCTCCAAGATCTCCAGGTTAGGATTGTTGATCCGGGAGTAGATCAAACCGAGGCACTCGTCTTCGCGCTTGTCGCGCAGACCGTAGGCAACTTCGAAGAAACGCTTACCGTCTTCTGGAGTGGCGAACACGAATGTCGAACTTTGGAATAAGGGGGGCTTGATCGCGCCTTCGGACAGAGCGGCCTCGTACCCCAGACTCATCATGAGTGTCTCGGGCGCAAGATTGCGCTGCTCGTCCTGCAATCTGCTCATGTTGAATCCCTTGCGTTCCGCTGCGCCACCATACATAACTGTATGCTCGAAGGGAAGGCGGCTAAGCGGCCAACGTTGGGAATCGGCTACGAGCCGACAGAGAGGACGTACCGCCCGATACACCGATCGGAGCGAGTGGTGAGCAAGAATTGAGAGGAAGCAGCCGATGACAATGAACCGAAACCGCTCGGCTGATCGCAAGGCGTTCGAAGCTCTGACCGATATGCCAAAGTTGGTCAGGGGTGGTCGAGTCCAGGCGCACTGGCTGCCGGATGGCCGTTTCTGGTTCGTGGAGGGTGCTCCCGAAAACACCGTTATCCGGGTGTTCGACCCCGGCACGAAAGCGGTCTCGGATCTGTTCGATACGCATGTTCTGCGCTCGGCCCTGCGGGATGTCGTGGGACGCGAGCCGCCCTATCAGGGGGTTCCATTCGAGCAATTCGGCTTCGAGGCCGATAGCGTGATCCGTTTCACGTTTGAGGGGAGCGACTATCGCTTCGATTCCGCTGCCGGAGTTGTGACCCCGGTGCGAGCGCCCAGTTTTAACGAGTTGCACCTGGGGACCGACCCGGCAAGCCGAGCACGTCCGAACACAATGATGCGGCCCAGCGTCTTCCCCGACCCGCAGCCTGTCCCGGAGCCCCTTTCCCCAGACGGGCGGCGGTTCGCCAGCCTTCAGAACGGCGACATCTACATCCGTTCGGTGAGCGACGGCCGCTACGATCGCCTGACCAGCGATGCGGAGCCGCGCAATGGGTGGGACATCGAATCGACCCGGCTGGGGATCAGCTCCAGCGGTTCGATCATGTACCTCACCGTCAGCCCGTGGTCGCCGGACGGGACGCGGCTCTACGCAACCCGCTTTGACGAGCGTTTGACCCGTCCGCATTCGCGCATTCGCTACCTCCGCCATTTTGACGAGGTGGAGGAGCAGACGATCGCGCGCGCAGGGGATGCGCTCCCGCAGGTGCAGCCGTTCGTCTTCGACATATTCGGCGGGCGCCGGGTTGCGCTGGATATAGATGGCGATGATTGCTTTATCCTGATGCTGGGCTGGGCACCTAGCGGCGACGCGCTCTATTTGACCCGCTTCTCCCGAGATATGAGCCGCGCCGAGGTCATCGCGGCCGACCCTGTCACCGGTGCCGCCCGAACACTGTTCGCAGAACGCTCAGAAACATTCTTGCGCATCCAGCATGAGGTGATCGGCGGTCGCTCCGGCTGCACGGTGCTCCCGAATGGGCTTGGCTTCCTTTGGCAGTCGGAACGTGACGGCTGGAAGCACCTGTATCATTACTCTCTGGAAGGGGAGCTGGTTCGCCAGCTCACCGAGGGACAGTGGCCGATGGCGGAAGTACTCGGCATCGATCCGGAAGCCGAATACGTTTACTTCAATGCCGCGCTTGATCAGCAGCGACCCTACGATCTGCATATCGCCCGGGTACGGCTCGCAGGGGGGGAGATCGAGCAGCTCACGCGCGAGCCGGGCCTCCACGAGGCGCAGCTCGCGCCTGACTTCGCCTGTTTCGTCGATACTGTGCAGCGGCCCGATTTGCCGCCCCGCAGCCGGGTGGTCGCAGCGGACGGGGATGTTTTGCACGAGTTCCCGCCTGCCGACGTCTCATCGCTGGAAGCCGCCGGTTGGACGCCGCCCGAGGAGTTCAGCGTCAAGGCGGCCGACGGGGAAACCGATCTTCACGGCCTCTTGCTCAAACCGCGGGACTTCAATCCGGCCCAACGCTATCCGGTGATCGAATACCTTTATGCGGGGCCGCAGATTACCGCGGTGAACCGGAACTTCACGCCGACCATGGCAAGTCGTATGTACGCCCCGCAGGCGCTGGCGCAATTGGGCTACATCGTGATCGTTCTCGATGCCCGAGGAACGCCGCGACGGTCTAAGGCTTTTCAGGACGAGGTCTATCGCAACTGGCGCCGGAGCGTGACAGCCGACCATGCGGCGGCGTTGCGCGATCTTGGCTCGACCCGGCCATGGATGCGCATGGACCGCGTCGGCATCTGGGGACATAGCTGGGGCGGCTACTTCACGATCGCCAATATGCTCGACAATCCGGATCTGTATCGCGCCGGAGTGGCCTCGGCCCCGGGATGCGATCCCTACGCGGCTTTCATCTACGAACCCTACCTCGGCGGCGTCCCTTCGGCCGCCACCAAGGCGGCGTACGACGGTGCAGTCCTTTACAACGATGCGGGCAAGCTCGACGGTGCGCTGATGATCGCGGCGGGCACCAATGACGTTGGGGTCTGGCACAGCGCGATCAATATGGCGCACGCACTGATTGAGGCGGGTAAAGCACACGACTTCGTCGTCCTTCCGGACCAGCATCACGGCTATGGGCGCATGGCCGAAGACCATTTCGTCAAGAAGATGCTGGCGCACTTCGAGCGCTATCTCCAGCGAGACGAGGAGATTGCGCTATGAGCGGGGCGATCGCAGCGGGGCCTGTGGGAGCACGAGCTGCCAGGGAGGCTAACCAGCATAGCGCGAGTGCGCTTGGCCATGTCGACGCAATCACTGGGGAAAAAGCACCTGGCTGGACGCTGCGACCGACCCGCGAGCCTGTGCTTAGGAACACGCTCGAAAGCGAGAACCATTCGACCCCCAAGACGCCGTCCTTCAGCCCGCCCTTGCCAGACCAGTCGTTCGCGCAGCACTCGGGATTGGTGAAACGTTCGGAGGTCCCGCGCGCAGCGGCGGCGCGGCTGGGTTATCGCTTCGATCTTGCCGAGTTTTGCGAAGCAAGTCTTGAAGAAGTCGGCTGATGAGGGTCGCCTCCGCGGATCGGCGTTCCTGCTTCGTCGAAGTGAGTGGCCCTGAGTTCCTTTTGGGGGAATGGGGCTGGCATCGCCGGCCGACGGTACTCGGCCTGCCGTCGGGCCCGGGGTTCAGCCAACGCACCATCGGGCCATGGCTTGGCGGGCTGGATCAGGCATTTCGCGTTGCAACGATCGATCTGCCTGGCAGCGGAAGGGCCTCGCTCGCACCCGGGCTTGACTATGGTTTCGACAGCTACTCGGCAGACCTTGCCCATGTATGCGCTACTTTGGCGGCGGACAAGCTAGTCGTGCTCGGGCACGGCTGGGGCGCAGCCATGGCCATCGAGTTTGCGTTGCGATGCCCCGGCATGATGGCGGCGCTGATCCTCGTCAACCCCTTGCGTATCTTTACAGCGGCTGGGCAAGACAGCGCGGCGCAGGCGAGAATGGTCGCCCGGGTCGATCCTACGGTAATCGACGACTGGATAAATGACGTTGGGCATCAATTCGCGGCTGCGCTTGCCGGCGAGATCGCCTGGGAGTCGATTGAAGAGCTGCCCTGGTGGTCGCGGATGGTGCGCACACAATTCGCAGCAGTGCCTCCGCGCCGATGGGATGCTGCATTGGCTGGAGAACCATGGCGGATGCGCGCCTACGCAACCTACAAGGGCGCAGCCATGTTCGACCCGGCCTCTGCAATGGCGTCTTACAATCTTGCCGAGCGTGCCGCATCGCTCGCCGTGCCGACGCTGATCCTGGCATGCGAGCACGACGCGAACTACGTTGCTCCGCCCGATCGCCATGCAATCCCGCTCGCCAGAGCAATATTAGGCTCCCGGCTCGAGCTTTGGACCGACGCGGGTCATTTTCCGTTCGTCGAACGCCCCGCGGCATTTGCCCAGCTCCTCGCCGACTTTCTGGCGAAGACGGGAATAACGTGATTCTATGTCGAGAGAGGGCATCGCCATGAACTATCCTCCGTCCCCGCGCCGACCGGAGCAACGCACCGTCGGCGGGATCACTTTCGACGATCCCTTTGCCTGGCTCTTCGAAGAGAGCGAAGAAGCGCTATCCTGGCAGGCGGATCAGGATGCATTTACGCGAGACTTCTGTCGCGGATGGGACGGTTTTGACGCTCTTCGACAGCGCATTCGCGACCAGCTGACCGATCGGCTTGGCAGCCTCAATCGTCCACAGACCGCTGGGGGCCGGACCTTCACGGTGGGACGGAACGATCTGGACACCGCCTATGCCGTGCGCGTCGCCGACACGCCGGGGGCCCCCTCGCGCGAATTGGTGAGCCTGGCCGGAGTAGACGAAGACGGCGGAACCCCGCTCGTCGTTACGATGATGGAAGCAGCCCCCGATGGTCGCCGCTTGGCAATCGCCACGGTTCAGCAGGGCCAGCATGTTGGGTCCTGGCGGGTTGCCGAGGCGCAGACCGGTGAGTGGCTGCCGTTCCGCCTTGCCGATCAAGCCTTGATGAATACCGCACTCCCCGGCTGGGTGGGAGGTTCCAGCGGGTTCCTGCTTCATGATCGCGACGAGCAGGGACGCCACCGTATTCGCCATCATATCCTGGATGCGGGCGCAGCGGAGATCCCGGAGCGGGTCTTCGGTCCTGGCGAAGTATCGCCGGCCATCCCTGGCCTCACGATTCAGGTCAGTCCGGGCGGGCGATGGGCGGTGGCGGTCAGTGAGCCCCATCATCGATGTGCAGTTTCGCTTTGCGACCTCGCCAGCGGCACTTGGCGGCCGTTCGTCCCCGACGATTGGGACCCTGCCGCCGAATGCCACGGAGAATGGCTGGATGGAGAGACTTACGCGGCGGCTGTTTCGGATACCGACGAGCGGGGTCGAGTGGTGTGCATTCCCGCCGCGACTTCGCAAGACCGCTCAAGCTGGCGCGAAGTGGTCGCGCCGTCAGCGTCGGTCATCCGCGCGGTTACCGTGGTTCAGGGCAAGATCATCATCGGTAAGCTCGATGATATTTCTTTGGCGATCGATGCGGTTGGACCGACTTCCGGCCAGATTGTGAAGCTCGATGTCCCGGCTCACTCCTCAAGCATGATCGTAGTTGTTCCGCGACGCTTCCCCCGCAGTGAGGAACTGATCGTTCCGATCACCAGCTTCGTTGAGCACAGCACCCTTTACCACTTCGATCTGCAAACCGGATCGCGGACCTTGGTCGGCGTGCCGGGACAGCGCTGGGAAGGAGTTACCGTCGAGCAGCGCTTCGCCACCTCCGACGACGGGGTTCGCCTTCCATACTTCGTCCTTTATCGCGGGGACTTGCGCAGTCAGCCCCGTCCGCTGCTCATGACCGCTTACGGCGGCTTCAATGCAGCCTGGCTGCCCTTTCCGCTCGAACAAAATGCCGTGTTCCTCGAGGAGGGAGGGATATTCGTCCACGCGAACATTCGCGGGGGCGGCGAGTACGGAACGTCATGGTGGAAGGGTGGCGTCCTCCAGAATATCCAAAGGTCCGCCGACGATCTCTTCGCCGTCGCCGAGGACATCGCGGAGTCAGGGCTAAGCGAGCCCGACAGGATGGCATTTACGGGCTTTAGCCACGGCGGGTTCAAGGCTGGCGTGGCGGTGGCGCAACGGCCCGACCTGTGGCGCTTCGTTGCACCTCAAATGCCAACTTTCGACCTGATGGAGATGTCACCTCCCGGCGACCACGGCGCCGCTGTGAAGGCCTACCTGACAATGAACTTCGGCGACCCGGACATTCCCGAGCAGGCCGCCTATCTCTACGAAGCGTCTCCCTATCACGCGATCGTCGATGGTCAGTCCTATCCCACGGTCTATGCCCTGCACGGAGATAATGACCTCGGCTGTCCGCCGGCTCACGGACGCAAGTTCATTGCCCGGTTGCAGACCGCCAATCCAGACGGACGGCCGCACCTGCTTCGGGTCTGGAAAAACGTGGCTCATGGAACTGCGGACCTCGATGTCGCGGCAGAGCAGTACGCCGAGTGGATGGGTTTGATGATGCGCGAACTTGGTATGACGCCCGCGCAGCCAAATCTTAAATTGCAAAGTGAGAAGGGTTCTGCTGAATGACCGAGGATCTAACCCGCTATCTCGTGAATCCGGGTCCGCGAGTCCCGCCGAGCGGTTTGAGTGCGGCAGTCACCACCGACAGCGCTATAGTAACCGAGACGATGGTCAAGGTATTGCGGGCCGGCGGCAACGCCGCTGACGCGGGGATCGCCGGTGCCTTAGTGCAGGCAGCGGTCGAACCGTTCATGACCAATCACGCCGGGCTCGTCACTTTTCTCTATTTCGAGGCGGCGACCGGGAAGCTTCATCAGCTGGATAGCCTCGGCGCACACCCTTCCGGGCTGCCACCCTTCCGGCCGGTTCCAACGGGCATGGGGCCGTACGCATACATGGCCCCCTCGGCGATAATTCCTGGCTTCATGCCGGGCCTGAAGGCGATCCACGAACGGTTCGGCTCGATGGCATGGGCAGACTTGTGCGAAGATGCCGTTGCGTGGGCTCAGAGCGGTCATCCGGTTTCCACCTTCGAGTACGGGGTCAACATATTCGTCGAGAAATTCATCACCTATTTTCCCGAAGGGCGGGACTTCTTTCAGCCCGACGGCTTCTTCCCGAACGTCGGTGACATCTTTGTGCCCAACGGCCTCGCCGAAACCCTACGGGGAGTTCAACGCGACGGCCCGGATTATATGATTACAGGCCCCTGGGCCGAGGCCTTCGTCAAGAAGGCCAATGCCATGGGCTGGAAGATCAAGCTCGAGCACATGACGGAGACGCTTCCGCGGTGGGTGGAACCGACCCGCTTCCACCATAACGAATATGAAGTCGTCAGTCTCGGCCCGCCCCAGGCGCAAGGTTTCTTCACGGGCGTGACAATGGGGATTCTCAGGCACTTGGGTATCCGCGACATGGCGCCAGGATCTGCGGAACACTGGTGGGCCATGGGGCAGGCCCTCCGGCAGGGAGCGCGGCATTGGGAGTATGCGCAGGACGATCTCGTCTATGATGTTCCCAGTGAGGCCGTGCTCGATGACGGGTATCACGCGCATCTGGCTAAGTTGATAAGGGGATCGCGACCCAAGGTGGATCTCACCGAGCACATTCGCCTCGCGGGTGATGCCGCAGAGGGTGATGGCTTTACCGGCGGTGCCGGTCGGCCCCGCCTGATCAGCGACAACGAAAAGCAGCCCACAGGAAGCTGCGAGATCGCGGTAGTCGACCAAGCGGGAAATTGGGTCCAAATGATGGACACCCTGCAGGGTTCCGGGATACCCGGGCAAGTGGTGGGGGGCGTGCCAATGGTTGGGAGCCACGCCACATTCGGACATTTAATGAGCCCGATGGACGCCACGCTTGTGAAGGGCGCCAAGGGCCGCTGCATCATCGGGAATACGCTGGTGCTGAAAAACGGCCGTCCCGTCTTCTCGGCCGGCTCGCCGGGCAATATCCACTGCACGCTGCCGCAGGTTCTGACCTACCTGCTCGACTTCAAGCTCGACCCTTACGCGGCTGTCGATGCTCCGAGAATGCTCCCTATGAGCGAGGCCCGCAGCGTTGTTATCGAAGACCGCCTTTCGGCCGGTGTGGTTGAGGGTCTACACAAGCTTGGGATACGCGTGGGCGCCGCGCCTGCATATGACTACCATATGGGAAGCTTCTCAGTCATCGCGTACGACGAGCAGGCTGGAACTCTGACAGCGATCGCGGATCCCAGACGCTGCGCTGTGGCCGATGGGCTCCGATGAACTAGGGCAAAAAACGCCTAGCGGAAAAGCGTCAGAAAGGTTTTAGCGACTGTCAGCGCGCGGCGAAATTGCGGAGCGCCGTGCAATCAGCGCCAAACGCGCTCAGCGATACGGCGCCAGTTTCCGCCAACGATCTTGGCTATGTCGCCCTCTGCGTAGCCGCGGCTGAGCAACCCAGCGGCGATGTCGGGAAAAGCCTCCGGCCCGACCATACTTATCGGCTGAGCGTATGTGGCATCGTTGGGAAATGTCTCTCGCATGGTCGCCAGATACTCCGCGAGTTCCTCTCCGTCGTAGACGTAATCGAGCGCGATACCGACATGGTCGGGGCCCACGAGCTGCACAAGATGATCGATATGCCGGACAAGTGTCTCGGGACGGTTGTCATTGTCGCCCAGGAAGACCCCGATGCCATTGACCCCGACGACGCCCCCATTCGCGGCGCAAGCAATTGCGAGATCGTCGGGGATATTCCGGGTGTGAGGGTGAACGGCACTGGGGTTGGAATGCGAAAAGATCACGGGATTGTCGGCGGCATCGATCACGTCGCGAGCTGTGTCGTGACCAGTATGAGAAAGGCAGACCACCATTCCCACGCGCTTGCATTCGACTAGCACATCTCGCCCGAAATCGGTCAGCCGCCCCCCCTCATCATAGCACCCGGAACCGACCGCGTTCGCGCGATTGTATGCGATCGACATCCAGCGAACGCCAAGATCATAGAACAGCTGGACCAGGCCCTTATCGCCCCCGTTGAGAGGCCCCATGCCTTCGATATCGAAGGCGATGCCGAGCTTCCCTTCGTTGCGGGCACGGTCCAGATCGTCAAGGCTCTCCACCAGGACATAACGATCCGGACGCGCCCCGAGCCAGCGCCGGAAGGCAGCGAGCATTCGGATGTGGTCCTCGAGCGTCTGCGGTCCAAACCCGACATTGAGGCAAACCATGTCGATGCCACTTGCGCGGTCCCGCTCGAGTTGGGGCAGGAAGCTTTCGTCGCCGGGACGCAACGGCATGCAGGCATGATTGTCCCATACCAGCGTCTTGCGCAGCAGGTTCGCCGCCGCCTCGCGATACGCACTGGCTCGCATCATCTGAACACCACCGTTCGCTGACCGTTGGGAAGGATGCGGCGCTCCGCATGCCACTTCACCGCGCGCGCTAGCACTAGCGATTCTATGTCCCTTCCGATCTCGACCAGTTCGGCGGGCGCGGTCCCGTGGTCCACGCGGGTGACATCTTGTTCGATAATGGGCCCTTCGTCCAAATCGCTGGTGACATAATGCGCGGTCGCGCCGATGATCTTCACGCCGCGTTCGTGGGCTTGGTGATAAGGCCGCGCCCCTTTGAAGCTTGGCAAGAAGGAATGATGAATGTTGATGCAACGCCAGCTCAAACGATCACAAAGGTCGGCTGACAGCACCTGCATATAGCGCGCGAGCACCAGGAGATCGATTTCGCGGTCGGCGACAAGCGCCATCAATTTGCGCTCTTGCTCGGCTTTCCCCTCTGGGGTCACCGGAAGATAGTGATAATCGATGCCGTGCCACTCGGTGAGCGAACGCATGTCTTGATGATTGGAGACCACCCCGATGATCTCAACCGGGAGTGTTCCGGTGCGCCAGCGATGTAGCAGGTCATTGAGGCAGTGACCAAATTTCGAAACGGCGATCAGCACTCGTGGCCGGACATCGCTATTCACAATCTCCCACACCATGCCCATTTGACGGGCGAGCGGAGCGAACTCCGTCCGAAGCATGGTTAGGTCCGGAAACTTTGGCCCAGCCCCAGTAAACTCGATTCGCGAAAAGAATTGACCAGTGGTCGAGTCGCCATGCTGCTGACTGTCTATGATGAATCCGTCGCGGCTGCTTAAGAAATCGCCCAACGCGCCAACGATCCCCAGTGCATCGGTGCAGGTCGCGGTCAAAACGTAGGCTGGTCCGAGTTGGCCAGCCAGAGACTGGCTCGGACCTTCAGAACGCAAGTCGGGCATCGGCCATCCATTCATTAATGTAGCTCGCAATCGAACGGTCGAAGGTGAGATCGAAACAATCGGGCGCCGAGCGAGCTATCAATACGTGCACCCGGGCCAGAAGAGTTTCAGCGCAAGCCCCGACCGCAAACGAACGAGAATGCAGATCGAGGCTGCAGCCGCACGCGATCAAGTCGCTCGCGCTCGAGCCCGAAACGGTCAGGCTGGCCCGACCAGCGGTCGTATCGGAAGTGCTCCAGACCCCGTAAAAGTCACTGAGCCTCCGGTCGATCTCGGGCAGCGGCAACCAATTTTCACTTACGAAGTCGCCCGGCCCTAGCGCGTGAATGCGCGCCTCGCCGATTTGTGCGAAACGCATCGGCTGGCGAGGGAGCGGGGTATCCAGAGCCTTCTCCAGTGCCTCCACATCGGTTGAGTTTCCGCGCCACACCCTGAACAAAATGCGGTGAGTGAGGTGCCGAGGCCTAATCGTCAGGTGCTCAGCCATTGAGGCAGTTACCTTCGGGGTCGTAGGCGGCCAAGGGCGCTATCTTGAATTCCCGGCCGCCATCCAGCAGCACTACCTCCGCACCGGGCGTGGCGGCGCCGCAGCGAACCATGGCGAGCACCACGTCGCGTTGGAGAGCCGGGCTGAAATGGGCTGCCGTGACGAAACCGTCGGTTTTACGCGCACGATCGCGAGCGGCCGTGCGCAGGTGCATACCCGGTTCCGGTGTCGCACCGCCGCCCACCGGCTCCAAGCCCACGAACTGGAGCCGATCCGACCGCTGGTTCTCGGCCTGAAGCAACGATCTTTTCCCGATGAAGTCCGGATCGCGCTTTACTACATGGCCCCAGCCCACATCGCTGGGAATGGTAGTGCCATCGGTGTCTCCGCCAATGTGAAGGAAGCCCTTTTCTGCGCGCAACCGAAGCAACGCCTCGATCCCGAAAGGCACGGGTCTACAAGGCGCGCCGTCCGAAATCAGCGCGCACCACAACTCGCGCGCGCGGTCGGCGGGGATCGTCAGCTCATAGGAGACTTCGCCGGTGTAGCTGGCACGGAAGACCCGCGCCGGAACGCCTGCGACAATGCCGTCGCGCCAAGTCATGTGCGGGAAGGAGGCAGGGGCAAGGTCTATGTCGCAGCCAGCGGCACGGACCACCTCGCGTGCGAAGGGCCCGGAAACCAGGACGGTAGCGAACACGGTGGTCAGCGGCATGACCAGCACTTTCAGGTGGGGCCATTCGCATTGAAGCCACTCCTCGAGCCACGCTACGGTGCGCTCAGCGCCGCCGCTCGTCGTCGTCAACCAAAAGCGGTCTGGGCTCAGCCGGGCGACAACACCGTCGTCGATAATGACTCCGAGCTCGTTGAGCATCAAGCCGTATCGCAAGCGGCCCGGCTTTAGACCTCCGATGGCGTTGGCGTAGATGAGATCGAGGAACGCGCCCGCATCAGGCCCCTTGACCTCGATTTTGCCTAATGGGGTATAGTCGAGGATGCCAGCGCCGGTTCGCACTGCGACCATCTCCCGCCGAACTGCTTCTTCACGGCTTTCGCCGGGCCTTGGATAGTATTCCGGCCGCTGCCAGGATCCGAACTCTTCGAAGAAGGCGCCCTGATTTTCGTGCCAGTCATGCAACGCCAGGTGCTTGGTGGGCTGGAACCTCTGGCCGCGGTAGCGCCCGCCAAAGGTCCCCAGCGCGACAGGGGTAAACGGTGGCCGAAAACGCGTCGTTCCGACTGCTTCGATTGGGGAACCGGTGAACGACGCCATCATGGCAAGGCCATTGCTATTTGCCGTCTTGCCTTGGTCGGTTCCCATTCCCAGGGTCGTGTAGCGTTTCAGGTGTTCCACCGAGCGGAAGTTTTCTCGCGCTGCCAGAGCGATGTCCGCTGCGGTGACATCGTTCTGGAAATCGACGAATGCATTCGCCTGGTCGCTTGCACGATTGAGCGAGGGGACCGTCCACTCAATGGTGAAAGACGGCGTGACATCCGCGCGCGGTGGCTTACCCGAGCATGGAAAGCCGGCACGGGAGGCCGCAAGCGCCCCACAGGCGTGCGCCTCGGCCAAGGCATCGTGGAGCGAAAAGCTTCCGTTGCTTGCACCGGCGCATGTCACATCGGAAAGAGGTTCCCGGGGTCGGTAGCAGCTCAAATTCCTATCAAAGGCAATCTGTCCGCCAGCCTGCGAAAACAGGTGCACGGTCGGGTCAAGTCCTCCGGAAACGGCCATGAGGTCGCAAGCAAAGGTGCGCTCGCCACCCCCGGCATAGCGAGCTCGAACACTTCGCAATGCCCCCCTGCCCAGCGTTCCGACGACCAGGGCGCTGCAAAGTACTTCAATTCCCTTGTTTTGCAGCCTGTCCCTCAGATACGGCATGACCTCGGCACGTGAATCCAAGAGCGCGGCCACTTCGATCCCCGACTGCGCGAGGGCCATCGCCGAATCATAGGCCAGATCGTTGTTGGTATACACGATGGCCCGCCTGCCCGGTCGTGCTGCGTAGCGCTTAGTGTAAACTTCAGCCGCGGTCGCCAGCATCACGCCGGGCCGATCGTTGCCTGGGAATATCAGCGGCCGTTCGATCGCTCCGGTGGCAAGCACGATCGAGCGGGCGCGGACCTCCCACATCCGCTGCCGCATGCCCTGCGGCCCATCGCATGCGAATTCATCCGCGGCTCGCTCGACAAGCGACACCGAATTGTGATCGTAGCAGCCAGTCGCGGTGGTGCGCGTGAGAACACGAACCAGAGGATTAGCACGTAGCTGCACTTCGCACTGGTCCACCCAACCAATGCCGTCGACCGATTCGATCTTCGCACGCCGGGAAAGCAAAGTGCCGCCGAGGCGGGTGTCCTGTTCTGCCAGGATGACCCGAGCACCACCCGCTGCTGCGCTTGACGCGGCCGCGAGTCCCGCAGGCCCGGCGCCGACCACAAGCACATCGCAGTGCGCGTAGCGCGACTCGTATCGGTCGGGGTCGGGCGCCGCGGCGGCGCGGCCCATGCCCGCGGCCCGCCGAATGGCCCACTCATACGCGCGCCAGCTCGGCCACATGAAGGTCTTGTAGTAAAACCCGGCGGGCAGTAGCCGGCTGAAGACGCTATTGATTGCACCAAGGTCGAAACGCGAACTGGGCCAACAATTAACGGGGCTCGCATCGATCCCATCGACAAGCTCTATTTCGGTGGCGCGTACGTTCGGGGTGTTGCGCCCGCCGTGCCCCAGTTGCACCAAGACGTTCGGCTCCTCGACACCAGCGGCCATCAAGCCCCGGGGGCGGTGATACTTGAACGAGCGTCCAGCGACCCGGATGCCGTTGGCGACCAAGGCTGAAGCCAGAGTGTCCCCGGCAAAGCCCTTCAATTCGCGGCCTTCCCAGCGGAATGTAATGGGTTTGGTACGGTCGATGAGCCCCCCGACAGGGTTACGAAACGCCCCGTCTCCACTCACGACAAGTCCTCCGGCTTCGAGGCGCCCATCGGATATACTGCCTGGATCTGATGGGTCGCAGTGCACCGGGCAAGATTGAACCACCGCCCGCAGCCCCCGGCGTGCACCCACCGTTCGAAATGGACACCCCGCGGATTTTTGCGCGTGAACAAGTAGTCGGCCCACGCTTCGGCCGAGACTTCGGTCGCAGGGCCGGGCCGCTGAATGTGTCCTTCGCCACCTGATCGAAACTCAATCTCGTCGCGCGGACCGCACACGGGGCAAGGGATAAGGAGCATGCCGGCGCGCCCTAGTGTGCGATGCCCGCGCCGGCGGCTTCGTCGATGAGTGCGCCGGTGCGAAAGCGGTCCAAAGAAAACGGCCGCGCGATGGAATGAGCCCTCCCAGTCGCGATGTGGTGTGCAAGCAGGGTCCCACCGGCGGGAATCGCCTTGAAGCCTCCCGTTCCCCAGCCGCAATTTAGATACATGCCGGGAATCGGCGCTTCGCCGACAATCGGACTAGAATCGTGCACGATATCAACGATGCCCGCCCATTGCCGCAGCATTCGCAAGCGGCCAAGAGATGGAAACTGATCCGCCACCGTGCCGGCGACAGTCTTGGCGACGGCAAGATTCCCGCGCTGAGCGTAACTGTTGTAGAGGTCGAGTGAGCCCCCGAAGACGAGACCGCCCCTGTCGGACTGGCAGATGTAGAGACCGGTTGCCATGCTCAATGCGACCGTCTCGAGAGCGGGCTTGACCGGCTCGGTTACAAAGGCCTGAAGGGCCATGCTGCTTATCGGCAGGGAGAAACCGGCGCGCTCGGCAAGATGCGAAGAGTGGCCGGCCACGGTCATTGCGATGGCGTCCGTCTCTATCTCTCCCAGGGTCGTTATTACCCCGGACGCCCGCCCGCTGGACGATTGCCTGAAGCCAAGCACTTCACAGTTCTGTATGATGTCCACCCCGAGCCTGTCGGCGGCGCGTGCGTAGCCCCACACGACCGCGTCGTGGCGCGCCGTGCCAGCACGGCGCTGGAAGAACCCGCCCCAAACCGGGAAGCGGGCGTGCGCAGAGGTGTCGAGAGCCGGAAGGAGGCTCTCGATCTGGCGGACATCGATCATGTCCGTATCGACGCCATTTGCTTTCATGGAGCCTACCCAGCGGCGCATCGAATCGAGATCATGACGGCTGTGTCCGAGGGTAACCATCCCGCGCTGACTGAACATAATATTGTAATTCAGGTCGCGTGAAAGGCCTTCATACAGACCAAGCGCAAGATCGTAGAGCGCTATGCTTTCAGGATAATAATAATTCGAGCGAATTACGGTAGTATTGCGGCCCGTATTCCCGCCCCCAATCCAGCCTTTTTCCAAAACGGCGACGTTACTGACGCCATGATTTTTCGCCAAGTAATATGCCGTCGCCAGTCCATGCCCGCCGCCGCCGATAACCACGACATCGTATCGCTTCTTGGGCTCCGGCGAGCGCCATGCCGGCTGCCACCCGCGGTGGTTGCCTACCGCCTGAAATGCCAATTGAAGAAAGGAATACCCCGTCACGCCTGAAGCATTACAATACAGGTCTGTATGTTGGCAACCGTGGATCGGGCGCCGGCGTTGCACATGCCGCAGCGGAAGGCGTGCTTCGGCGCCGCTCGATACGCGACCGGATAGCTCGCTGAGCCGTCCGGTCGATCCGCAAGCGTGAGATGAATACAAGCGTGAGCGCAAAAAACAGACCGGGAACGATCGCGAGGGCAATCTTGAATCCGAGCACGGCAGAGGGAGGGTTGGCCGCTTCGGTGACCGAGTAACCAACAAAGCTCAGGAACGAGAACCCGGTCGCACCTCCGATCGCAATCGTTGCCTTGGCTAGCAGGCTGTTCACGGCCATGAATTGTCCCGTTTTCTCAACTCCGGTTTTCCATAAGTCGTAATCGATGATGTCGGCCAGGACGGCGGGCGCTGCGACGAGGCCCAGCGCGTAAAACACTGTGGTGAGGGCATCGACCGCAGCGACGATGTAAAGACTATCGGGACTCTTGGGGATGAAGAAAAAGCTGAGGCAGCACGCGGACAATCCCACCACGCTGATCATCCAGCCTCTTTTCTTGCCGATACGGTGGAGAAAGCGACCCCAGAGCGGCGTGGCTATTATGGCAGCGAGCAGGGAGAAGCCATACACATAAGGAATTTGCGAGCCGATTCCGATGAAGTGATCCATGTAGATGAACGAGAGAATCTGCGGGGTCGAGACACCCACATAGAATACCGTCAGCGCTGCGGCGTAGACCTGGAATTGCTTGTTTTTCGAAAGGGCGTCCCACAGGTCCCGCCAGCCGTGGGAAGGGCGCGTGCTTTCATCGGTAGGCTCGCGCGCGGCGCAGCAGGCAGCCAAGGCAGATGCCGGCAGGACTAGGGCCAAGATTGTCGCGAGGACGCCCATGACCTCCAATGTGAGCGCAGTGGTCGCGAAGACCGGCAGCAGGGGCGTAAGGCTGAACATCGCAACCCCTATGAAGGCGGCTGTAACGCGAAAGCTGAACGCCCGTGATCGCTCATCGTAATCGCCGGAGAGTTCGGCGGTCCACGCTGAATGACTGACTTCGATAAGCGACCAGGAGACGTAAAGCGCGGCCGACCAGCCGATGTAGTAGGCGACTGTGGCGTCGGAAGGCGGGCGGAAAAGGAACTGCACGCAAATCGCGCTCAGCAACGCCCCCAGTAACAGGATCGGTCGCCGCCGCCCCCATCGGCTCCCAAGCCGGTCCGAGAACCGCCCGATAAGGGGATCGATGAACCCATCGATTAGCCGGGTTACCAGCAGTGCACCGCCGAGTCCGGCGAGGCCGAGGCCGAGCTCCGTCGCGTACAATGAAGGGAGGACCCCTGCCGCAGGCCCTTGGACCAGCATAAACGCCATCGCAGGGCTGGCAAAAAATGCCAGCCGCCAGGCTGGCAAAGCATTCGGCGTACCAACGCTCATTTAGAAGCTGGTACGGAGCGCGGCTCCAATGGTGCGAGGCCGATATCGAGTACTCTCGGTTCCGGCGATGACAGGCGCCAGCGCACCTCTCTCGTTGAAGAGGTTGTTCACGAAGCCAGCGACTTCCAAGCCTCCGCGGCGTACGCCCAGTCTAAGGTCTGCCTTATAGACCTTATCGGACGGGACGGTGCCGCCCAATGTCACGTTTATCCGCTCCGAGGTGTATTGCCCGCTATAGGATCCAAACAGGCTCCAACCACCAGCATTGATGTTTGTACTGTAATCTAACAGCTGAGACAGCGTCCATTCGGGAACGAACGAAATACGCTGGCCGCTGGTGTAAGCTCCGGGAACTGTACTGCGGAACTGAGCGTCGTTCCAGCTTACACTCGCCGAGGCCGTGAAGCCTCGAGCAGGCCGCGCAGTCATTGTCAACTCGGCGCCGGGTATGCGCGCTTTGCCGCCCTGGACGAGAACGCTCAGGCCTGGGAGTTGCGGCAGCGGCGCGGTGGTCTGAAGGTTGGTGACATTGTTGAGATAAGCCGCAGCCTCGAGTGAGAACGCTGTAGAGATGTCGAGCTTAGTCCCTATTTCGTAAGCCCACACCTCCTCTTCCTCGATCGAGAGTGGGACATCGACCCCGGCTAGCTGCGCGAAGAGCAGGGCAAAAGCGTCCTGGATCTGACCGCTGCGAAAGCCCTTCGCCACATTGAAATAAAGGAGGGTGTTGTCCGAGGGAGTCCACGCCAGGTTGAAGCGGGGATTTAAGCTCGTGTACTTATCCGCGCCCCCTGTCGCCAAGCCGACATCGACGTAGTCGCGCCGATCCTCGAAATAGCGGAGGCCGATGGTCGCCTCGAGAACCTCGCTGAGGTCGTAGGAAAGTTCACCGAACACGGCCCAGGCTTCGGAGTTGAATACCTCGTTGCCCGTAAAACCACCGACGTCGTAGAAACTGGTCTGATGAATATCGCGGTAAAAGCCGCCAGCGGTGACCTGGAGCGGGCCGTTGAAATCGGAAGAAAGGCGAACTTCCTGTGTGAAGTTTCCGACGTCGAAGTTGTAGTCGAACACCGTACCACCGCCAATATCATTTCGGCGATCTGTTCGATAATCGAGGTATGAGCTTGCACTCGTTAGTGCGAAAGGTCCAGCGCCTATGTTGAGAGTAAGGCTATAGAGGTCATAGTCGTGGCGGCTGCGCTCGCGCAGCAAAGCGTCGTTAGTGCCGTCGTCGAATGAGGCTGAGGTGCCTCCGTTGTCGATGCGAGAGCCCCAGTAGCCAAGGGTCGCCTCAAAATTATCGGAGATCGCGGCCCGCAGCTTGGCACGATAGGTTGCAATCTGGCTATCGTTCGCGTCTTCAAGGCCCAGCCGGGGGGTATCGATCCATCCGCTTAAGTCGCGGTAACTGACACTGGCGCGAAAGGCGAGGCGATCGTCGACAAGAGGCACGTTCACAGCCCCGTTGAGATCGTAGTTTGTCCCTCCATCCCGGGTAAAGGACAAACCAGTATCGGTCTTTACCTCGAACTCGTTGAATTGCGGTTGACGCGTCAAGATGCGCACCACGCCACCGGACGCACCGTCCCCGTATAGAGTCCCTTGAGGCCCTTTCAGTATCTCGATGCGCTCAAGGTCAAAAGCGCCGGCGTCGGGCGACAGTGGCTCACGTAAAAGCGAGAACGAAAGTTCGTCTAAGTAATAGCCGACAGTTGCGTCGCCAAAGCTTGTTGAAATGCCCCGAACCTGAATTCGTTGCAGCCCAGGACTCCCTTCGATCACGGTAGCGCTTGGGCTGAGTTGGAGCACATCGGATACTGACCGCGCCCCTAAATCTTCCAGGCGATCGCCGCCCAACGCGGTTATCGACTGAGGAACGTCTTGAAGCAGCTCGTCACCGCGCTTTCGAGCGGTCACCACAATATCTCCGTTCAGCGGCTCTTCCTGAGCTTCATCGCGGACCGGAGCCTCCGTTTGGGCCAGACTAGGGCTCGAGATGAACAGCGCGCCCGTGGCGCAGGATTTCATCAAATATGTCCAGGAGGTGGTCGGCATTTTTGTCCCCTCAGAGCAAGCATCGTCCCCACGAGATACATCAGTGTATGCCGGAGCTTTCCGACATACAATACTGTATTTCTCAGTCTGCCGCTGAGGGTCTTAGCGTTGCCGGCATGGGAGAAGCGGTCGTGACGCTTGCGCTCGATGATTGCCTCACCGGCGGCCAATCAGGGGTCTGACCGGCCCCCATAGAGTGGTCCGGATTGATTCTCAGTACTCGTTGCCTCCCGCGCCGTTGCCGGCCGGAGGTGGAGCGAAGCGGAACCGGAAGGCGGCAATGGCGATCTTACGGTTTCCGGGGTCGGCGGACGATAGCCGAGGCTGTGGGGAGGCACGGTGTTGAAGTGTCGACGGCACGCCTCGATCAGCACCTTTGCCTCAGCGAGGCTGTAGAAGATCTCGCCGTTAAGCAGGTCATCGCGCAGGGAGCCGTTGAAGCTTTTCGTTGTAGCCGTTCTCCAATGGCGATCCCGGCGCGATGTAGAGTGTCTCGCGCCGATCCAAGTGAACCCCTGCTCGATGGCGGTTGCGATAGATTGGCTGCCGTTGTCGGACCGGATATGGGCGGGCGGGCGCGTGATAACATGGTCCCAGACTAAAATAATCGATGGACCACGCAGAAGGGGCATCTCATCTGGGTAAATTTGCGCCGGTCTTTTCGAGACACCTTAATCACGACCATAAGGGGAAACGCGCACTGTCGTTCATTCAAACGGTTTCGGGCCACGTGGACTCAATATGTACTGCTTCCGCTCTACGTTTCGCAGTTGACTGGGGACATATTCGATCTGGTCCCACCGTCCAGCCTGGACCTCCACACTGAGAATAAGGACAGGATCCACATGTTGCCTTACGCTAGCTGTCTTTGAATTGCCGCACTCAGGCGAACCGGTTCACCAAGTTCTCCAGGTATTCCTGACGGCCCGATCGCGGCTTAGGGTCCAGGTTGCTGCTCGCAGCCCGATCCGCTACGTCGGCAAGAGAGGCGCGCCCCCCAAGAACGTCAGTTCCAAACTCCTCGTCCCAGCGAGCATAGCGGTCGGTCACAAAGCGCGCCAATTCGCCGTCCTCAATGATCGCGGCGGCGTTGAGCAGCGCCCGGGCCAGCACGTCGATCCCGCCGATGTGCGCGTGGAACAAGTCCTCGGCGTCCACCGATTGTCGCCGAACCTTCGCGTCGAAGTTGAATCCGCCTGTGGTGAAACCACCCGCCCGGTGCAGGCAATACATGGCAAGCGTCATCTCGGGAACGTTGTTGGGGAATTGGTCAGTGTCCCAGCCATTCTGGGGATCGCCTCGGTTGATGTCGATCGAGCCAAGGATGCCAAGCGCGGCGGCGGTGGCAATCTCGTGCTCGAAGCTGTTCCCAGCGAGCGTCGCGTGATTCGCCTCGATGTTGACCTTGATCTCGCTTTCGAGGCTATAGCGCTTCAGGAAGCCATACACCGTTGCCGCGTCGCGATCATACTGGTGCTTTGCCGGTTCGTGCGGCTTTGGCTCGATCAGGATTGTGCCGCTGAACCCGATCTTGTGCTTGTGCTCTACGACCATCGCCATGAACCGGCCGAGCTGGTCCATCTCGCGCGCGAGATCGGTGTTGAGGATCGTGTCGTAGCCTTCGCGCCCGCCCCACAGGACATAGTTGGCGCCACCCAGCTTGTTGGTGACATCGAGCATGGATCGTACCTGTAGCGCCGCCCATCCGAAGACCTCCGGATCGGGATTCGTGGCCGCCCCAGCAGCGTAGCGCGGATGGCTCGTCAGGTTGGCGGTGCCCCACAGGAGCTTCACCCCGCTCTCGGCCATCTTACCTGCCATCGCGTCGACGATGGAATCGAGGTTCGCGACATATTCCGAAGTCGAACCGAAACAGGCCATCGCGTCGACGTCGTGAAAGCAGAAATAGGGCGCGCCCAGCCGGGTGAAGAAGTCGAACGCCGCGTCGAGCTTCATGCGTGCCCGCTCCGGAGAAGCCGGCTGGTGGGGCTGCCACGGACGATCGAACGTCCCGGACCCGAACACGTCTGAACCCGGCCAGTTAAAGCTGTGCCAGTAGCAAACCGCCCAGCGCAGGTGATCCTCCATGCGCTTGCCGAGTACTACCCGATCCTTGTCGTAATACCGGAATGCGAACGGGTTGCGCGATAGCGGCCCCTCATAGCGTACAAGGGGAACGTTGGCGAAAATGGTCATGGACGGATCTCCTGAAAGGGGAAGCTGAATGAGCGAGCCACGGGATAGAGGGCGCGGAAGGCGGCGAGCCGATCCGCAAGACGACGCTGCAGGTCCGATTCCGGATCAATCGCGTGGTGGACCGCCGGCGCGGGTGCCGCGATCTCCGGCGTCTCGCCGGTGACCGCCATGCGCGCAAGGCGGGCGGCGCCCAGCGCGGGGCCGACCTCCGCGCCGCTCGGATAATCAAGCCGCACCTCGAGGGTGGCGGCGAGGATCGTGCCCCAAAATTGCGAGCGCGCACCGCCGCCGATCACCCAAAGCCGGTCGATGCGGGTGCCCGCGACGCGGATGGCTGCCGCAGCATCCGCCATCGCGAACGCAACACCTTCAAGCACGGCGCGCACTAGGGCTCCGCGAGTAGTCTCGCTTGTCAACCCCACCAGCGCCCCTGTCGCGTGCGGATTGTTGTGCGGGGTTCGCTCGCCCGAAAGGTAAGGCAGAAACACGGGCACCGGTCGCTCGCGGTGCGCTTCGGCCGCGGCGAGCGCAGTGGCCACGTCTGCAAACCCCCCAAGTTGCGCGACCCAATCGAGGCACGCGGCGGCAGAGAGGACAACCCCCATCTGATGCCAGCGGCCCGGCAGCGCGTGGCAAAATGCGTGGACCGCTTGCGCAGGATTCGGCGCATAGCCGTTCGAAACCGCGAATATCACTCCCGATGTGCCCAGACTGATACACGCGTCGCCCGGCGCGACGGCCCCGACGCCGATCGCGCCGGCGGCGTTGTCGCCCGCGCCGGCCGCGACCGGAACCGGTGGAATGCCCAGCAGCGATGCAATCTCCGGCAACACTGTGCCAGTGATTTCATTGCCCTCGTGGAGGCGAGGCATCTGCCGCTCATCGAGCCCGCACACGCCGAGCATCTCCTCTGACCAGCGGCGCTTGGCCACGTCGAGCCACAGGGTTCCCGCGCTGTCGGACGGATCGGAGGCGTGATCGCCGGTCAGCCGGAAGCGGACATAGTCCTTGGGGAGCAGCACTTTGGCTACGCTGGCGAACACGTCGGACTCGTGGCGGCGGACCCACAGAAGCTTGGGCGCGGTAAAGCCGGGCATGGCGATGTTGCCGGTAATTAAACGAGCCTGCGGGGCGGCCGCCTCCAACGCGGCGCACTCGACGTGGGATCGGCCATCATTCCACAGGATCGCCGGCCGCAGCACGCGGTTCTGCCGATCGAGCAACGTCGCGCCGTGCATCTGCCCCGACAGGCCGAGCGCCCGAACGTTGCTGCGGATCGAAGCGGGAAGCGCCGTTATAGCTATGACCGCCGCGCTCCACCAGTCAGCGGGATCCTGTTCGGACCACAGTGGGCGGGGCCGGGACACCTGCAACGGCGCGCTGGCCTGGCCGGCAATTGCGCCCGCATCATCGATGACTACGGCCTTCACGGCCGAGGTCCCGATATCGATGCCGAGCCACATCTAGTCAGACCGTGCGGCGGATGCGGCCTCGGCTGCCTCCGCCGCACGCCCAAAAACCAACGCCGCCTGCGCCGGATCCTCGGGACGGATGAACGGGAAGGTGACCTCTTCCAGGCCCTTATAGGAATAGGGGTCGTTGCCGGCGATCATGACGATGTCTCGAAAATCGCTTCGCGGAGTGGGCGGCATGCCGAAGCTCCAGGGCAACATCGAGCGCGCGTTCATATAGTGGATAACCAGCGCCCGCCGGAACCCGGACTTTCGCGTATTATCAAGTGAACGATGGAGCGTGTAGCCGTTGAAGAAGGCCACCGCGCCGGCTTGGACCTCGACCGGAACGCCGCCCTCCCGCGGATAAGGGAAACCTTGGGCTTCCTCGCTGTTGTCGAACCGGGTGTCGCCGTGAGGCGCGGTGGGCCAGATGATCCCATCCGCGTGCGAGCCCGGGTGCATCCACAGGCATCCGTTGTCGATCGTTGCGTCATCGAGCGCGATCCAAGCGCCGACAAGCGAACGGTCGCGGGTTGGAATATAGAATTCGTCCTGGTGCCAGGCCTGACCCGGCTTGCCGGCATTCTTGACGAACAGCATCGACTGCATCGCCTTTACGTCGGGACCAATCAGCGCGGTCAAAACATCCACGATCGCCGGATAGGCGAGCATGTCCCGCATCAGCGGAGAGGCCTTATGCGGAAAGTGAATCGCGAGTACCGCCTTCATGGCGTCCTCTCCCGTTCCCGCCGATGCCGCGACGATATCGGCGCCCAGGACCGAGTCGCGCGCGCCGGTTGCGATAGCGGCCGCTTCGTTCCGCAAGGCGTTGACCGTCTCCTCGTCCACCAGATCGGCCACCACGACATAACCATCACGCTGGTAATCGCGGGCAAGCTCGTTGCGTTCGGCAGGGGGCATTTGGCTTTGCATGGCTCAACAATCCCTCTTGCTATATTGTCCAATTGGGTAATAAATACCTACATCGGCTCGTGGAGCAAGCGCCAAAGCTGCCCCAGCCGCAACGCCGGCGTCGCCGGCTCGGAAGGGGAGGGTACCATGCACAAGGTTTACCGCTGTGGCTGGAAAGGCGTTCTGCTTGCCGGAACAGGGCTGGCGATGAGCTCGGGCCCCGTCGCGGCTCAAGAGGCGGAGCCACAGGCATCCGCGTCAGTCTTAGATGCAGAGATCATCGTTACTGCTACCCGCCGCGCCGAGCGGCTTCAGGACGTCCCGCTGTCGATTCAGGCGGTAAGCGGAGAAGAGCTCGAGGCGCGCCAGATCAGCAGCTTTACGGATCTCCAGCGCGTCTCGCCTGGCCTGATCTTCAACCAAGCGTCGAGTCCCCGCTCATCCGGCACGATCATCCGTGGCATCGGCACCAACACGTTCTCCGATGCGGTCGAGGGCGCGGTGGGGATCAACATCGACGGCGTGGTGATCGGCCGACAGGGCGCCGGCTTCACCGATTTTGCCGATATCGAGCGCATCGAGGTCCTGCGCGGCCCACAAGGGATCACCTTTGGCAAAAACGCATCCGCAGGCGTCATTTCGATCATAACTAAGCGCCCGACCGAGGATCTGTCGGGCAACGCGTTCGTTTCTTACGGCTCCGATAATGAGATCAAGGCCAACGCCTCAGTGTCGGGACCGATCGTAGGCGACAAGGTTCTCGCCCGGCTCAGCGGCTTTATCTCTCGCCGCGACGGTATCATCGAGAACGTCAACGATGGCCGCGACATTAACGATATCGACGACTGGGGGGTGCGTGGCAAGATCGAGCTGCGCCCGACCGAGACGCTGAACCTGCTCGTCACGGGTGATTGGGCCGAACGTCAACCCGATTGCTGCACGTGGACCACCCGCGCGTGGGGCACCGGCCCCACCCTTCGTGCCGCAGAACAGGCAGTGGGCATCGTACCCGGGCCGAACAATCGGCAGACGACCCTCGGCGCGCGCCTGTTCACCAATCAGAAGTCGCGAGGCATCGCCGGGGAAGCAAACCTGGAGCTGGGTGATTTCACCGCAACCTCGATCACCGCCTATCGCCGCTGGGACGCGATCGACAATAACGACGCCGACCGCACACCTTTGCCGATCCTGGACCTAAACCAGGGTGATGTCGACCAGCGCCAGTTCAGCCAGGAACTGCGGCTCGCGTCCCCAAGCGGGCGGCGGTTGGAGTACGTGCTCGGGTTGTTCTATTTCGACCAGCAGATCGTCAACAACTCGATCCAGCAGGGCACATTCGGCGCTCCTCTCCCCCCCGGCCTGTTTCTATCGCGCCGTCAGTTCACCGAAGTCGATACGAAGAACTATGCGGCCTTCGGGCAAGGCAGCATCGAGATCGTGGACGGGCTGAAACTGCTGCTTGGCGCGCGCTATACGCATGAGAAGATCGGCATCGATTTCGTGCGCGACAGTCTGCCCGGCACCCTCACCCTGACACCTGCCTACAGCTGCACGCGTGCGTCGCCCGCGACGTGCGGGCCAGCGGGGCCTCAGCCTGGCGTGCCGTCAGCCAGTGACAACTCATGGAGCTGGCGGGCGGGCCTGCAGTACAATCCGACCCGCGACCTCAACCTTTTCGCGACTGTCACCCGCGGGTACAAGGGGCAGGCGTTCAACTCGCAGATCGACGTGTCGCTGTTGCAGCTCGTGAGGCCCGAAGTCCCGACCAGCTACGAAGCCGGGATCAAGTCCACCTTTCTTGACGGTGCGCTCACGTTCAATCTCACCGGTTTCAAGACCGATTTCCGCAACTTCCAGGCAGAAGCCGTCGCGATCAATCCGGTCTCCAATCTACTGACGTTTACCATCGTCAATGCCGGCAAGCTCGAGACCAAAGGCTTCGAACTGGAGACCACGCTTCGTCCGACCACTGGATTAAGCGTCAACTTCAATCTCGCGCATACCGATGCGACGTTCGAGACGTTCCTTCAAGGGCCTTGCTATACGGGTCAAACGGCCGCGCAGGGTTGCGTTACGCAAGGGGCCCAGCGCTTCCAGAATCTCAGCGGGCGGCCTCTGCCCAACTCCCCGAACTGGATTCTCTCTTACACGGCGCGCTATGATTTTGCGCTGCCGGGCGATTGGAAGGCCTTTACGCAAGGAACCGTATTCCATCGGTCGGCAACCATCACCTCGCTCAGTCAGGATCCGAACACCCGTCTCAAGGGCTACGAGCTCGTGGATGTCTCGATAGGCGTGACCGACCCGAGCGACACATTCACGCTGTCGCTATTCGGTAAGAACATCTTCGACACGCAATATGTGGAGACAATCTTCGGGACGCCGCTGGACACAGGCGGTTACAGTCAATTCGTCGGGACCAACGCTCGCCAGACACTCGGCGCAAGCCTGGCTGCGCGGTTCTGAGACAGCACGCGCTCTCCACGACTTGGCCGCGGGCGGTGCGCCGCTCGCGGTCATTCTTTGATCAGCATCCGAACGACAGCCTCCGCGTGTCGGTCAATCTCGTCCGGCACGGTAACGTCCACGTTGTGGGCGGCACGAACTTCATTAGCGAGCATGAAGATCGTCTGACTTGCCGCCGAAATGGTGTAGATCAGCGAGGCAATCGGCACATCGGGCAAGTATCCTTGGCCAATGAGCGCTTTCAGTACCGGCGCCAGACCTCCGTGCTGATCCCGGACCCCCTTCTCGACAATCCACGGAACCCGGTCAGACGGCCGAATCGATTCTTGCACGATGATCCGAGCATGTTCCGGATGCGCAGCGCAATAGCGCACATAGGCCCGGATAAAATCCTTGAACCGCTCGATCAAGGGGAGGCCCTCGTTCGCCACCCACACTTCGGCCATTTGTGCATCGAGACGGTCGATCATCTGGGACACAGCTTCCCGCCACAACAAACCCTTGTCGCCGAAATGGTAGCGCAAGAGGCTGTGCTCAACGCCCACCGCCGCCGCGATGTCGCGCATCGAAGCCGCTTCAAAACCGCGCTCGGCAAACAACTTCAAGGCCGCGTCCAAGATCGCAGCACGGGTTTGCTCTACCGAGCGGTCGTCACGAGACGGTCGACCCCTCGTTCTCGCCGGGGGCGGTCCCTCGCTAGGTGCAGTGGCGGAAGATGTCATCGCCTCAACTTAGCACCGTCAGGGTCGGGCGCGCTACGTTTGCAATACCACAGGAACGATCGGGAGAATTTGGCATGAGCGGGCTAGCTCCCAAAAAGGGGATGAACGAGGCGAAGATAGGCGAAGTGGTCGAAGCGGTGCTGCGCATGGCGACACTCGAAGAGAAGATCGGCATGATGTCCGGCAAAGGGTTCTTCCAGCAGTACAAAGAGGATGGAGGGGTGTGGGGCGCCCGTCCCTACCGCGCGGGGTCGGGGATCGAGCGGCTCGGCGTCCCCCCATTGTACTTCACAGACGGGCCGCGCGGCGTTGCGCGGGGTAATTCGACCTGCTTTCCATGCTCGATGGCCCGCGGAGCTTCGTTCGATGTCGATCTCGAACACCGTATCGGCCAGGCCATGGGGATTGAGATCAGGGCTCATGACTGCACCCTCTCGGGCGCGGTGTGCATCAACCTGTTGCGTCACCCCGCGTGGGGCCGGGCTCAGGAGACCTACGGAGAAGACCCGTATCTGCTCGGCGAAATGGCCGCAGCGCTCGGCACCGGAATCCAGACCCACAACGTAATCGCCACGGTGAAGCACTTCGCGCTCAATTCGATGGAGAACGCCCGGTTCAAGGTCGATGTCCGCGTCGAAGAGCGAACCCTACACGAAATTTACTTGCCCCACTTCAAGCGCGGGCTCGACGCGGGCGTCGCCTCGGTGATGTCGGCCTACAACCAGATGAACGGCGAGTACTGCGGCCAGAACCGCCATCTGCTGACGACCATCCTGCGCGACGAATGGGGCTTCGACGGGTTCGTCCACTCGGATTGGGTGATGGGGGTCTACAAGCCATACGGCGCCGCGGCGGGGCTCGACATCGAGAACCCCGAACCACTGGTGTTCGGTGACAAGCTGGTAGCGGCGGTCGAGTCCGGACACATCGAGCCGCAGGTGATTGACACCGCTTGCCGGCGGATTCTGCAGACGCAGTATCGCTTTGCCTGCGCGGACGATCCGCTCGATCACTACGGCGCGGAACTGGTCGCGAGCGAGGCGCACCGCGCGCTGGCGCTGGAGGCGGCGGAGAAGTCCGCAGTTCTGCTGGAAAACGACAGCACGCTACCCTTGGCCGCGGAGCGGATCACCAAGCTAGCCGTGCTAGGGCGACTCGCGGCGATGGAGAACACCGGCGACTTCGGCTCCAGCCGCGTGCGGCCGCCGTACGTGGTCACAGCGCTCGAAGGGCTGGTCCGGCATCTGGGAAACGAGCGGATAGTGACCGGCGACGAGAGCGATCTCGATGCCGCCGCGCGGGCCGCCGAGGAAGCGGACGCGAGCGTCATCGTCGTGGGCTACACCGCCGACGACGAGGGCGAGTACATCCCCGGCGACATCAGCCTTGGGCAGGAGGACAGCCCGGCATCCGAGGCGGCCGCCCGCGCTCAGAACGCCATCGGTGGCGGCAGGCCCTCGCGCGGGGGAGACCGCTCCTCGCTCGAGCTAAAGCCAGAACAGGTCGCGTTGATCCGCGCCGCGGCGGCCACCGGAAAGCCGGTGGTCGTCGTGGTCGTCGCGGGCTCGGCTGTGCTGGTCGAGGAATGGCGCGAACAGGCCTCGGCCATTCTGCAAACCTTCTACGCCGGCATGGAAGGCGGAACCGCGCTGGCCAATCTGCTGTTCGGATCCGTCAGCCCGTCGGGCCGGCTGCCGTTCACCGTCGCGCGGGATCCGACCGACTATCCGTTCTTCGATCGCGACGCGGCCTCGATCGAGTATGATTACTGGCACGGATACGCGAAGTTCGAACACGAAGGGACCGCGCCGCGATATCCCTTCGGCCACGGCCTCGCCTACACCACGTTCTCCTACCGCGCCCTCCAGGTGCGCCGCGCTGGTGACGCGCTCGAGGTGAGCGTCGCCGTGCGCAACGACGGCGGCATTCGAGCGGACGACTTGGTTCAGGCGTACGTCGGCTTTCCCGGAACCGTGCAGCCCCGCGCCCGCAAGAGCCTAAAGGCCTTTACGCGGGTCAGCCTCGATCCCGGTGAGACAAAGATCGCCCGCCTTTCGATCCCGCTCGTGAGCCTGCAATACCGCGACCCGGTGAGCCATAGCTGGCGGCTCGAAGCGGGAGAGCATACGGTGATCGTCGCTAGCTCCGCGGCCGACCCGGAAGCGCTCGCCGCAGGCATCACCTTGTGACGGATCCAGCTTCACCATTCGCGGGCCGGGCCGAGGACAAGTTCGGGGAGACAATCGCGACGGAGATCGTGATCGCCGCCTCCCCCGAGCGCGTGTGGGCGGCGCTCAGCACTTTCCGGGACTATCCCGAATGGAACCCCTATCTCATTCGAATCGAGGGCGAACCGAAGGCCGGGTCGGACATTACGGTCCACGCTGCCATGGTGGCCGATGGCGAGGCGACGATCCAGCAGGTGAAGGTGGTCTCGGTGACGCCGCCGTTCGCGATGCGCTGGGAAGGCGGCCTGCCGGACCGCGCGTTGTTCAGGGGCGACCATTGGTGGATGCTCGAACCGATCAACGTCGAAAGGACGCGGGTGCGCCACTTCGAGCATTTTTCGGGAACTCTGGTCGGCCAAATCCTGGGCCAGCATCGTGAAGCGCTTCGAGGAAACTTCGTGCTCTTCAATGAGGCGCTGAAACGCCGCGTCGAGGGATTGTCGACGTGCGGCGAACCTCAATGACCGGGCACCGTTTGCCGCTGCGCACGCGGCTTGGGTATGGGCTCGGCGATCTCGGCTTCAACCTCTATTTTACAACCGCCAGTCTTTACCTGCTGCTGTACTATACGGACGTTCTCGGGTTGCCCCCGGCAACCGGCGGGTGGATTTTCGCGGCGGCGCTGATTTGGGACGCGATCACCGACCCGGTAATGGGGTATGTGGCGAGCCGCACTCGCTCGCGGTGGGGGCGCTACCGGCCCTATCTGCTGTTTGGCGCCGTCCCGCTGGCGGCATCTTGGGCCCTCATGTTCCTTCCCACGGGCTTCGAAGGCACGGCGCTGACGCTCTTCGCGCTGGCCGCGCATATGCTGTTCCGCACACTCTACACCGTCGTCTCGATGCCGTACCTCTCGCTCTCCGCTGCGATCACGTCCGACAGCCATGAACGGGGCGTGCTGGCGGGGTTCCGCATGGTGGGCGCGACAGCCGGTGGCCTGCTCATCGCGTTCTTCACCCTGCGCCTCGTCGACTGGCTGGGGTCGGGCGACGCGATGCGCGGCTTCCTCTACGTCGCGCTGCTGTTCGGCGTCATCGGCACGTTGCTTCACTGGAACGCCTTCGCCGCCACGCAGGAGCGCGCGACAGCTGACGCACAGATCGCCCCTTCAGCGCGCGAAATGATGCGCATGCTGCGGCTGAACCGTGCGTTCTGGCTGGTCGGTGGAACAATGCTGATGGCATCGATGGCCGGAACGTTCTTTGGAAAAGCGCTGCCATACTTCTTCAAGTACGACGTCGGGCGGGAGGATCTTATCGGCACCGCGCTGGCAATGGTCACCGGCTTCGCGATGCTGAGCATCCCGCTTTGGACCCATTTTATGCGCCGCACCTCCAAGCGAACCGTGTCGCTTTGCGGCAGCCTGCTGGGAGTTGTTGCCTACACCGCGTTCGCGCTGGTGCCATCGAGCGAGGTCGCCGTCCTTCTGGCTGTGCTTGCGGTAGCCGGCGTCGCCGGGGGCGCAGGCTACCTGACCTTCTGGGCCATGATGCCGGACACCGTCGAATTTGGCGAGTGGCGATCCGGCATTCGCGCCGAGGGCATGGTGTTCGGCTTTGTGTCGTTCATCCAAAAGGCCGCGCTTGGCCTGGGCGTCGGCCTGTTGGGAGAGGTGCTCTCGGCGATCGGTTACATCGCCAACCAGCCTCAGGAAGCCAGCACCCTGCAGAACCTGCGGCTTATCATGTTCG
The DNA here is from genome assembly GCA_965365485.1 of uncultured Aquisediminimonas sp. Taxonomy (GTDB): domain Bacteria; phylum Pseudomonadota; class Alphaproteobacteria; order Sphingomonadales; family Sphingomonadaceae; genus Aquisediminimonas. Next base: position 37,840 of record CBDUBW010000002.1, read on the forward strand.
CTGCCCCGCTGACTTTCGCCTTGGCCGCAGCCACGTTCATATGGTTTTATCCACTCGACCGAAAACGCCATGATCGCATAGTGCGGGCGTTGGCTTGGAGGAAAGCCCGCGGATCCTCGGTGAGTGGCGGTGGCTAAGAACTGCTGCTTCTGATCACCCGGAAGTTACATTTGAGTGCTCGCTTATGCCCAAAGTCGCGTGAGCCTTACCAGTCCGCTGTGTATAATGTGCAGCGCGGATCGGCTGACTGGTGTGCTCACATCACGAGCGTAGACAGAAATTAAGAACTGCGGCCGCATGCACCGTATGCCCCTTTATGCGGGCCACCACGTATCCCTTTGCTCACTCACTTCCCGAAGCTTCGTTCGCGACAGGTCGGACTTATCGACCAGGAAGTCCCATGCGTTCACCTTTGCCTCCATGGTTTAACTCTCCGACACCAGACAACGGTAGACACAATCGGCGAGCGCCGTCGCCCGTGCATCGGAATAAAGCTGCGCTCCCATTCGGTTCATCGTGTAGCCGATCGAAATCCGGTTGCCGTGATCGGCGCAGCCGAACGAACCGCCCCAGCCGCAATGGCCAACCGTTTCGGGATGCGGGCCGAAGAGTCCCTCGGGATTTACCATCAGTCCACGCGACCATCGCGGCGCCATGCCGAGCATCAGGTCGGGCTCTTCCGTCACCACGCGGCGCAACTCCGCGATTCCTCCGGCCGAGATGAGCTGCCGACCGGCAAACCGGCCATCGTTGGCCGCGCAGCCATAGAGCCTGGCCACGCCGCGGGCCGAGGCATATCCGTTCGCCGCCGGTATCTGCGCCGCGCGCCACTCGGCCGAATTGGCAATGTCCGCTTGGATCGGCGGATTGCTCAGCGCTCGCACAACCACCTCGGCAGGTGCCATTTCCGCCGCTTGCGCGGCTGGAGGCGGGACGAGATCGGCGACCTCTCCGGGCCAATCGGCCGGCACTCCGATGAAGAAGCCCGCGCCTGCGGGCCCTGACAGATGTTCGGTCAGGAAGGCGGCCGGGGTTTGGCCCGACACCCTGCGGATCAGTTCGCCCACGAGGAAGCCGAACGTCACCGGGTGATAACACACTGCTCCATAGGCTTCAGGAAACGGGGCCTGAGCCGCGAGCAATGACGTGGCCTTCTCCCAGTCGAACAGATCGTCGAGCGTGACATCCTTCGCGAACGCCGGAAGGCCCGCCCGGTGCGAAAGCACCGCACCGACCGTGATGGATTCCTTTCCCGCAGCGCCGAACTCTGGCCAGTAGGAGGACACCGGTTGATCGTAAGACAGCAGGCCGCGATCCGCGAGCAGCGCCGCGCACAGCGCGACCGCGCCTTTCGTGGTCGACCACACATTGACGATCGTGTCGGGGGTCCAGGGGCGTTTCCGCTCAGGATCCGCGTAGCCGCCCCACAAATCGACCACGCATTCCTCACCCTTGAAGACACAGAACGCGGCGCCGAGTTCGGCCACCGGCGTGGCTTCGAAATTCTGCGCAAAGGTGTCGCGCACCGGCTCGAACCCCGGCGCGCAGTGTCCATCAATCGCGGACGTCATCTCAGTCCCTCCGATTGATGCCGAGCACGACCAACGTAGCCAACTCCGAAGCGAGGTCGTCGACAGGCAACTCGGCAACGGCCGCGGCGCCGAATGCGGTCCAGAAGAACACGCCCGGCATGCTCACGACGAGCGCGTCGATGGGCACGTCGCGGATCGAGCCGTCCTTTTGCCCATCGCGCAGCAAAGCTCGGTACTGGTTGGCAAGTTCGGTCCCGCGCCGGAGGAACGCCGCCTGACGCTGCGCGGGGAGCAGACCGTAGCCGACACTCGGTAGCAGCGGTGACACCTCGTCCGCGATCAACGTCACCGCCGTGCGATGTGCGTTGTACAGCGCACCCGCCTTCGGCCCCGGGAGGGCAAGCGCCGCGGCGGCGATGTCGCGATAGATGTCGAACGCCCGCTCGAGCGAGGCATCGAGAAGCTCCGCCTTGCCGGCGAAATAGTGAAACACCGTGCGCTTGCTGATGCCCACGGCATCGGCCACATCCTCCACCCGCGTTCCACCCACGCCCTGGCGATTGAACAGGCGCGAGGCCGCGGCGAGGAGGCGCTCACGCCGGGCAGCGTCGAGTGCGTCGCGATCGAACAACTTGCTATCGTCGAACGTGGGCCTGGGGATGGCGATGTCGCAAGCGCGCAAGTCGCCCGCGTCGGTGCCGACGCCATCGAATAATAGGACCCGAGCGCCCGCCGTGATAAGAGTGGGATCGGCATCCGATCGCCAGCGCTTCTGCATCGGCGACCAACTGACGAGCCCGATGATCGCTCGCGCAACGATCGCGGCGTTCAATGTGCGAAAACGGCCTTCGTCGATCCCATCGCGCAGGAGTTGCGCCAATCGGCTTACGACTTCCTCGTAGCGAGCCCAGACCCGGCTAGCGATATCGGGCACCAGCGCACTCACCTCTGCCAGCACCGCGATCTCGGCGCCTGACGGATCGGCCGCGTTCGCAAGAAATAGGTCGATGGCTTCGGCGACGCTGCTCGAACCGGCAACGGCGCGATCGAGATGCCACTCCAGCTGTTCGCAAGAGTGCTCGTAGCACCGCGCCAAGAGATCATCGCGATCCGAAACATAGGTGTAGAGCGCTGGTCTGCTGATCCCGAGCGAGCTGGCGGTCGCGACGAACCATTCCTGCGACACTCCGTCGGTGTTCAGCCCTTCGGACGCGGCTCGCAAGAGCTGGAGCTCGCGATCCGCGCGATCGGCTCCGGCGAATTTGGCGGCAGCTTGCGGCATGCTGGTCCTTACAATTGGGTGAGAACATGTAACCGCGCGAAAGGAACTTGACGACTCAAAACTTTCGGGTGATATTCTGCACCGATCCGTAAGAGCGGAGAGCAACGACCAGGGGAGGGCGAAATGACCTTTGACGAACGGCTCGAAACGCGCGTGGGGTTGCGCAGGGCCCTCCTATTGGGCGCCGCATTCGCCGGCTGCGTGACAACCGTCAGCCCCGCCGCAGCCCAAAACGAGCGCTCCGCCGAAGCCACGACCACGGTGACCGATGACGTAATCGTCGTAACCGCGCAGCGACGCGCGACGGCTGTCAACGACGTCGCCGCATCGATCGCAGCGTTCAGCGGTGAGGCCTTGGAGCAGCGAAACGTCGTCAACCTTCAGGATGCGGTCTCACTGACGCCCAATGTGGACGTTAAGGAGAATGCGCCAGGGGCTCTGCCCGTGGTAACCATCCGCGGGGTGGGCCTCAACGACTTCGGAGCGAACACCAGTCCTTCGGCCGGCATCTACATCGATGACATCTATCTGCCAT
>CBDUBW010000003.1:0-38200 GCA_965365485.1 uncultured Aquisediminimonas sp.
GCGCGTATGGCAGGAGAGGACGGCGAACATTCAGGCGACGCCGCCAATGCCGCGCCGGTCGAGGCTCCGACCGATCAGGCCAAGGCACCGGTGCCCGAGGGGGCCTCGCCACAGCCGGCACCTTCGGCAGCCGATGCGCTCGTCAAGTCCGCCAAGCCCGCGCCAGAGCCGATCAGCGAATGGAGCGGCCCCACCGTCAAGCTCACGTTACGTGAGGCTTTGCGCGATGCCATGGCCGAAGAAATGCGCGCGGACGAACGCGTCTTCGTAATGGGTGAGGAGGTCGCAGAATATCAGGGCGCCTATAAGGTCACGCAGGGGCTTCTCGAAGAATTCGGCCCACGTCGCGTCATCGATACGCCCATCACCGAATATGGTTTCGCCGGCATTGGCAGCGGCGCAGCGATGGGCGGCTTGCGGCCGGTCATCGAATTCATGACTTTCAATTTCGCGTTGCAGGCGATCGATCACATCATCAATTCGGCCGCAAAGACCAATTATATGTCGGGCGGGCAGATGCGCTGTCCGATCGTGTTTCGCGGTCCCAACGGCGCCGCCAGCCGTGTCGGCGCTCAGCACAGCCAGAATTTCGCACCCTGGTATGCGAGCGTCCCCGGTTTGATCGTCATCTCGCCCTACGACGCTGCAGACGCCAAAGGATTGCTGCGTGCCGCGATCCAGTGCGAAGATCCCGTTGTTTTTCTCGAAAACGAACTGCTTTACGGGCGCAGCTTTGAAGTCCCCGATGGCGACGTCACGCTACCGATCGGCAAGGCCCGCACGATGCGCAAGGGCAATGACGTCACCATCGTCAGCTATTCGATCGGTGTGGGCCTTGCGCTCGATGCCGCGGAGGCGCTGGCCGGGGAGGGCATCGACGCCGAAGTTATCGACCTGCGCACGCTGCGGCCTATGGATGAGGCCGCGATCCTCGAAAGCCTCAAGCGCACCAACCGCCTCGTCATCGTCGAGGAAGGCTGGCCGACTTGCTCGATCGCGTCAGAAATCATGGCGCTGTGCATGGAAAAAGGCTTCGACGATCTCGATGCCCCCATCGCACGCGTTTGCGACGAGGATGTCCCGCTGCCTTACGCAGCAAATCTGGAAAAAGCGGCGATCATTGACGTGCCTCGCATCGTCGCCGCGGCAAAGGGCGTCTGCTACCGCTGATCAGGCGGTGTAGATGTTGCAGGTGTGCTTGGTTGCGGTGGGCGACGGATTATATATCTGCGTCAAATCCCGGTTGTCACGAACGATGAACGCCGCCTCATACGTGATGACGCGGGCCGGTATGAACATCGTCGTGAACAGAGGCTGGTAATCATATTTGATCTCGACATACATCACCGCGGAGTCGGGCGGAGCCGTGATCCTGGCAGCGGGCGGTCCCATTCCCAGAAAGGCGGTGCCGGTTTTCCCGGTATCCTCTATGCCGTAGCTCGAGCCTATGACTTTCTTGCCGATGCAGCGCTGCCACTTAATCGTCTGACCGCCTTCAGCATTACGTTCGAGACTCGAGAGGATGACACGCCCCTTTTCGGTAAGCTGCATCTCTCCGGTTTGCTTCTTCATGCCGATGAAACTGTCGACGACATCGGCCTCGCGAATTTGAGTGGCCGACAGCGTCGACGCCACGCCGACGCGCGACATATTATCGCCGAGCGCCATCGCCGCCTGGCTGATGCGGGTGTTTACGATCGCGAGATTGCTCATCTCCAGCCCGAATCCACCGATGCCGATTAGCAGCGGCAGCGAATAAGCGAACTCGAGCAGCGCAACACCGGACGTGTCATTGCGCAGCCGCGCACAAAATTTCTTCATGGTCATGTGCATACCGTCGGTGGAGTGGTGCGAACGTCTTGCTCGCCATAGGGTTGATTGCGGAGCACGGTAGAAACCTTGACCGTCTGAACCGAGGACCAGCCCGACAGGCCATACATCGGGATGATGCGTGGATAGGTTAGGGTCGCTTCATATTGAACGATATCGTCGGCGCTGCCCTGGCCGTTGCGCCCGCCGACCGCATCCCAGGTTCCGCTGTTATTCTCATCGGTGAAACATTCTCCGGGATCGCGCAGACCATTATACTGGTTTGTCAGCGGATTTTTCTGATCCACAAAAGGCTCTTGCTGTCCGGCGCGCGTGAAGCTCTCGAAATTCTTGCGGGTGAAGGTTACGGTTCCGTTCTGGACCAGAACCTTGACCCGCTCGCGTACCCTCGCGTCAAGCGCGGTCGCGCCTGCGGTTCCCCCTTCGAGCGTCGAATCACGACCTGCTTTTTGCATCTCGCCGCTCAACACCGAAGAAATATAGGCGCGGTAGCTCAGGTCAAATATCGCCATCAGCATAAGGATCAGCGTCGGCGCCACGATCGCGAACTCGATCATGCCAGCACCGCGCTCGTCGCGCGCAAGGTTGGAAAACAGCCGACGCATTATTTGGTCAACCGGAGCTGCGCGATCTTCGACGCGATGTTCTGAAACTCTGCGTTCAACTCGTCCGAGTTGGCGGCGAATTTGAACTGATCTTCGGTTGAAGCACATGCGAGCAGGTCGGGATAGTCCGTCGCCTTCCCTTCGGCGAAGGCGATCACCCAAACGGTGATGCCTTGCTGCTTGGCCTGCTCGCAAGCGATCCGCAGGCGGCGATTGTGGATCTTGTCGATATTTGCTTTTGACGTGCCACGCGGTGCGACACGCTGATCAAGCTGATTGAATCCGTGGAAAACAAATTCGTCTTCATGCGCATTCATTTCACCGTCAGTCATAAAGATGAGATGGCGCGCGACCGGCTGCCCGGCCCAAGTGTCGGGATTGTCGGCCGAGAACAATCCCTCACCCGAGAGAATCCGTGCGCCCCAGATGAAGCCGATATCGTGCATCGTGCCGCTGCCGATCACGAGATTATTGATGAAACTTCGGAACGTCGACAATCCCGAGAAACCTGTCGGCGTCGAATCGAGCGAGGCATATTGCATAAGGCGCCGCGCTGGATCAGCCGGGCAGCCATATGCGATTTCCTTGGTGCCGCTCGTTGCTTCTCCAAGCGTACTCCGCGAATAGAGCAGCTCCGTCCAGATCGGCCGCCACCGGGTTGCATCGTCCAGGGGTAACGCATTGATGTCGAGATCGAACGCGCCAATATCGGTCGGGTTAGTATTGACCGGGGTCGTCGCAGTGATGTCGTCGGTCGTATCGCGCTCTTCGATGCAACCCGACCATGTGGTGGGACTCACGCCACCCGTAAGTTCGAAACCGGGCATGTTCGCTATTTCGCGCAGATCATACTCGCCCTGTTCGTCGACCTTGGTGATCTGTGAAGAGCTTCCGGTGAAAACGTTCACCGTATCGCCTGCCGCGTAGCCTCCGACGTCAACCGACGCGCGCTTGTAAAGCCAGCCGTTGAAAGCATAGCCATCAACCTCGTAGGTGGTGGTTACGCGGGTGCGCTTGCGGCGGCATGATGCATTGTTGTTGCCGGTGTTGCTGTCGGGCGCCCCGGCGTAACCCCAATCAGCGCCACCATTGGGATTATTCGAATAGGTCGTCGCCGTGGTCGGCGCAGGCGCGGGGCCACCGGCGTTGATGGTCGTGCTGCCATTCGAGGGCCATTTGTTCTTGCCGTAGTTGCCGCAATTGGTCTTCGAGATGCTGGCGCCCGACGCATAGACTTCGTATCCCAAGTCTTCGGGAGGATTAGCGGTGCCGACATAGATGGGCTTGTCCATCTTGGCGACGCGGGTTTGATACACCCAGTTGTCGGAGCCCGTGCCGCCGATCACGGCTTCGTCGGGCAGCACGCCGGTCAGGTTCACATTCGTGCTGTAGGGGACGACCGCGTAGCGGATGCGACCGCGCGTGTCATTGCCCGGCCCCAGCGTCGTGTAAAAATTGATGACGGCTTGTTTGAGTACGCCGATGCGCGTGGAGCCATCGAGTGCGCCGCCCATCGATCCCGTGACGTCGAGCACGAGCGCAACATCGGTGTTGCCGATATCGAGCTTGGCATCGCACCTAACACTGATGTCCGAGAACTTGTTATTGAACATCGTCATGACGGTCATGGGGAGGCGCGCGGTCGCGGTTCCCTTGATCTCATTGTCATCTACCAGAACTGGTGTGAAGTTGATGTTCGAGGAGCCGAACGATTTATCGGGAAAGTTATTGTTGAAGAAAGCCCGCGATTTGGCGATCGTCGCGGAATCGAGCGTGTTGTTGGTCATGAACTTACGCGCGGCAAGCGCGCCTGCGTCACAAGCCGCCTGCAAGCGCGATTTGACAAGGTAGGAACGGCTGATGTCCACGCCGGCGCCGATCATTCCGGTCAGCGGGATTGTCGCGGCCGCGACGAGCATCAGCGTATTGCCGGTCGTATCCCTGGCCAACCTTTTCAAAAGGTGTTGCCGTGCGGAGTTGGCGAGGTTCATATGTAATCCTGCTCGAAAGTCTTGCGACAGGATCGGCCCCTTGCGGCAAAAGCGGCTAATCGCGATTGAAGCGAAAGCGTTAACGTGAAATTTGCCACGAATGACGTCACTGCCCAAGGCTCGGCGGACCTGCCTCCTGATCAAATGCTGGCTTTGACCTATGCGCCCGCGACGTTCCGCAACGATTTTGAGGGGTTGTTCAGCTTCGACGCCAGGCTGGGCGCCTGCGTTGCCTCGGTCAACGAGCCACAGCTCGGACTCATCCGACTGGCATGGTGGCGGGAGCAAATTGCTGTAGCCGACGACACCCGTAAGGCGGTCGATCCGGATCTCGAGCATGCAAGGGGCTTAACGCGACGCCGTGACGTCACTCCGGCTCATCTTCTTCGAATTATCGATGGTTGGTCGGCCCTACTCGATCCCCTGCCTCTGACTCCGAAAGCGCTTGGCGCTTACGCATCCGGCAGAGGCGGCGGGCTGTATGCAGCAGCGGCAGCCATAACCGCGTTGGCGCCCATTGGCTCAGCGGGGGAGGCCTTTGCGCTGGTCGATTTTGCCATCAAATGTTCCGACCCGGTTTCTACAAGTCGCGCATTGTCGTTGGTACAGGATATGCGCGAGGTCGTGTCTTCGAGGGCGTTGAGGCCATTCGCGCTCCTTGACGATTGGGCTCGCCGAGATGCAGCGCGGCTCCTGAGCGGCAGGCCTCCAATTTCGCTTCAGCGTCGTGCGCTTTCAGCCTTGACCTTTGGACTGACCGGGCCACGATCACGCACAAGGTCTTAGGTGGGAGGCTAAGGGATGTGGCGTTTTCTGGCTGGCGTTGCGTCGGCTCTGCTGCTCGTGGCTGCAGGCGCGTTGATCTGGCAGGGCCAAGCCGAGGCACCAGTCGCACCCGCACCCGGCGCACCCGACACGCAACTGGCGCTGACCGACATTTCGCCGCCGCTAGAGGCGACCGAGATGACGCGCGAGCAAAAACGCTTCGCGCGATACGACAAAGACAAGAATGGCGCCATTTCTCGCGAAGAGTATCTGCTGTCGCGACGCAAAGCCTATGCGAAGCTCGACAGCAATGGCGACGGAAAGCTGTCGTTCGAGGAGTATGCGATCAAGACCGGCACGAAATTCGCGGCTGCGGACCGCGATCGCACCGGCGCACTTACCGCGGCAGAATTTCTAACCACGCGCGTAGTTCGTAAAACGAGCAAGCAGCGATGCCCGCCGCCGTCGCGATTGCAACTTCCGGCAAAAGCGGGCGATCAGGATGAAGACGAAGCCTGAGCGGCCCATTGCGCGAAAAATGTCCGCGCGCGGTCGGTATACCCGCGCTTACGGTTTGCTTTGCGGACCTTTTCCGGAAGCGGCGGGAATAGCCCGAAATTCACATTCATCGGTTGAAAACTGGTCTCAACTGCGCCCGTGGTAATATGGTTCAGCAGCGCCCCAAGCGCAGTCTCGCTCGGCGGCAAGGCGACCGGTTCACCCCGCAAGTCGGCGATAGAAAAGCGCGCCGCGAGCATCCCGATTGCGGCGCTCTCGACATAACCCTCGCAGCCCGTGATCTGACCAGCAAAACGAATTTGGGGTCGCGATTTAAGCCGCAGCGTTTGATCAAGCAAACGCGGCGAATTGATGAAGGTGTTGCGGTGGAGCCCGCCCAATCTCGCAAACTCGACCTTTTCCAGCCCAGGTATGGTTCGGAAAATACGAACCTGTTCCGCATGTTTTAACTTGGTTTGGAAGCCGACCATGTTCCAGAGTGAGCCGAGCGCGTTGTCCTGTCTCAATTGGACGACCGCGTAGGGCCAGCGCCCTGTCCGCGGATCGTCCAGCCCGACAGGCTTCATCGGACCGTGACGTAAAGTCTCGACACCGCGTTCCGCCATCACTTCGATTGGCATGCACCCGTCGAAATAGGGCGTGTCCGCTTCCCAATCCTTGAAGGCTGTTTTCTCACCGTGGCGCAGCGCTTCAACAAAGTCGTAATATTGGTCGCGGTCTAACGGGCAGTTGATATAGTCCTTGGTGTCGCCCTTGTCCCAACGGCTCGCCATCCACGCGACCTCCATATCGATCGTATCGCGATAGGCGATCGGCGCGAGCGCATCGAAAAATGCTAGTGCATCCTGCCCGGTTTCGGCGGCGATGTCCGAAGCCAACGAAGCTGCTGTCAGGGGACCAGTCGCGATGATTGCCGGGCCTTCGGGGAGCTTGTCGACACGCTCCCGGACCAGTTCAATATTGGGATGGGTGACAATGGCCTCGGTCACGGCAGCCGCATAGCCGTCGCGATCTACGGCCAAAGCCGATCCCGCCGGGACGCGGTGGGCGTCGGCGCTGCGCATGATCAGCGAATTGAGACCTCTCAACTCCTGATGGATCAGCCCGACGGCGTTGGATTCCGCATCATCCGACCGAAAGCTGTTCGAACAGACCAGTTCGGCGAGCATCTCACTCTTATGCGCCGCAGTATTTTCGACCCCGCGCATCTCCGATAGGCGGACCTTCAAGCCAGCTTGGGCAAGCTGCCACGCCGCTTCCGAACCCGCCAGTCCGCCTCCGATGACCTGAATATCGTGCATCGGGCGCCATTAGCCGCCGCGGGAGGTGGTGGCGAGGTCCAATGATCAGTGACCGCGCATTCTCGAGTGGATCCGGCTGTGGAGATTGCTCCGAGATGGTCTCGGTAGCGCTTTTGGAAACAGGCGATCGATGGAAGGAGAATTGCTAATAACGATCAAGGATGGTGGAATGAAGCCGGAGAGCGGACCAAAGGACACGTCCTTTCGCAAGATTTCCTTTTCCGACAAGGTACGGCGTTGCCTCGATCGCGCCTCATCGCTTGCACTGACGTTCAGACCGCTGAACTTTTCCGAGATTGCGCCGATCCTCTTGCATGCCCGGTCGGAGCTGACGCTTGCCCCGGATGAAGCTATACAAGCGGTACTCGCGCGAAATCCGGATGCAGTGCGCGGCGTGTTCAAAGGCGACGACGCACATATATGCCTCGGGCTGTTTGCTTACTTGCCGCTCAATGCCGAGGGCGTGGACGCGCTCATAAGAGGTCGGCTCGATCCGATGTATCCGTCCGCCGCGTGGATTTGCAAATCCGATCAGGCGCCTGCCGCCGTCTATCTCTGGTGTGTGTATTTACCCGGAGCGCTCGCGCAATCGATTGGCGTCATCGCGCAAGCGTTTAACGAGCTGGTACCCGACGGCTGCGCCATCTTCTCCAAAGCCGTCAACCCGCATGCCCAGCGACTCAACCGCGAAATGGGATTTACGAAGGCATCCGACCATTTTGCGGGTGCCTCGCCGGAATTGCTGGTCATCTTCCCCCAACAAACCGAGGCGCGAACCACGCAGCCGGACCCGTGGACAATCAGCGTTGCCCGCACCATTGAAGACCTCGCTCAGGTCTGGTCGATCCGTTCCGCCACCTATCTTGCGGAACAATATTGCTTCTACCGCGAAGAGTTCGACGGAAATGACCTCACTGCGACCCATTTGCTCGGCGCAATCGATGGCGACCCCGCCGGATGTGTGAGGATCAGGTTTTTTGCCGATTTCGCAAAGATTGAGCGATTGGCAGTGCGCGTTGAATATCGCAACAGCAAGCTTGCTTTCGCTCTGGCACGAAGGGCCGTCGAGCATTGCCGTCGCAAGGGGTATCGCACAATCTACGGACATAGCCGGCTCGATCTCGTTCGCTTTTGGCGAGCGTTCGGTTTTCGAGAACGGTCGCAACGGAGCGAATTTGCCTTCGCAAATGTCAAGTATAAGGAATTGATCCTAGAGCTGCCGCCAAGCCGCGATGCGATTTCACTCGACGACGATCCCATGGTTCTGATCCGACCTGAAGGCGATTGGGACAGACCCGGCCCACTCGATCTGTCAGAAAGCGAGCAAGACGTGGCGCGCAAGGCAATGCTCGCAAATCGCACGCGGACGGTGAAAGGAACCGAAATCATACGGTGACAAGCTCCGCATATTGCCGCATTCATCCAGAATGGGGGAAATTCTGGGGGGCGTCGCGACCGTTGAGCACGAGCTCATTCTTGTCGCGTCGGTGCTGTTTCTGGCTTTCGGTATCGATGATCTCGTTGTCGATGCCATCTGGATAGGGCGAGCAATCAGACGCGGGCTTTTTCGGCCACAGAACCCTGTGTCAAACGCGAGCGCACAGCCCTATTATGCGGTAATCCTGCCGGCCTGGCAGGAAGCTGCGGTGATAGGGCAGACCATTGCGCGCTGTCTTGAAGCCTATCGCGAACACAGATTTCAAATCTTTGTCGCGTGTTACCCCAATGACGCTGAGACGCTTGCGATCGTTCGGTCTGTCGATGATCAGCGCGTCACTTTGGCTCTGAATGACCGGTATGGGCCCAGTACGAAGGGAGACAATCTCAACTCTGCATGGCGCAAGGCGTTAAGGTACGAACGCTCGCAAAACATGAGTTTCGATGCCGTGATACTCCACGACGCCGAAGACTGGACCAGCGACGAGGAGCTCGAAGTGTTCTCGTCTCTGCTCGGCAGTTTCGCTCTCATGCAGATCCCAGTCGTCCCCGTTGCGGTTGAGGGCAGCCCGTGGGTTTCGGGACATTATTGCGACGAGTTTGCCGAGTCTCACCGGCGGTCAATGATCGTTCGCCAAGCAATCGGCGCGTCGATGCCGAGCGCGGGGGTGGGGTGCTGCATCCGCCGCGACCTGATCGATCGCTTGTCGGCGGCGCGTTCGGGTGCGCCTTTCGATCCCGACTGCCTGACAGAGGATTATGAACTCGGTTTGATTGCCAAAGTGTTTGGCATGCCGAGCGCCTTCATTCGCGCGCCATCGGCTCGTCCGCCCGGAATCGTCGCCACCCGAGCCTGCTTTCCCGATGAACTCAAGGCGGCGGTGCGACAGAAAGCGCGCTGGATCACCGGCATCGCGCTTTCAGGTTGGGACCGAACGGGCTGGGGAACCGGCCTCGCCGAGAAATGGATGCGGCTTCGCGACCGGAAAACCATTGTCGAAGCCCTCGCCCTGCTGTGTGGCTATATCGGTGCGGCTCTTTATCTTATCAGCTCGATCGCGTCGTTGGCGTTGGGCGCGGGCTTGCCCGCGGTGCCTGGTAATCTTGCAACTCTGTTGCAGATCAACTTGGTAATAATGATCTGGCGACTGACCGTTCGCGCCTATTGCACCACCCGCCTGTATGGCTGGCGACAGGGCCTGATTTCCGTTCCCCGGGTCCTGACCAGCAATTTAATTGCGGTTCTGGCCGCTCGCGATGCCGTAAGCTTGTACTGCCGAATGCACTTTTCGGGCCGGACAATCTGGGAAAAAACCTCGCACGACCGACCGATCGACCGCGCAGCGATGATGAATGGCTGAATTCCGAGCATTGCGAAGCGTCGCGATGCTGATCTTGGCCTGGACCGGCGCGCGAGTCTTGATTGTCGGTCATGAGGAACCGGATTTGAGTTTGATACCGAAAACGGCTGCCCTCGCTCCATCAGTAGCTCTACAATATGATCGAGACGTGCACTTGCGGTTTGCCGAACCCGCTGCCACGGCGTCAAGTTTGACCCGCAGCCCGGCCAAACGCTTGAAGCGTTCGGTTGAGCTGGCTCGATTGGCGCGCCCCCCGAGCATCGCCGTTAGAAGTCATTCCGCAGAACCGATCGGATTGCAGAGTAGCCTTGTTCCGAGCAGCGCGCTTCCGTCGTCGCGAGGAATTGAATTAATGGAGACAAGCCAGCCTGCATCTCGCCTCGGCGCCAATGTCCGCGATCTCGGCTGGTCGATATCTTCTTGGATGCTATTGCGGCAGGGGCGGGGTTCACTTGGACTTGCCCCTGGGCAGCTTGCGGGAAGTCAGGCTGGAATGCGCGTGATTGCACCCCCGCTCTTGTCGTTCGGGCGCACGAGCGTGGTGCCGGCGTTTCGGCTATCAAGCGCTTTGTCACCTGCGCGTCAGCAGGAGGGGGCGGTTAGCCTCGGCATCACCCATCAGCGGTCTGGGGGCCGCATCGAAGCCTTCGTGGAGCGTCGCTTTTCGATCGCGAAACGCGGGCGAGACGCTTTCGGCGCGGGGATTGCGGGGGGTGGCGAAGTCCAACTGGAGTCATCGGAGATTATTCTGCGCAGCTATGGCCAGGCGGGAGTTGTCGGCGTCCGAAGGCTGGATCTCTACGTCGATGGAGCGCTTTCGGCCGAGCGAGCTATGTATCGTTCGAAGGATGTGGATGTCGCCATCGGTGCGGGCGGCTGGGGCGAGGCCCAGCCCGATCTTTCGCGCTTCGACATTGGGCCGTTCGCAGCGGTTACCGCACGCGTTTCGCAGGTGCCGATCCGCACCACGCTTGGCTGGCGCTTCCGTGTCGCCGGCAATGCTGCCCCCAGTTCCGGTCCAGCGGTGACCATCGGCGCTGACTTTTAGACGCGACGCGTAACCAGGCTCGCAGCCCAGCCCATCACGAGAGAGATCAGCACCGCTGCCAGTCCGTAAAGCAATGGCTGGCTTTCAGCGGATTGTGCTACGAAGCGTTCGAACCCGGATTTGCCGATTTCGATCTCGCGGGTTGCCGCTGCGAGTACACGCCCATCGCGGATCAAAAAGGTCTCGGCGGTGTAGGTGCCGGTGGGAACACGGGCGGGGATCGAGATGCGCGCGCGATAAAGGACGCCGTTGGTAATTTCGACGACGTCCGATTGCTGCTGAAACAGGCCCGAGCGCCGCCGCAGATCGATCAGGCCAGCTTCGAACCGCTGAACGCCGGTGCTGTCGCCGGAGTAAGCCGGCGACAGTTGAATATTATCAAGCCCGAGCTCGTAAATGGCGGCTGTGCGTTCGTCGACAAGATCCCTGATCGGCCGTGAAGAGGCTATCGCGTAATAGGCCGGGGCGGAGCGAAAACGGGTGCTGTCCGCATTCGCCCAAATCAACCCGAGCAGCCTTTGCTTCTCCCACAGTCTGATTGAGCCGATCGGTCCTTTTACGACCACGGCTACGTCGGCATCGCGCTGGGGAAACCGGCCGTCAGGATAGAGAATGGCACCGAACAGCAACAACTCTGCTCCGGTGAAGCTATAGGCGATGTCGATCTTGCGTTGCGAAACGTCGGGAACCAAAAGCGGCTCACGCGCGGCTGCGCATGCGAGCCATGTCAGCGCCAAGGCAAGCACCCTCGCGATCACGACATGATCTCGATCGAATAGATTTCTCCCGGCCGGAACAGGAGCTCGAGCAGCATCCCGAATGCCACGATGAGCACGAGCAGCGCCAAGGCAAGTCGAAGTCGCTCCGCCGGAAGCCGCGTCGCAATGCGTGCACCCCATTGCGCGCCGATCACGCCGCCGATCAGAAGCAGGGCGGCCAGCACAATATCGACCGCGCGCGTAGTGAACGCGTGGACCATGGTGGTCATGGCCGTGACGATGAGGATTTGCAGCAGGGACGTCCCGACGACGACGCGGGCGGCCATGCCGAGAATATAGATCATCGCCGGGACCATGATGAAGCCGCCGCCGACGCCAAGCAGCACCGTCAGGGCGCCGCCGATGAAGCCAAGCAACAGCGGCGCAAGCGGCGAGATAAAGATCCCCGATTTATAGAAGCGCATGCGATAGGGCAGGCCGGCAATCATTGGATTGTGATGCGCGCGTCGCGATGGCGCCGAGACATCCGCTTTGCGATTACGCAACGCGGCAATCGCGTCGCGCGCCATCAAGGTGCCGACCGTGCCGAGCAAAAGCAGGTACAGCATGGAAATGGCCGTATCGATCTGACCCACATCCTGCAGCAGCCGGAAGATGGCCGCACCTGCAAAGGTGCCGACTAATCCACCCCCGGCGAGCAACAGACCCATTCTTACGTCGACTCCGCCACGACCGAGATGGGCGATGAATCCTGAGACACTGGTGCCCGTCACCTGCGTCGCTGCCGAGGCAACCGCCACCGTCGGTGGGATGCCGTAAAATATGAGCAGCGGGGTTGTGAGAAAGCCGCCGCCGACGCCGAACATTCCAGAAAGAAACCCTACGCCGAGCCCGAGCAGGACCATGACGATCACGCTGACCGACATGTTGGCGATGGGCAGGTAGATTTGCATTTGCGGCAATGACCCTAGCGGGGGGCGTAGCCGAACGGAATATTCGTTGTTCGGACCTCGCGCGCATCAGCTGCGATTTTCGGTTTGTTAAGCATGGGCAGCTAGCAGCACATGCTTGCTGAACAGGGGCGGGCAAATGGATTTTCAGGGGCAGTTCGGAACTCAGATTGGCGCGCGCGAGATAACCGTGCCACCGACGGGTGGGGACGGAAGCGTTCAGATCGGCACTGTCCTCGATATTTCCGGGTCGGCGTCGCGCATTTTGCTCGATACGCGCGTGCTTGAGCGCACGGGCCAATCGCTCGACCCCGCGCTTGCCAGCGCGGGACAGATTGGTAGCCAAATTAAGGTAAGAGTTGGAGCAACCTGGCTCGTCGCCAATATCCGCACGCTTACCTGCGGTTCCGATGGCTCGACCCAGGTGCTTGCCGCAATCGATTTCCTTGGCGAAGGCGATGAGGAACGGCTGACGGGTAAAATCTTCAACTTCCGCCGTGGCGTCACGCGCTATCCGTTCCCGGGCGACCCGGTCTTCTCGATGACGTCAGCGGATATGCGCCAAGTTTATGCGGCCGATGGGCGTGCCAGCATCGAGATCGGCAATGTCTATCCAACCAGCGATATCCGCGGCGCGCTCTATATCGACGCTATGCTCGGCAAGCATTTCGCGCTGCTGGGGTCGACCGGCACCGGCAAATCGACGTCTGCGGCGCTGATTCTGCACCGCATCTGCGAGCTGGCCCCGCAAGGCCATATCGTCATGATCGATCCCCACGGCGAATATTCGGCCGCGTTCAAAACCAACGGCGCGCTTTATGACGTGTCGAATCTCGCCATGCCCTATTGGCTTATGAATTTCGAAGAGCATTGCGAAGTCTTCCTGACGACCTCAGGCAATGAGCGGCAGGTGGATGCCGACATCCTGTCGAAATGCCTTCTCGCCGCGCGCTCGCGCAATCGTGGTGCGGAAGGAATCGCCAAGCTGACGGTTGATTCACCGATCCCCTACCTGCTGTCGGACCTGTCCGCGACGATCCAGGCCGAGATGGGCAAGCTCGACAAAGCCGGGGAAAACGCGCCCTATATGCGGCTCAAGACCAAGATCGACGAGATCAAGGCCGACCCGCGCTACACATTCATGTTCTCCGGCATGATGGTCGCCGATACCATGGCCGACTTCCTGTCGCGCATTTTCAGGCTGCCGGGCGATGGCAAGCCTATATCGATCATCGATGTTTCGGGTGTGCCCTCTGACATCACCTCGGTGGTTGTCGCCGTGCTGAGCCGAATGGTTTTCGACTACGCAATCTGGTCGCGCAACGAGCCGCAGCGGCCAATCTTACTGGTGTGCGAAGAAGCGCACCGCTACGTCCCGGCCGAGCGCGATGCGCACAAAAGTTCGGTCGGCAAAATTCTGGGAAGGATCGCCAAGGAAGGCCGTAAATACGGCGTGTCGCTCGGGCTAATCACGCAGCGACCGAGCGACCTTGCCGAAGGCGTGCTTTCGCAATGCGGCACCATCATCGCGATGCGCCTCAACAATGACCGCGACCAAGCCTTTGTGCGGGCTGCGATGCCCGAAGGCGCTCGCGGCTTTCTCGACACCATCCCGGCGCTGCGCAACCGCGAATGCATTGTCTGCGGCGAAGGCGTCAGCATCCCGATCCGCGTGGCGATGGACGATCTCGAGGCGAGCAAGCGTCCCGCATCTAGCGACCCCTTATTCTCGCAGCTTTGGCAACAGACAGGTGGCGAAGAGGAAATTCTGGCGCGGGTGGTCAAGCGCTGGCGCAGTCAAGGCAAGTAGCGCCTTTCCGGAAGTTTAGTAAGTTCAGCCTGTCGAGGCTGTTTTTAACGCAAAACATGAAAAAACGAGGTAACGGTTTGGGCTACCTCGTACTTACGTAATGCGCAGAACGTCAGTTCACGACCTTGGCAACGACCCGGCGATTGGCCGAGGCGAATTTCGACGTTCCGGGAAGCGGCTGATCGAAGCCGTATCCGACAGCATCGAGCCGGCGCGGATCGACGCCCTGCGAAGCGAGATAAGAGGCGACCGCCTGCGCACGGCGCCGCGACAGTTCAAGGTTGGACTCGCGCGATCCGACTGCGTCGGTATGGCCTTCGAGACGGAAACGGACGCTGGCCTTGTCAGGGCGTTTCATTGTCGCCGCGAGCTTGTCGGCAACAAGCTTGGCGCTGGGCTGCAATTCCGCCGAACCGCTGACGAAAGTGATCTGCTGCGCTGCACGCACCGATTCCGCCTGCGCGCGGCCCGAAGGCATTGCCGGCTTCGAGGTTGCAAGCTTAGTCGACTTGCCCGTCGGCCGCGCCTTGTTCGATGACGAGACCGGCTTGGTCACGGTTGCCGTCTCGACCGGCTCACGCCGCATCGTAAAGCCACCGCGCACATTGCCGCTCGAACGTACCGCAGGCTTCACGCCCGTCGGCTCTGTCGCCACGCCCGGCGCAGTCTGACCACATTCATCGAACAGCGCGCAGTCATAATTGACATCGGGCTGCTGATCCGCCGCCAGGGCCGGGGCAGTAGCAACGAAAACCGTCGCAGCAAGAAACGCTCCCACAATACGCATGTCGTACTTACCTTCTGTTAGCGGCGCGACAGCGCCCAACCTCAGTTGATGACCTTTGCAACGACGCGGCGATTGCCCGGCGCGAGCGCGGACAGGCCGGGTACCGGCTGATCCGAACCATAGCCGACCACCTCCAGGCGGCGGCTGTCGACACCCTGCGTCGCGAGATAGGCGACAACCGCCTGCGCCCGGCGTTCCGACAAAGCGAGATTGGCTTCGCGCGTGCCCGACGCATCGGTGTGTCCCTCGATCCGGAACCGCTCTTTGGCCTTTTCAGGGCGAAGCATCGCGATCGCGAGCTTTTGCGCCACGACCTTTGCCCCGGGCTGAAGCTCTGCAGACCCGGTGACGAAGGTGATCTGCTGGGCAGCCGCGATCGACTTCTTCTGCTGCAAGGTCGCCAAAGAAGAGCCTTTTCCAGGGGCGGCCTTGGCATCGGCACGCGGCGCGAGCCGAGCACGCCCGACCGAAGCCGTCTGCGGCTCGACGATCTTCTGCCGGTTCATTGTGAACCCGCCGCGGGTGTTAACGGCTTCGCGCGGCGCCACCGCCGCGGTCGCATTCTTGCGCGTCATCGTGAAGCCACCACGGACGTCGCCCGCATCTTCCTCGCTGCTCGACGAGCACTCATTGTAGAGCGCGCAATCATAATCGACGTCTGTAGGACCTTCTGCCGCCAGCGCCGGGGAAAAGGCAATGCCGCCAGCCAGCATGCCAATGATTGCAAAATGTTTCCGCATCGAACCGCCCTCCAAATAAGTCCCGCCTGCGGTCATTTTGAACCGCCCGCGAATCACTTTCAAGTGAATAGATAGTAAACCGGCTGCAAACGCAGCGTGACATGCATCACATGCCGCAACGCAAAATTTACATCTAGGACGAAAACGACGGGAGTGGGCGGCTAGCCCCAAGTGGCCATTTCGGATTCGAGGTTGGCGCGGATCGCTTCGAAGAATTGTTCAGTCGTCGACCAAGGCTGATCGGGGCCGATCAAGATCGCAAGATCCTTGGTCATCGCACCCTGCTCGACGGTCTTGATGCAGACTTTCTCAAGCGTCTCGGCGAATTTCACGACATCCGGCGTATCGTCGAAGCGGCCGCGGAATTTGAGGCCGCCGGTCCAGGCGAAGATCGACGCGATCGGGTTGGTCGAGGTCGCCTTGCCCTGCTCGTGCATGCGGTAATGGCGGGTCACCGTGCCATGCGCCGCCTCGGCTTCGACCGTCTTGCCATCAGGCGACAGCAATACCGAAGTCATCAGCCCAAGCGACCCGAAGCCCTGAGCAACCTGATCGGACTGAACGTCACCATCATAATTCTTGCAGGCCCAGACGAACTTACCCGACCATTTCAGTGCTGATGCCACCATATCGTCGATCAGACGATGCTCATAAACGATGCTGGCGGCGGCGAACTTGTCCTTGAACTCAGCATCGAAGACCTCTTGGAACAGGTCTTTGAAGCGCCCGTCATATGCTTTGAGGATAGTGTTCTTGGTTGACAGATAGAGCGGCCAGCCTCTGTTGAGCGCATAGTTCATGCTCGAGCGGGCGAAATCACGGATCGAGTCGTCGAGGTTATACATCGCCAGTGCGACGCCGGGCGAAGGGAAATCGAACACTTCGTGCTCGATGCGTTCGCCATCCTCGCCCTCCCACACCATGCGGAGCTTGCCAGGGCCCGGAACCTTGAAATCAGTCGCGCGATACTGATCGCCAAAGGCGTGGCGCCCGACCACGATCGGATCGGTCCAGCCCGGGATCAGCCGGGGAATATTGCGGATGACGATGGGCTCGCGGAAAATCGTGCCGCCCAATATGTTGCGGATCGTGCCATTGGGCGATTTCCACATCTTCTTGAGCTTGAACTCTTCGACGCGCTGCTCGTCCGGAGTGATGGTCGCGCATTTGACGCCGACGCCATATTCCTTGATCGCATTGGCGCAATCGATCGTGATCTGATCATTGGTTTCGTCGCGGACCTGAACAGCGAGGTCGTAATATTTGAGGTCGATATCGAGATAGGGCAGGATCAGGCGCTCTCGGATCCATTGCCAGATGATCCGGGTCATTTCGTCGCCGTCGATCTCGACGACCGGATTCTTCACCTTGATCTTGGCCATGGACCGGATTTCCCCTCGAAAGATGTCGGCCCGCCTCTTAGCGCGCTGACGCAGGCAATCAACCGGCGTTGTAAGGCAGGCTACCCGCGCCTATTAAGCCGCGATGGATCTTGAAAAAACCGCGCTTGCCGAGGCAGGCGTCAAGTGGAACTGGCCGACGGTTCATCCCGAAGGCCGCAAATTCGCAGTCATTTCCGGCGCCGCCGCTTTGGTCTTCGCGCTCATGGCGTGGGAAACCCTGGCCTGGCCGATGGCGGGCGTCACACTTTGGGTCCTCGCTTTCTTTCGCGATCCCAAACGCGCGGTGCCTCAAGGCGACTCGCTGATCATTGCGCCGGCCGACGGCATGGTGACGCTGATCCGTAATGTCGTGCCGCCGAAGGAGCTGGCTGGTGCCGACGGGCTGGGCGACGTCGCGATGACGCGCGTTTCGATTTTCATGAGCGTTTTCGACGTGCACATCAACCGATCGCCGATCGCGGGCACGATCAAGCGCGTCGTCTATATCGCGGGCAAGTTCGTCAATGCCGATCTCGACAAAGCGAGCGAGGATAATGAACGCCAGCATCTCCTCGTCGAACGGCATGACGGGGTGCGGATCGGCTTTACGCAGATTGCGGGGCTGGTTGCGCGAAGGATCGTGCCCTTCGTCAAACCGGGAGATATGGTGGCGGCGGGGCAGCGCGTCGGCTTGATTCGCTTCGGCAGTCGCGTCGACGTTTATCTTCCGGCGGGGACTGCAGCGCAGGTTGCCTTGGGACAAAAGACCGTAGCCGGAGAAACAGTGCTCGGCGTAATCGGTCAAAGCGACTCACGATCCGGAAGGATGCTGTGACGCCGAGCTCGCGCGTCCGTCGCGGCATTCCGCTTCGCGCGGTCGCGCCCAATGCCATCACGGCGCTTGCCCTGTGCTGCGGGCTGAGCGCGGTCCGGTTCGCGATCGGCGAACAATGGCATTATGCCGTGGCGGCGACGATTGCCGCGGGTGTGCTCGATGGCGTCGACGGTCGCGTCGCGCGCATGTTGAACGGTCAGAGCCGCTTCGGCGCCGAACTCGATTCGTTATCCGACGTGATCGCCTTTGGGGTATCTCCCGCGCTCGTCATGTATCTTTGGTCGCTGCAGACTTTGCCGCGCTATGGCTGGCTGTTTGGGCTGGCCCTGGCGCTTGCCTGCGCATTGCGGCTCGCACGGTTCAACGCGGCAATCGATGTCGAGGACCAACCGCACAAATCGGCCGGCTTTCTGACAGGAGTGCCCGCACCTGCCGCCGCCGGCCTCGCCTATCTGCCCGTGTACTTATGGCTTGAAACTGGCGAAACCTGGCTGACCTCGCCCGCGCTCGTCGCGCCCTGGTTGCTCTTCGTTGCGATCCTGATGATCTCGAACGTGGCGACCTTCAGCTGGGGTTCGATCCGGCCGCGTCGCAATATCCGGCTTGAAGTGATCGGTCTCTTCGCTCTGATCGGGGCCGCCTTGTTCTCTGTGCCGTGGATCATGCTAACCGCGATATGCGCGATCTATGTCGCGTTGATCCCGTTCAGCGTGCGGTCCTATTCCAAAATCAAGCGGCTAAGGGCATCCGCGGCCGCGCCTGCCGAGCCGACACCCGCAGCGGAGTAACGGTGCGGACGCGACGTCGTTCAATTGCGGTCTGATAAACCTCATTGTCGAGCGGCTCCCACGCGACATGGCCCGAAAGCGCCATCGAGATTTTATCGGCGTTGACTGCGACAAGCGCCCAGATCAGTGTCGCCGATCCCAACAACACCAAAGAGAAGAAAATCAGGCCGAATATCTGCATGCGACGCCTCCTTTTGTTCCCCTCTGTTCCATTTGTGTTCGCCCGTCAAGCCCCATGACTAGGACCTGTGAACAAGCCTGTGGATAAAATGTTCCGGGCCTCGACCGTTGCAATAGGCGGGCGCTGCCGCTAAGGGCGCGCGCTCAATCCCGCATGGGTGGCATCATAAACCGGTGCTTCGGGTTCGCCCGGGGTTCTCGCCGCCCAGTGGACTAACCGGAAGGGACGTAATCCTCATGGCGGCACCCACTGTCACTATGCACCAGCTGCTCGAAGCCGGTGCGCACTTCGGACACCAGACGCATCGCTGGAACCCGAAGATGAAACCTTACATTTTTGGTGATCGCAACGGCGTTCATATCCTCGACCTGTCGCAGACCGTGCCGCTGTTCGCGCGTGCGCTCGATTTCGTCAGCCAATCGGCGGCGCGCGGCGGCAAAGTGCTTTTCGTCGGCACCAAGCGCCAGGCGCAGGGTCCGATCGCGGACGCGGCGCGCGCTTCGGGCCAGCATTTCGTGAACCATCGTTGGCTGGGCGGCATGCTCACCAACTGGAAGACCATTTCGGGCTCGATCAAGCGGTTGAAGTCGATGGAAGAGCAACTTTCGGGCGACACCGCGGGTCTCACCAAGAAGGAAGTCCTTCAGCTTACGCGTGAGCGCGACAAGCTCGAGCTTTCGCTTGGCGGCATCCGCGACATGGGCGGCATCCCCGACGTCATGTTCGTGATCGACGCCAACAAGGAAGAGCTGGCGATCAAGGAAGCCAATGTCCTTGGCATTCCGGTCGTCGCGATCCTCGATTCGAACGTATCGCCTGACGGCATCGCATTCCCGGTTCCCGCTAATGACGACGCCAGCCGCGCGATCCGCCTGTACTGCGAGGCAGTGGCGTCGGCTGCCAGCCGCGGCGGTCAGCAGGGCGCCGCTTCGCGCGGGGTCGATCTGGGCGCGATGGACGAGCCTCCCGCCAAGGAAGCGCTGAGCGCTCCGGTCGCCGAAGAGGCGCAGGCTTAATCTTTTTGTATTTCAAGGACTAGGAACATGGCGGAAATCACCGCAGCGATGGTGAAGGACCTGCGCGAGACATCGGGCGCGGGCATGATGGACTGCAAGAAGGCGCTCAACGAAACCGGCGGCGACATGGCCGCGGCGGTCGACTGGCTGCGCGCCAAGGGTTTGGCGACGGCTTCGAAAAAGTCCAGCCGCACCGCGGCCGAGGGCCTTGTCGGCGTCGCGACCAGCGGCACCAAGGGGGCGGCGGTTGAGGTCAATTCGGAGACCGATTTCGTCGCCAAGAACGATCAGTTCCAGGACTTCGTCCGCAGCGTGACGCAAATCGCGCTCGAAACCGGCAAGGATGACGTCGACGCCTTGAAGGCGGCGGCTTACCCCGGTGAAGGATCGGTTGAGGAAAAGCTGACCAACAATATCGCCACCATCGGCGAGAACCAGACGCTGCGCCGCGCGAAAGTTCTGAGCGTGTCGCAGGGTGCGGTCGTCTCCTACGTCCATAACGCCGTGACCGCAGGGCTCGGCAAGATCGGTGTACTCGTCGCGCTCGAAAGCGCGGCGCCGACCGAGACGCTCGAGGCTCTTGGCAAGCAGCTGGCGATGCACGTCGCCGCGGCGTTCCCGGTCGCGCTCGACGTCGGCGATGTCCCCGCAGACGTGCTCGAGCGCGAGCGCGCGATTGGCACTGAGAAGGCCAAGGAGTCGGGCAAGCCCGCCGAAGTCGTCGCCAAGATGGTCGAAGGCGCAGTGAGCAAATGGGCGAAGGAGAACACGCTCCTCAACCAGCTCTTTGTCATCGACGGAAAGACCAAAATCTCTGACGTCGTCGCCAAGGCGGGCAAGGATGCGGGCGCGACGATCACGCTCAAGGATTACGTTCGCTTCCAGCTCGGCGAAGGGATCGACAAGGGTCCGGCGAGCGACTTCGCGGCCGAAGTGGCGGCGGCCGCGGGCGTCTGACTGCTTGCATCGGCGCGCGCCCGGGCTAGGGTGCGCGCCGCTTGCCCCAAGACCGATAAGAGAGATGTCGCGCCGATGGCCGCCCGCTTCAATCGCATATTGCTGAAGCTTTCGGGCGAAGTGCTGATGGGCGAACAATCCTTCGGCATTGACCCGGAAACGGTTGCCAGGGTGGCCGAAGAGGTCAAGGCGGCGAAGGATACCGGCATCGAACTGTGCCTTGTCATCGGCGGCGGCAATATCTTTCGCGGCATGGCGGGCGCCGCCAAGGGCATGGATCGCGCTCAGGCCGACTATATGGGCATGCTTGCGACCGTGATGAATGCGCTCGCGATGCAGAATGCGCTCGAGCAACTCGGCGTGCACACGCGGGTCCAATCGGCGGTGCAGATGGATACGGTATGTGAGCCGGTGATCCGCCGCCGCGCCGAACGCCATCTGGAAAAGGGCCGGGTGGTGATTTTCGCCGCCGGTGTCGGCAGCCCCTATTTTACCACCGACAGTGGCGCCGCGTTGCGCGCTGCCGAAATGAAGTGCGATGCACTGTTCAAGGGCACCAGCGTCGACGGCGTCTACGATGCCGATCCCAAGATGGTTCCAGGCGCCAATCGTTTTGATAGCGTATCTTACGATAAAGTGCTCTCAGATAATCTCAGGGTGATGGATGCGAGCGCGGTGGCGTTGTGCCGCGACAACGCGATCCCCATCGTCGTCTTTTCGATCCGCGAACGCGGCAATATCTTGAAAGTCCTCGATGGCAGCGGCACCTGCACCATCGTCCAGAATGAAGGAGTGGATCATGCCGGCATTTGACAAGGCCGATCTCGAACGCCGTATGCACGGCGCGGTCGAGGCGTTGAAGCACGATCTGGCCGGGCTGCGCACCGGGCGCGCCAACACATCGCTGCTCGATCCGATCCAGGTCGAGGTTTATGGATCGAACATGCCGCTCAATCAGGTTGCGACCGTCTCGGCACCCGAACCGCGGATGCTTTCGGTGCAGGTGTGGGACAAGTCGAACGTCACGCCCGTCGAAAAGGCGATCCGCAACGCGGGGCTCGGCATCAATCCGATCACTGACGGCAACAACATCCGCCTGCCGATTCCGGACATGACCGAGGAGCGCCGCAAGGAACTCGTCAAGCTAGCGCACAGCTATGCCGAGAAGGCGAAGATCGCCGCGCGCAATGTGCGACGCGATGGCAATGACGCCTTGAAGGCCGATGAGAAGAAAAAGGAAATCAGCGAGGACGATCGCAAGCGTACCGAGACCGAGGTCCAGAAGAAGACCGACGCGACGATTGCCGAAATCGACGCAGCTTTGGCGGTCAAGGAAAAGGAAATTCTCGGCAAGTGACCGCGGCTCCGGCCTTTCGACCCTCGACTGCTCCGAAATTGGGGGCGTCCGCCATTCCCCGTCACGTGGCGATCATCATGGACGGCAATGGTCGCTGGGCGAAAAAGCGGATGCTGCCGCGCATCGCGGGCCATCGCAAAGGCATCGAGGCGGCGCGCGCTGTCACCCGCGCGGCAGGCGATCTCGGAATAGAGGTGCTAACCCTCTACGCCTTCTCGTCGGAGAATTGGCGCCGCCCGGCCGAAGAAGTCAGCGACCTTATGGGGCTGCTGCGCCACTTCATCCAGACCGATATCGACGAACTCGCCGAAGCCGGAGTGAGGCTGCGGATCATCGGGAATTACAAGGCGCTGTCGCCCGACATCGTGACGATGATCGAAGCAGCGGTGGCGCGAACGGCGGGCAATCGCGCGCAAACACTTGTGATCGCGCTCAATTATGGCGCGCAGGCCGAGCTCGCCGGGGTTGTGCGTGACCTCGCCGTCAAGGTCGCCGCCGGTGAACTTGCCGCCGATGCGATCGATGAGGCTATGATCGAGGCCCAGCTCGATACCGCAAACCTGCCGCTGCCCGATCTTCTCATTCGCACTTCGGGCGAGCATCGGCTGTCCAACTTTCTGCTCTGGCAGCTGGCTTATGCCGAATTGCTGTTCGTCGATACGCTCTGGCCTGATTTCGGTCATGCCGATTTGGCCGCTGCCATCGAGGCCTTCGGGAGACGTGAGCGGCGTTTCGGTGGTCTGTGAGCAATCCGCAATCACCCCGAGCAGAACTATTAACGCGTGTTTGGGTGGGAGGGCTGCTCATTGTTCTCGCGATGTGGGCGACACTCGCCGGGGGCCCGTGGTTTTGGATGCTGGCGACCGGCGCTTGCCTGATGATGCTGAATGAATACGCCCCGCTTCTCGGAGCGACATCGACACAGCGAAAATTCATGCTTTACGCGATGTGCGTGCCGCTCGGGCTCGTTTCGACACTCGCGCTTGGCCCTGCCAGCTTCATTGCGCTCGGCGCGCTGTTCGGGATCGCGCTCGCAGTGTGGATTGTCACGCGCAGTGTCGGACTGGCCAACGGCATTGTCTATGTCGGTATTCCGGTCTTCTGTCTGCTCTGGCTGCGCGACCGTCCCGGCGAAGAAGGGTTGCTGCTGGCGTTCTGGGCGTTGGCGACAGTATGGGCGACCGATATCGGCGCATATTTCTTCGGGCGAACAATCGGGGGCCCGAAGATCGCGCCAGCGATCAGCCCGAGCAAGACTTGGGCGGGGCTAGGCGGCGGCTTCCTGTTCGCGATGCTGCTTGGCTGGGCGCTCAATCATTGGGCGGGCTTGCACGCGACATTGGCGCTGACCAGCGGATTTCTGGCAATTGCGGCCCAAGCAGGCGACTTCTTCGAAAGCTGGCTCAAGCGTCGAGCAGGGGTGAAGGACAGCGGCAAGCTGCTGCCTGGGCATGGCGGCGTGCTTGACCGTCTCGACGGTGTAGTCACGGCAGCGCCACTCGCGGCGTTTCTCGTTGCGATGACGTCGTGACGCCGCGCAAGGTTTCGGTGCTCGGCGCTACGGGGTCGGTCGGAGCGTCGACGATCGATCTAATCACACGCGCCCCAGATGATTTCGAAGTCGTCGCGCTGACGGCGCAGTCCAATGTTGCACTTCTCGTCGATGCGGCAATACGCACGCGTGCCAAACTTGCCGTGATCGGCCGTGACGAGTGCCTCGCTGAGCTGAGGGCTGGGTTGACGGGAACCGGAATCGAAGCCGCGGCAGGGGCGCGAGCGGTCGAGGATGCCGCACGCATTCCCGCGGATTGGACGATGGCGGCGATTGTCGGTTGCGCGGGGCTACGTCCAACTATGGCGGCACTCGAGGATGGGAGAGCGCTCGCCTTCGCGAACAAGGAGGCGCTCGTTTCGGCAGGCGCAATCATGATCGACGCGTCGCGGCGCGCCGGCGCGACGCTGCTGCCCGTCGATTCCGAACATAACGCCATTTTTCAAAGCCTCGATCGATCGGCGCCCAAGGGTGTAAGGCGGATCGTGCTGACAGCGAGCGGCGGGCCGTTCCGCACTTGGACGTCCGCGCAAATGGACGTGGCAACCCCTGAGCAGGCGGCCAAACATCCGAACTGGTCGATGGGCGCCAAGATTACCGTCGATTCTGCGACGATGATGAATAAGGGTCTCGAGCTGATCGAAGCGCATTGGCTGTTCGACATGCCGTCCGACCGGCTCGACGTCATTTTTCACCCGCAATCGGTCATCCATTCGATGGTCGAATATGTCGACGGATCGGTGCTGGCGCAGCTTGGCGCGGCCGATATGCGCATACCGATCGCCTTTTGTTTGGCCTGGCCGGAACGGATGGATTGGCCCGCCGAAAAGCTCGATCTTGCAGCGATTGCTCGGCTCGACTTCGAAGCGCCCGATCTGCAGCGTTTTCCCGCGCTGAGACTGGCGAGGTCAGCGATGGAGGCCGGTGGGGCGACGCCTGCGGTCTTGAACGCCGCCAATGAGGTCGCGGTTGCCGCCTTTCTTGAACGTGCCATCGCCTTCACAGAAATCGCTAAGATTGTCGAACGCGTCCTCGAACGCTATGCGCCTGCAGCGCCCGGGACGATCGATGACGTCATGGGCGTTGACGCAGAAGCGCGCCGGGTGGCGGCAGCGCTGATGGAGAGCGAGTTCGCGTGATCGAAACCCCCGGCTTCTGGATGAGCGCGCTCTATTTTCTGCTGGCGATAGGCCCGCTGATCTTTCTCCATGAAATGGGACATTATCTGGCGGGTCGCTGGGCCGGCGTCAAAGCCGAGACCTTCTCGATCGGCTTCGGCCGCGAAATTGTCGGGTGGACCGACAAGCGCGGCACGCGGTGGAAGCTGGCATGGATGCCGCTCGGCGGTTACGTCAAGTTCGCGGGCGATATGAGCGCCGCGGGGCAGAGCGATCCTGCCTGGAAGGCGCTGCCCGAAGCCGAACGAAACGTCACTTTTCAATCCAAGCCGCTTTGGAAGCGCGCAATCATCGTCGCGGCCGGCCCAGTGACGAACTTCATCGTCGCGATCGCACTCTTCATGGGAATTTTCGGCCTTTATGGGATGCCGCAGACCCCGGCAGTCGTCGAACAGATACAAAAGGGCTCTGCAGCCGACGCGGCAGGCTTCAAAATCGGCGATCGGATCACCGCGATCAATGGCCGCGAGATCGACTGGTTTTCGGACCTCGCGCGCTATGTCGAACTGCGGCCCGGTGAGACTTTGTCATTCTCGATAATTCGTGGCGGGCAGGAGATCAGCATTCTCGCCGCCCCCAAGGTCGATGAAACCGTCGATCGCTTCGGCAATCGCGGCAAACGTGGCCGGCTGGGAATCGGCAACACCAATCCGGTATATGAAAAGGTCGCTTGGTATCGGCTGCCAGGCGCCGCGGTTGACTATACGATCGGCACGACACAGGCGATGATCGATGGTCTCGTTCAGATTATAACCGGAAGGCGCTCGCTCAAGGAACTGGGCGGGCCGCTGATGATCGCCAAGTTCTCCGGCCAAACGGCGATGATGGGCTGGGTCGTTTTTTTCAGCTTTGTGGCGATGGTTTCGATTAATCTCGGCTTCATCAACCTGCTGCCAATCCCGATGCTCGATGGCGGTCATTTGCTTTTCTACGCGGTCGAAGGCGTGATCCGCAGGCCGGTGCCCGAGATCGCGCAGGAGTGGGCGTTCCGCTCGGGCTTTTTCGCGTTGATGGCGCTGATGCTGTTCGCGACGTTCAACGATCTGGGGTCGTTCGGGGTGTGGCAGCGGCTATCCGGCTTGATTGGATAGGCCGCTTGGGGCAGGGGGCCGCGTCGGCTCCTGACATTTGTTAACGAAGGGCGTTTCCCGCGTGATAGCATCCAACGACGGACAATTTAGACGCACATCGCTGGTTGCATTGCTGCTTTCATCCGCTGCGTTCGCCGCGCCGGAACTGGCGTTTGCCCAGACAGCCGCGCCTGCGCCGGCGCCCTCCGCCCCGGTGGTCACGGCCCCGCCTGTCGCCGGTGGGGTGGTCAAATCGATCAACGTTACGGGGGTGCAGCGTCTCGAGCCCGATACGGTACGGTCGTACATCCAGCTTCGCGCCGGCGGTCGGTACACAACTGAAACGCTCGATCAGGCGATCCGTGACCTTTTCGATACCGATCTCTTTCAGGACGTGCAGATCCGCAACAATGACGGCGATTTGACCATCGAAGTACGCGAAAACCCGGTGATCAATCGTGTCGTTCTCGAGGGCAACAAGCGCCTCAAAGAAGACAAGATCACCAAGGAGATCAAGCTCGCGCCGCGGCAGATTTTCAGCCGCACCAAGGTTCGTGCCGATGTCGCGCGGATCATCGAGTTGTATCGTCGCCAGGGCCGCTTCGCCGCTGTGGTCGAGCCCAAGATGGTGATGCTCGATCAGAACCGTGTCGATGTCGTGTTCGAGATCAGCGAGGGCCCGAAGTCGAAGGTTCGGCAGATCAACATCCTTGGCAACGAGAAGTTCGACGATGGCCAATTGCGCGGCGAGATGGCGACCAAGCAGTCGCGCTTCTACCGCTTTTTCTCGAGCGGCGACAGCTACGATCCCGACAAGCTCGCGTTCGACCAGGCCAAGCTGCGGCAGTTCTACCTGACGCAGGGCTATGCCGATTTCCGCGTCATATCGGCGGTGGCCGAGCTAACCCCCGACAAGCGCGATTTCATCGTCACTTATGTTGTCGAAGAGGGCGAGCGCTATAAGTTTGGGCCGATCACCATCGAGAGCGACCTGCGCGATTACAAGCCTCCGGCCAGTAATCTCGTGATGAAGGAAGGCAATTGGTACGATGCCAAGCTAGTCGAGGACACGGTCGAGCAACTGACTGAAGCGGCGGGGCTGTTCGGCTATGCGTTTGCCGAGGTCAACCCGGAGTTCGAGCGCGACAAGGACGCGCGCACGATGACGATCACGCTCAAGGTCGCCGATGCACCGCGCGTCTATGTCGAGCGGATCGATATCAACGGCAATACCGTGACGCAGGACAAGGTCATCCGTCGCGAATTCCGGCTTGCCGAGGGTGACGCGTTCAACAGCTTTCAGGTCAAGCGGTCGTCCGAGCGCATTCAGAGCCTCGGCTATTTCCAGGAAAAGCTCGAAATCGAGCAGAAGCCCGGCTCGGCGCCAGACCGCATCATTCTCGAAGCCAATGTCGAAGAGAAGTCGACCGGTGAGTTGCAGCTTTCGGCGGGCTTCTCGTCACTCGAGCGCTTCATCGTCAACGCCTCGATCCGCCAGCGCAATTTCCGCGGCAAGGGGCAGGAGCTGCGAGCAAGCGTCAACTATTCGCAATTCTCGCGCTCGGTCGAACTCGGGTTCACCGAGCCCTATCTTCTCGGACGCAATATCGCGGTAGGCGGCGATATTTTCCGGCGCGATCTCAACAGCTTCAATTTCGTCGGCAACGACCGCAATACCACTTATGAGCAGACGACGACGGGCTTTCAGGTTCGCGCGGGTCTTCCGCTGACCGAGTTCTGGTCGGTCGCCGGGCGTTATGGGCTGAGCTATGACGATATCAGCCTCGATCGCGATCAGTTCTTCTTCAACGGCGCTTGCGATCCACTTCTTGCCGGGCGGTTCCTATGCGATTCGATCGGCAAGCGTACGACGTCTTCGCTTGGCTACAGCCTTGTGTTCGATAACCTCAACAATCGCCTGCGGCCAAGCGCCGGGCAGCGCGCGGTCTTGAGCCAGGATTTCGCGGGGCTTGGCGGCAGCGTAAAATATGTCCGCACACGGTTCGATGCCGATAAATATTGGCGTGTGCTGGGCAATTTCATTTTCTCGATCGGTGTCGAGGGCGGGGCGATCATCCCGTTCGGCAAGGACCGCGGCGTCGGCATCGACAAGGTGCGGATCAACGACCGTTTCTTCCTCGGCGAACCGGAAATGCGCGGCTTCGACATTCGCGGCATCGGCCCGCGGGTGTTGCGAATTCCGTTCGATACGACGACGGGCCAGCTCGTCACAGAGGATAACCTCATTCAGGACGATGCGATCGGCGGGCGCTATTACTATAAAGGCCGCGCCGAGCTCGAAATCCCGCTCGGTTCGGGCGCTCGCGAGCTTGGCATTCGACCTTCGATCTTCGCCGACGTCGGTGCTGTGTTTGGGATCAGGACGCCCAACTTGACCAGGCTGTCGAGCTTCCCGCTCGATGCGCAAGGCGTTCCGACATCGCTGGTCAGGCCGATCCTCGATTCTGCTGGGGGACGTCAGTGCATTGGCACCGGAACAGGTAATGCCGGCGTCCTTACGCCGCTCCCGGTGGGTGGCATGTGCCCGATGGATACGACGCTGTTCGCCAATTCGATCCCGCCATTCGATGAACAATTCCTCGGCGATACCTGGAAACCTCGCCTCTCGGTCGGCATCGGTGTAAACTGGAATTCGCCTTTCGGACCGTTCAGGATCGATATAGCCCGCGCTCTGCTAAAGGAGCGGGGGGATGATACAAAACTTTTCACATTCAACGTAGGAACGCAATTCTGATGAAGATCATGCTCAAGGCCGCGCTGCTTGTCGCGGCACCGCTCGCGATTGCCCTGCCGGGTGTCGCATCCGCGCAGACCAGCGTCGGCGTCGCCAACCTCGAAGAGGCGGTGCAGAAGTCGAACGCCTATGTGCAGGCGATCGCGCAGATCAAGACCACCTACAAGCCGCAGATCGATTCGTTCGAGGCGCGCTCAAAGGTGCTCAATGGGGAAATTCAACCTCTGGTGACGGCATTCCAGACCGCGCAGCGTGCGCCCAATCCCAACCAGGCGGCGCTGCAGACGCAGGCGCAGAACATTCAGACTCGCCAGCAAAACGCGCAGCGCGAGCTCCAGAACCTCTATATGCCGGTCGGCCGGGCGCAGGCTTATGTCGAAGAGCAGATCGTCACCAAGCTCGACGCTGCGTTGAAGGCGGCGATGACCAAGAAGCGGGTGGCGGTGGTGCTCCAACCACAGGCGACCGTTTCGTATCAGCCGACTGTCGACATCACCAACGATGTCACCGCCGAGCTCAACGCAAGCGTTCCTACTGTCGGCATCACGCCCCCGGCGAACTGGCAACCGGGCGGCCAGCGCGCGCCCGGCACGGCAGCGGCGACCCCGGCGCAGCCCGCACCTACGGGACGGTAATCGCTCATGAGTGACAATGCGGGCCCGCGCGACATTCGCGCGGTGCTCGCGGCATTGCCGCACCGTTACCCGATGCTGCTCGTCGACCGTGTCGAGGAATTGATCCCCGATACATCGATCGCGGCGATCAAGGCGGTGACGATCAACGAGGATTTTTTCAACGGCCACTTCCCCGGGCGTCCAATCATGCCCGGGGTTTTGATCGTCGAAGCGCTGGCGCAGGCCGCAGGCATATTGGCGGTCGAGACTTTCGGGCTCAGTGGCAGCGGCAAGCTCGTCTATTTCATGGCGATCGATGGCGCCAAGTTCCGCGCCCCGGTCGAACCCGGGTGCCTGCTCAGACTCGAAGTCGAGTTCGTCCAGAAACGCGCGACAGTCTGCAAATTCGCCGGACGCGCTTTGGTTGATGGCAAGCTTGCTGCGGAAGCAAGCTTCACCGCGATGATCGCCGATCCGCCTGCTTGATTATCGCCGCGTCTGCCGCTAACGGCCCCGCTTCCATTCCCGGCTGGTCGGAAACCAGCCAATCGAGGAAATCGTAATGAAGTCCGGTATCCACCCCGATTATCACATGATCAAGATTCAGATGACCGATGGCAGCGTTTTCGAAACGCGCTCCACCTGGGGCAAGGAAGGCGATACGATGACTCTCGACATCGATCCGCTGGCGCACCCCGCCTGGACCGGCGGCAACCGCAATCTTCTTGACGCAGGCGGTCAAGTCGCCCGCTTCAATAAGCGTTTCGGCGGACTTTCGCTCAAGTCGAAATAGGCGGTTCGGCGCGCAGCTCGCCGAGCTTTCGTTCCCAATTCAGCGCGTCGACAACGATCTGTTCGAGGTTGTCGCGCTTTGGCGCCCAAGGCAATGTCGCGAGGATTGCGGCGTTGTTGGCGACGAGCATGTCTGGGTCGCCTGCGCGGCGCGGCCCCATCACGCGCTTGATCTTCACGTTCGACGCGCGTTCGACGGCGTCGAGCACTTCAAGCACCGAATAGCCGTGGCCGTAGCCGCAATTGAGCGTGTGGCTGCGCTCTGGCTCCGCGATCAACGCCGCCAGCGCCGCGACATGAGCTTCTGCGAGGTCGGAAACGTGAATGTAATCGCGGACGCCGGTCCCGTCAGGGGTCGTGAAATCGGTGCCGAAGATGTCGACCCTGTCGCGCTTGCCCAGAACCGCTTGGACCGCGACCTTTATCAGATGCGTCGCGCCCGCGGTCGATTGCCCGGTTCGCCCTTGCGGGTCCGCGCCCGCGACGTTGAAATAGCGCAGCGCGCAAAAGTTGAGCGGATGCGCCGCCGCGACATCGGCGAGCATCTGTTCGGTCATCAGCTTGGACATGCCGTAGGGATTGATCGGCTGCTTGCGATCGCCCTCTTCGGCGGGAATGCGCTCGGGGACACCGTAAGTCGCCGCGGTGGATGAGAAGATGAAATGCTTGACCCCGCACGCGACCGCGCTTTCGAGCAAGGATCGGCTCGCAACTGTGTTGTTGCGATAATATTTGAGCGGATCTTCCACCGATTCCGGAACGATGATCGACCCGGCAAAATGCATGATGGCGGTGACGTTATGCTCGCGCAGCAGCGGTCGGACCAGCGCCTCATCTTCGACCGAGCCTTTGACGAAGACTGCGCGCTTATCGACAGCCCAGCGAAACCCCGTAACAAGGTTGTCGATAACGGCGACGCGGTATCCGGCGTCCAGACAGGCGAGCACGGCGTGGCTGCCGATATAGCCTGCGCCGCCGGTGATGAGAATTGTCGTTGGTGGCATGGTCCGGGCGGTGGCGAGTCCGCCTGCTTGGGTCAATAAGCTAGATCAGCTGTTCTGGACGATCGTCGCGACGCCGTTCCACATGCCGGTGGTGCTTCCCGCCATCAAGGACAGCGCCCCCATCATCGCGACCACGATCAGCGCAAGTATGAGGCCATACTCGACTGCGGTCGCGCCTGTACTGCTGCGCAAAAGCCTGCGCGCAAATGCCAACATGTCGTTTCCCCGGTCTCGTGTTCCCTGGTGGGGATCTGCCGGATAGCGAGACACGTATTAAGGAAGCGATAATTGGCCGCCGTCTTCAAATCGCGGCCGATGACCATCCCGTAAAATGAATGAGCGCAAAGGTTTCCGCGGTCTTCCCGCCCTCCGCCATATCGCGAAACGCTTTCTGGGCCTCTGCAAAGCTGGAGCGCGAAACGGGCCGAGGATCGGGCAACGCACTCGAAAGGCAATTGGCACGGAGATCGCGAACGAGATCGGACAAACGCGAATAGCGGGCTGTCACGCTCTCGCCATCGACCACTGGCTGGAAGAAGCCCGCGCGCAGCAGGAGATCGCCGACGCCGCGAATGTCGATCTGAGGGTGGAAGCGGCGTGTGGCCGGGGTCTCGTCAGCAAAAGCGCGTCGCGCGGCGGGGAGCGACCCGGCGCCGATCATGGCGCCGAGAAATAGCCCCTCGCGCCGCAGAGAACGGCGGATGAGCAGCATAGCGCCGGGCAGATCGTTGACGCTGTCGAGCCCGCCATTGGCGATGACGAGATCGAACGTGCCATCGCCGAACGGCAGACGGTCTTCATCGAACCGCACCTGTCTCGAAGGCAGCGCGATTTTGCGGGATCGCAGGCTCTCCACAAGCGTCGGCGTCGTCGCCCCGAGGACCAAGGCCCGCTCGAACCGGCGATTGACCGCGCCGAGCCGCGCAAGGGTCTCGGCCGCCATATATTCGAGCAACCAGCGATCGGCCGGATCGGCCGCTTCCGAACGTGCCAGCCGGGCACGGCGCGCGGTGCGCGAGAATATGTCTTCGGCTAGCATGTCTGCTTGTGCGACGTGACGCGATTGGCGACAAGTTCGCCATGATTGCGGTGAGGCGATTTTTCAGGCCAATCATCGATTTCGCTCTGCCTCCGCGATGCGCGGCCTGTGGCGCGATCGTGCCGGACAGCGAGACCTTGTGTCGCGATTGCTGGAGCGATCTCGATTTCCTCACCGATCGTGGCTGCGTAAGCTGCGGAACGCCACTGCCGCCATTGATCGACCAATGCGCACCATGCATGGCGAGTCCGCCCAGCCACGATGGCGCGGCGGCGGCCGTAATCTATGGAGACGTCGCCCGCACGATCGCTTTGCGGCTGAAGCATGGTCGCAGAGTGGCGTTGGCCGGGTTCGTCGCGCGGGCGATGGCGCGCCGTCTGCCGCCGGGAGGCGAGTGGCTGCTTGTGCCGGTGCCTCTGCATCGCTGGCGGATCTGGTCTCGCGGATTCAATCAAGCGAAGTTGATCGCCGATCATCTTACTGAACTTACCGGATTCAGCGTTGACTGTGACTCGCTGCTGCGGGTCAGGCACACGCCTTCGCTCGGCAGCCTGAACGCGCGGAATCGTGCGGATGCGCTCAGGCAAGCCTTCGCCGTGCCACTTTCCCGCAAGCCACACATTGCGGGCCGCAACATCCTGCTTGTCGATGACGTCTATACGAGCGGTGCGACGAGCGATGGCTGCGCGCGGACGCTGAAACGGGCAGGGGCGGCGCAGGTCAGATTGGTCAGTTGGGCGCGGGTCGTGCGCGGCGATTGACATCGCCGGGCGAAGTACCCACGTTCGCTTCATGGCCAAAGTCGAAATGTACACCAAGTTCATGTGCCCCTATTGCGCGCGCGCGCAGGCGATGCTCAGCAAGAAGGGCGTGGCTTTCGAAGATATCGACATCACGATGGATGCCGCAAAGCGTCAGACGATGATCGAGCGTTCGGGTGGCCGCAGCACGGTGCCGCAAATCTTCATCGACGGCGTTCATATCGGCGGGTGCGATGATCTGGTCGCGCTCGATGGCAGA
This sequence comes from uncultured Aquisediminimonas sp., assembly GCA_965365485.1. Classification (GTDB taxonomy): domain Bacteria; phylum Pseudomonadota; class Alphaproteobacteria; order Sphingomonadales; family Sphingomonadaceae; genus Aquisediminimonas. The sequence goes on from CBDUBW010000003.1 coordinate 33,404, forward strand.
GGCGGCCTCGATACGATGCTCGCCGCTTAGGCGATGCGGATCGCGTTATTGCAGATGACCGCCGGGATCGATCCCGGAGCCAATGCGGCGCAACTGGTAGACGCGATTGCCGAAGCTGCGGCGGGCGGGGCGGTGATGCTGTTCACGCCGGAAATGTCAGGCCTACTCGATCGCAATCGCAAGCGCTCGGCCGCACATATCCGCTCTGAGGCCGACGATGGCGTGCTCGCGGCGGTGCGCACCGCGGCGCGCGAGCACGGCATATGGGTCGCGATCGGATCGCTTGCGGTCACGGGGGAGGGTGGCAAGCTTGCGAACCGCAGTGTGCTGATCGATAGCGACGGTCAAACTCGCGCGCGCTATGACAAGATCCATTTGTTTGATGTCGATCTGGCGTCAGGCGAAAGTTGGCGCGAATCCGCGGCCTATGCGCCGGGTCAGGCGGTAGCCGTGGCGGATACCCCCGTCGGCAAACTGGGTTTGACAGTCTGTTATGATCTGCGATTTCCTGCGCTCTTTGCGGCATTGAGCGAAGGCGGGGCGGAGGTCGTTGCCGTCCCCGCCGCCTTCACCGTCCCGACCGGCAAGGCGCATTGGGAGACTTTGCTTCGCGCCCGCGCTATTGAAAATGCCTGCTGGATCGTCGCCGCCGCTCAGGCTGGCGATCATGAGGATGGGCGTCAAACCTATGGCCATTCGCTTGTCGTCGATCCCTGGGGACAGGTAGTGCTCGATCTCGGCGCAACGCCGGGGCTGGGCTTTGCGGAGATCGATCTCGCTCAGGTGGCGGAGGTGCGCCAACGCATTCCGGTGCTTGCGCATCGCCGCGCCATTCCCCAAGTCGAACGGCAATGATCGTCTTCGACCTCAAATGCGCAGCCAACGGCCATGTCTTCGAAGCCTGGTTTGCAAGCACCGCCGCATTCGAGGACCAGCGGGATCGCGCGCTCATCGCCTGTCCGCTGTGTGGGCAAAGCGATGTCGACAAGGCGGTGATGGCGCCGCGTATTTCGGCGAAGTCGAATATGCGTGGTGAAACGCTGCCCGTCGCCAGCGCTGCTCCTGCTGAAGATGCCGAAAGAAAGGCGTTGATCGCGGCGATGGCCGAAGTGCAGGCGAAGCTGATCGCGAAATCTGAATGGGTCGGACGTGAATTCGATGCGAAGGCGCGCGCTATGGATGCCGGCGAGGTCGACCGCGCGACCATCCACGGCCAAGTGACGCGCGAGGAAGCCGCGGCCCTGGTCGAGGATGGCATCGCCGTCATGCCCTTGCTCTTCCCGGTCGTGCCGCCCGAACAGCGCAATTGACCCTCTTGGCACGCGCGCCTAACCGAAGAGCGCGCGCCCGTAGCTCAGCAGGATAGAGCACCAGATTCCTAATCTGGGGGCCACAGGTTCGAATCCTGTCGGGCGCACGTTTCGCAGGAGCCGCGATGCCCTCCATTCGCATGATCGGGCTGCCGACCGACATCAACAGCTCGTTCGCGCGTGGCGCGGCGCAAGCGCCTGCCGCAATCCGCGCGGCGTTGTCGAGCGATCGCGGCAACATGGCGAGCGAACTGGGGCCCGAGATCGGAGTCGACATCGCTCTGGATGATCTGGGCGACCTCGCCCTTTCAGAAAGCGAAAGTGATTTCGACACCGTCGGCGACGCCATCGCCGAGGCTGCCACCGAAGGCGTGCCGATCGCACTGGGAGGCGATCACGCGATCAGCTTTCCGGCGGTGGCCGGCGTCGCGCGTGTACACGGGCCGGTCAGCATCCTGCACTTCGATGCGCACCCCGACCTTTACGAGGATTTCGGCGGCAACCGCTTTTCGCACGCCTCGCCCTTCGCACGCATATTGGAGGAGCGGCAGTGCCGTCGGCTCGTCCAGGTCGGCATTCGCACGCTCAACCGCCATTGCCGCGAGCAGGCCGCGAAATTCGGGGTGGAGATCGTGCCGATGAGGGGCTTCACGCCGGGCATGGTGCCGGTGCTGGAGGGGCCGCTGTACATCAGCATCGATATGGACGGTATCGATCCATCCGAGGCACCGGGTGTCGCGCACCCGGAGCCGGGCGGACTGACGGTGCGCGAGGTGGTGGCCGTGCTCCATGCTCAAACGGCGCCGATTGTCGGGGCGGACATCGTCGAGCTCAACCCCGGCTTCGATCGCAACGAAGTCACTGCGATTCTGGCCGCCAAACTGGTCCGCGAGTTGGCAGCACTGATCGCTCGAAACGATTAGGCTGCGGCCTTCACCACCTCATCGGCGTGCTTGCCCGACAGTTCGGAAAGATGATCGAACTTGGTCTCGAAAGTCGCGAGGCCCTGGCTGAGCGAACGCAGTTCGGCATCGAGACCCTGAACTGCCGATTCTGGGAGATGGGCCTCGACCAGATCCCAGCGCTGCCATTCGGGATGCGGCCCAAGATTGAGGATTTGGCCGCGACGGCTCGACACCACCGATCCCATCTTCGAGGCCGTGCCCGGCGGCGCGGTGATCGCGACGTGCGCTACGGGTTCGAGCAGATAGGGAGCGCACTGCGCCAATGCCTCGCTCATCGCCGTCCGCCCGGCGATGCGGAACGCGATCTCCGAGGAATCGACCGAGTGAAACGAGCCGTCGATCAGAGTCACCGCGACATCGACGACGGGAAAGCCAAGTGGCCCTTTCTGCATAGCGTCGCGCACCCCCGCCTCGACCGCAGGGATCCATTGCTTGGGAATGACGCCGCCAGTGATCTTGTCGACGAACTGAAAGCCCTCGCCCCGCGCCAGTGGCCGCACTTCGATTACGCAATCGCCATATTGGCCATGCCCGCCCGACTGCTTCTTGTGACGGCCGCGCTGCGTGACGCTCTTTCGGATCGATTCCTTATAAGCGACGCGCGGCGGCTGCGTCGAAACCTCGACACCATATCGCCGCTTCAGCCGGGCGAGCGTGACGTTCAGATGTTCGTCGTTGACGCCCCGCAACAGCGTCTCGTGCGAGGCATCGTCCTGCGACCAGCTCAGCGCCGGGTCTTCCTCGACAAGCTTGTGGAGCGCGGACGAAAGCTTGACGTCGTCGTTGCGGTTCTTCGCTGAGACGGCGATCGTCGCATTGCGCGGCGGCAGCGCGACGAGCGCCTCGCTGCCGGGATCATTCGCGCCGAACAGCATACCCGGCTTGGCCCCATCGGCCTTGGCGATGGCGACCACCTCGCCCGAAACGGCCTGCGTCAGCTTGCTGGTTTTCTCGCCCTGCACCGAGAACAACGCACCTGCTCTCACGTGATCGCCAAGCTCGGCCCCTTCGACAAGCCCGTCGCCGAGCACGCGGGCGAGCGCGAGCCGCCCGACGGCGCCGCCGTTCGCGACCTTGAAGACATGAACGCCCCGGCCATTGACACCCATCCGCGCCGCCGCGCGCGCCACCGGCGGCGCTTCATGGCGGATCATCTTGAGCAGCCGGTTGATGCCGAAGCCGCTGGTCGCTGATCCGAAGAAGACGGGGATCACTTGCGATGCCTGCGCCTCCTTGGCCAGATCGGCGAGGACGAGATCGAGATCGGGCGTCTCGTCCATCAGCAATTTTTCGAGCAGCGCGTCGTCATGGTCAGCGAGCGTTTCGAGCAGATGATATCGCTCGCTCGCCTCACGCTCGGCCAAGTCTGCAGGGATATCAATGCGTTCGCTTTCTTTGCCGGGAACGTAACGATGCGCGCGTTCAAGCGCGATATCGACGAACCCCTTCACCGTATCGCCCTCGCGTATCGGGATTTGACGGGCGACCAGGGGGGCGGCGCTCATCGGTTGCATGGCTTCGAGCAAGTCGCGAATGCGGCCCTTGGCAGCGTCGATCTTGTTGACGAAAATGGCGTGCGGCAGTTCCATAGCATCGAGCCGTCTGAGGATCGGTTCGGCGAGCGCGGCGCGATCGGGCTCCGGATCGACCACGACGATCGCCATATCCGCGCTCGCCAACGCGCCCAGCCCATCGGCAACGAAGCCTACCGATCCCGGAGTGTCGATGATCGCGAACTTGTCTCCGAGGTAGTCGATTCGAAAGAGGTTGAGTTCGGTCGAACCCTTGCGCGCGCGTGCTTCGACGCTGGCATCGCCGACGGTGGTGCCCGCTTCGACGCTGCCCAACCGATTGATCGCGCCGGTAGCGAACAACATGGCTTCGGCGAGACTCGTCTTGCCCGCGCCTGCCGGGCCCACCAATGCTATCGCTCTTACGCCTGGGATGGTGCTCGCCATCGTCCGCCTCCCTCTCCTGGAACGGTCGCGCTGGCGAAAGCTGCGCCTGCGCGCATTTCCCCGGATGCTGAAACTCCGCGCGCGTTCACGCAAGCACAAACTGCGTTGACGCCGGACGATCTTGGCTTAGCGTGCCGCGGCGATGCAAAGGGCGGAGTGGGAAGCGCAAGCGGGCAAGAGTTGGGCGCGCGAATATGCGCGCACCGACCGCAGCTTCGCATCTCTCACCGAGCTGTTGATCGAGCGCATTCTCGATAAGGGGGCGTCGCATTCGATCCTCGATATCGGGTGCGGTGCCGGCGAATTGTCGCTGCGATTGACCGCGGCAAAGCCCGGCGCGCGCGTGCTCGGTATCGACGTGTCGCTCGATCTCATTGAAGCCGCCAAGGCGCGGCTGCCTGAGGGCGCGCGCTGCGATTTCGCTGTCGCCGACGCGGCGACCTGGCAGGATGGGTGGTTCTATCCCGATATGCTGGTCTCGCGCCATGGCGTGATGTTCTTCGACGATCCTGTAGCGGCCTTCGCCAATCTCGGTGAAGAGGCAGCGGGCGAGGCGCGGCTGGT
>CBDUBW010000004.1:0-30122 GCA_965365485.1 uncultured Aquisediminimonas sp.
TGACGATGAACAGCACCGGCAGGATGAACAGGATCAGCGGAATCGTCATGATCGCGGGAAGACGCGCGGCCTTTTCCTCGGCACGCATCATGCGTTCGTTGCGGAACTCCGCCGAAAGCACGCGCAACGCTGAGGCAAGCGGCGTGCCGTATTTCTCGGTCTGGATCATGGTCGTGGTGACGCCGCGAACCGCTTCCAGATCGATGCGATAGGCGAGGTTCTCGAAGGCCTGCCGGCGTTCGGTGAGAAAGCCGAGCTCAATCGCGGCGAGCGCGAATTCGTCGCCCAGTTCCGGATAGGCCTTGCCCAATTCCTTTGCGACGCGATGGAATGCGGCATCGACCGTCAACCCCGCCTCGGCGCAGATCACCAGCAGATCGAGCGCGTCGGGCAACCCCTTGCGGATAGCGTCCGAACGTTTCGTCACCCGGTTCTGCACGTAAAGGTCCGGCGCTTTGTACGACAGGATCAGCGAACCCGCGACGATGCCGAACCGCTTCATATCGGAATAATCGGCGAAGGCGCCGAAGACGTAGACCGCCAGCACCATCCCGCCGCCGAGCACGATCGGCATCACCATGCGCGCGAAGATGACCGCGACCGCCATGTCCTTCGACCGGATGCCCGCCTGGACAAGCTTGTGCTGCGCGGTTTTGAACTGGCTTTCCTGCAGAACCTTGAGGCTCGACAGGAGCGACTTCATTCTGTCGGTGGTTTCGTTTTTGTTGGTCAGCTTGGCGCGGCGCTTGCCGGTCGAGGCGACGATGCCGGCCTTGAGCTGCTCGCGACGCTCGTTGAGCGCCTTCACCCGCGCCGCCATCGGATCGCGCACCGTCGTCGCCATATAGATAGCGAACAGCACGGCGGCGACGGCTACGGCCGCCAGCATCGTCGCGACGTAGAAAACGTCTATTCCCAGCAGTGTCGGGCCCTGGCCTTGCATCGTTACCGCCTAGATTTCGAAGCTGATCATGCGCGACATGATGAACGCGCCGATTGCCATCCACACCATTCCGCCGAGACCGGCAATGATCAGCCGCTCATCGGTGAAGAATTGCGACATATAGTTGGGATCGACATAATAGATGATGCCGAAGACCATGAACGGCAGAGCGCCGATGATGTAGGCGGAGGCCTTCGACTCCGAAGACATCGCCTTGATCTTCAGCTTCATCTGCGCGCGTTTGCGCAACACCTCGGCCAGGTTCATCAGCGTTTCCGCCAAGTTGCCGCCGGTTTCGCGTTGGATCGCAAGCGTGATGGTGAAGAACTGGAATTCGGGCGTCCCAATGCGTTCGGCCGCCTCTTCGAGTGCAGCTTCCATCGTCTTGCCGATCTTGATGCGATCCGCGACGCCGCGAAACTCCATGCCGACCGGATCGGGAAGCTCGCTCGCGACGATGCCCAGCGTTTCGGAGATGGGCAGGCCCGATCGCAGGCCGCGAACCATAAGCTCGATTGCATCCGGGAAACGCGCATTGAAATTGAGGATGCGCTTGTTGATCTGCATGCTCACCAGCATGTGCGGGATCATCAGACCCAGCGCCAACCCGCCAAGCACGCTGAGTAGGAGAGGGGCGCCCTTCAGCATACCGATCGCCGCCACGAAAACCGCGATTGCCGCCGAAGTCAGCGAGTATTTGACAAGTGTCCAGTTCTTGCCCGTCCGCACAATCCGCTTTTTCAGCAGTTCCGGCTTGGGCAGATATTGCTCCATCACCGAATTGGCGCGCGATTGCTGGTTCGCAGCAATTTTGCGCATCTGCGATTCCATCGCGATCGCCACGGCGTCGCTGTGGCGCTCGCGCAGTGAATCGAGGCGGCGATTGACCGCCTTTCCGCTCGACGGCCCAGCGAAAGCAAGCGCAATGATCACCAGCGTCAACAGCGCACCGCCGCCGAGCATCAGGATCTGCAAAGGCGTGATCGGCTCCATCAGGCCTTGCTCAGCGTCACCGTCGCGGGCTTGTCCTTGTTGCGCTTGGGCAGCTGCAGCTTGAAGCTTGCAAGCTTGCTCGCAAGCGAACCACCCCCGGCCTTGGCGTCGCTGACGGCCTCTTCGGAGCCGTCCGCGGTTGCGATCAGCCGATTGCCGATCGCCACCAACTCTTGCCCGACCTTGCTGCCCTTGCCGACTTCGGCGACGGCCTTTCCAAGCTTTGCCGCTTGGCAAACGATCTTAGGATCGAGCGGGATCGCGAAGTCGATCTTGCGTTCGATCGAGGCCTCGAAATCCTTCCGGCTGATCTCGGCGGTTCCGCCAGGCCCGACGCGGTTGACGACGACGATCGTGTTGGCCTGAGGGGCGTTCGATTTGAGCCACGACAGCAGCCGGATCATGTCGCGCGCGCCGGCCAATGTCAGCTCGGCAACAACAACCACCGATTGCACGTCGTTGATCAGATGCGGATATTGCACAAGCATGTTGCGCGGTAGATCGACCACGGTGCATTCGAATGCGGCCTTCATCTCTTCGAGCAGCTGGAAGAAGGCGCCGCCGTCGGTCAGCATCGGCTGGTTGATCGGTGCCTCCGAAGACAGGATCGAAAGCTTGTCGTTGGCGCGCACCATGGCCCGCTCGATGAACAGTCCATCGATACGGCCCGGATTTTCGATCGCGTCGGTCAGACCGCGCCCGGGTTCGAGATCGAGCGCCAATGCGCCGGTGCCGAAATGGACGTCGAGATCGAGCAATGAAGTCGATCGCTTATGTCCATCGCTGAAAAGCCATGCCAGCGACGAGGCGATCGTCGATCCACCGACGCCGCCGCGCACGCCGATTACCGCACTGAGCAAGTGTGGACGTTCGACCGCGCCTTCATTGTGACGCGGCCCGTTGAGCACAGCCTGCGCATGCGCGAAGGCTTCACGAAGCTGATCGGCGCTGAACGGCTTGAGCAAATAGTCCTGGATGCCGCTCGAAACGAGATCGCGGTAAAGCCGGACATCGTTGACCTCGCCGGCGGCGATCACGACCGTACCGGGCTCGCACACTTCGGCAAGCGCGTTGATGTCGTTTAACGGATCGCCGCTTTCGGATAAATCGACGAACAATATGTGCGGGCTGGCCGCGACCGAAAGGCTCTGGACTGCATTGCGCAACCCACCCTTGTGGATTTTCTCGATCTGCCAACCGAGCTCGATGCACACCGGACGCATCGTATCCGCCGTCGATTCGTCGCAGACGAAGGCCGCGAACGGATCGCGCGTAGACGCGCCCGCGCGCGCCGGAGACCAGGGAGCGTTCATTGTCCGCCTCTCGTGCCGGGCGCTTTCAAGCCCTGTGTGCCGGTGGGTACCGAATCACGGTAAACTTTGATTGCCTTGGCGGCGGCACGCGCGTCCGTCCCAGCGCCCTCGCCGCTTTGGCCGAGTATCAAATCCTCGGGATTGGCAACCATCGCCGCCAGGTTCGAGTTGGTCGCGCAGCCATAGTTGGACATCGCAGCGCCGGCGAATTCGGATGCGCTATCGCGACTCCAGTCCGGGCAGCCCGGAACTTCGGCGCGCGAGCGGCTGACGATGACGCGGACCGAACCGGGCGTGATCGCGCCGGGTGTGATCGGGGCGTTGCTTTCGACCAGCAAACCATAGCTTGCGGCAAGTTCCGCCACGCGCTCGCGCGCGCCATAGCTGTTGCTCGGGTCGTCGACCGCGATCCGGTCACCGTAGCCGACGCCGATCGAGTCGAACCAATCGGTCAGGCGCGCGCTCTCCTCGCTCGAGATGGTCGCGGGAAGATCATAGACATAGTTGGTGCGGCTCACGACCGGCTGGTGCACCGTTTCGAGGCCGCGATTGTTGGTGCCGCCGCACGCCGCGAGCGAAAGCCCGATCAACGCGAGCGGTGCGAGAGCGATCCTGTGCATTGTCATGCTCCTCCTCGAAACTTAGTTGCTGAAGCCTGGGCGGATGCTGCCGCTGCCGCTTGCCGTTGCCTTCTTGCCGCCCTTCACCGGTGCCGGCGGCACCAGCGGCGGCGCGACCACCCCGACCTGTGGGCGAACGATCGTCGTGTCGGGCGCGGATGTCGGCACAGGGCGTTGTTGCCCGGTCTTGCCTTCAAACGTCTTACCAAGCAGCAAGCGCTCGGCATCTGTCGGGGCGAGATAACCATCGGTCGGCAGCTTGATCTGATCGGCCGAAACCGGCTTCACCAGGTAGGGCGTGACGATGATCATCAACTCGGTATCGTTGCGCCGGAACGAATTGGACCGGAACAGCGCGCCAAGGATCGGAAGATCGCCGGCACCCGGGGCTTTGGTGATCGTGTTTGCCGTCAGCGACCGCATCAGGCCGCCGATCATGAACGATTGACCGGAGCCGAGTTCGATCGTCGTTTCGGCGCGGCGCGTCGAGATGCCGGGAACGTCGAACCCGTTGATCCGGATCGCACCCTCGTTCGACAGTTCGGAAACTTCCGGGCGTACGCGCATCGAGATGCGGCCGTCTGAAAGCACGATCGGCGTAAAGGCCAGGCTGACGCCGTAGGGCTTGTACTCGATCTCGACCGCGCCAAGCGTCGCCGCTTTGGGGATCGGAATTTCACCGCCGGCGAGGAAGCTTGCGGTTTCCCCAGACAGCGCCGTCAAATTGGGCTGGGCGAGCGTGGTGAGCAGCCCGCTGGTTTCGGCAAGGTCGAGCGCGGTCGAGATATCGACGCCCAGCAGCCTTCCGGCGAGCCCGAACGCGGTCTTGCCAGCGCCTTGTCCCAGATTGGTGAAATCGAACACCGTGCCGCCGCGTGTCACGAACTGGCCGATGCGCGGATCGAACGGCAGCGAGATCGAGCCGGCGGGCAATCCGAACACCGATGAGGCGTCGAGCAATGGCAATGACGAGATGTTGGCATTGCCGATGCTGCCGAAGCTACGCCCCTGCGCCACCCCAAAATTGAAGCCGCCGGTCGAATCGCGAGAGAGCAGATTGACCCCGATTTCCTTGGCAAAGGAGCGGTTGACCTCGGCGATCTTGACCTGGAGGTTGACCTGCAGCGGCGTCGCGGCTTTCAAGCGGCTCACCACGCCAATCTTGAGCGTGGCATTCGCGGCGTTGATGTCGACGCCGGGATTGAGCGCGGCAAGCACGATGCGCTCCGCTTGTTCGGCGTCGTCAGGCGTTGCCACGGTGCCGGTAAGCACCGCGAGCTGGCCCGCCATCGTCACCTTGATGTCGGCGTCGGGCATTGCCAGCCGTATCATCCTGTCGACCGACGTCGAATTCTGTGCGACGTAGATGTTGGTTGCGTAAAGGACCGCGCCGCTGGCGCTGGTCGCGTAAACCGTCGCCTCGCCGAATTCCTTGCCGAACACATAGATTTGGCGCGGATTGTTGACATAGACGTCGGCGGCGGTCGGGTTCGACACCCAGACATTCGCGGCGTTGGCGGGCAGGGAAACCAGCTGGCCTTGGCCGATCGAGAGGCTGATCTCACTGGCAGGACGCTGCGTACCCGGGGGCAGATCGGCGACCCGCGCCATCGTCCGCACCTTGCCGGTGGTCCGTTGCGCCATTGCCGGCGATATGGGCGCCAAGCTCGCGACGATGGTGGCGGCTGCGGCAACTGCCGTCAGCAGCTGGCGCTGCGATTTCATGAATGCGCGGCTCATCTTAATTTCCCCCTGCCGGAACTTCTGTGACGTTGTTGCCACGCGCGATCCTCACCGTCGGGCCCTTGCGCTCGACCGGGATCAGGCTCACCGGTGCACCGCGCGGGGCGACCATCGCCGAAGCGCCGCCTCCCGCCTTGGGCACCGTGCGGCGCTGGAAGCGTGAGACATCGGCACCGGTGACATAAGTCGGATCACTGTCGGTCGGACGCGAAGCCACCGCGACGAGCAGGCGCTTCTCCGCCTTGGGATCGTCGCCCTCGGGCACGCTGACTTCGCCGGCGGCAATCGCGCGTTCGAGCTCTGCCGTGTTGTCCGCGATCGATCGCAGCGACAGCGAGAGCTGGCCGATCGCCTGCGCGACCGCGATTTTCTCGGCGATCCGCGGCGTCACCTCGAGCGTGACATTCGAATAGGTCACGACCTGCTTCTTGCCTTCCTCATCCTCAGTGACGGTGCGCTGGTCGGTCGCCAGCACGCGGACGTTGCGAATGATGGTCTCGGACGCCTTCAAGGTTTGTGAGCCTTCGCCGGACACTTGCTGGGTCAGGACGATGTCGATGCGGTCACCCGGAAAGACGAAGCCGGCGACGCCGCCCTGGGCGGTGACCGACACGGTGACGGCGCGCATTCCCGGGCCGAGGGCCGCTGCGAGAAAGCCGCGATCGCCGGGCGCGACGAGCGCACCTTGGGTAAGCGGCTGACCCGCAGTGATCGGCGCGCGAACGACGGTGCCTGCAAGGCTCGCCAGTTCGACCTCATTCTTGAGATAGTACGCGTTCTCGACCAGATCCTTGGGCCAAGGCTGGAAGCGGAAGCTGTCGGGCTCGATGATCGTGCCGACGGGCAGTGCGCGGGTCGCGACCAGGATTTCCGGCCCCGTAGCTTGCGCCACGGCCGCCGCCTGCGGCGCCGCGGATTGACTGAACAGCGATCGAGCAAAAAACGCTGTCCCCGCCGCCACGATCAAGGCCGCCACCAGCAGCGCAATCTTCTTGGCATCCATGATGCTAAACCCCCTGACCCTCAGTCATTTCAGACGATCGCCTTCTTCAGGCGAAATGGTTAAAATATCGTTCGGCAAGTCCCCACAGCCCTGCCGTGGCGATGGCGATGCCGTACGGAATCTCCGGATTTCCGGGCCGCGCGAGGCGGCGGTGATGGATGAGCAGCGCCAGCGTCAGAATGCCGCCGATGATCGACATCACGACAATCAGATTGACGAAGCTCAGCGCCGGAAACCAGAGCGCGAGCGCTGCGAGCAGCTTGACGTCTCCGCCCCCCATCGCGCCGAAATGGAACAGCGCCGCGCCGACCGCGAAGGTCGCGAGCGCCACGCCGACCTGTATCGCGGCGTCCGGCCAGAGCGTGACTCCCGCCGCCCACCAGAATAGGGGCGCCGCCAACGCGACCGTTGCAGTCAGCCAGTTGGGAATATCGCGTTTCCGCCAATCGGTGACGCAGGTCGTCAGGAGCAGCAACGCGAGCCCCGCGGCAAGCACCAATTCGGGTGTTTCTATGGTCATGGGGCTGTGCCAGTAACGGCAACCACTTACGAAACAGTAACCATCCGTTGATGCCCGAAACCCCTCATCCGCGCCGCGCCTATCCGCCGGGTGCGACGCTCAAGATGCAGCCGATGCGCGATGGCTGGCCGATCCGCGTATTCGATTGGCCCGCCGAAGGAGAGGCGCGGGGAAGCGTGTTGTTTCAGGGCGGGCGGGCGGACATTATCGAGAAATATCTCGAAGCCTTTCGGCACTGGCATGATCGCGGTTGGCGCGTAACCGCGTTCGATTGGCGCGGTCAGGGCGGATCGGGGCGGCTGCACGCCGATCCAATGGTCGGTCACGGCCCAGGCTTCCGCATCTGGATCGACGATCTTGCCGAGTTCTGCGGCGATTGGGAGGCCTCGGGGCCAAGGGTGGTCATCGGCCATAGCATGGGCGGGCATCTGATCCTGCGCGCGCTCTCGGAAAAGCGTATTTCGCCCGATGGTGTGGTTCTGGTCGCGCCGATGCTCGGTTTCGAGACCAAGCCGCTGCCGCTGTCATGGGTCGCGGCGCTGGTCGGAGCGCTCGCGCGCGGCAGGCTTGCGACACGACCGGCGTGGAAGAGCAACGAGCGACCGGCACTGCCCGGCGCGTCGCGACAGCGTTTCTTGACTTCTGACCTCAGCCGCTACGATGACGAGACGTGGTGGAAGCGTGAAAAGCAGGAGCTCGCGCTCGGCCCACCGACGCTCGGCTGGCTTGCCGAGGCTTACGGCTCGTCGCTCTGGCTGCAAAGCAAGGCTCCGCTCGCCGAGATCGACGTGCCCATCACGATCATCGGTACCGATGGCGATAAGCTCGTTTCGCCCGACGCGATCCGCCACGTCGCGGCGCGCATGCCGCACGCGCTGCTGCACATGTTTGGCGACGATGTCGCGCACGAGATCCTGCGCGAACGCGATGGCCCGCGCGATGAAGCGCTCGCATTGATCGACGCCTTGCTCGATAGGGTTGCGGCATGAGCGTTTATGATTTCGCTGTGATTGGCGCGGGGATTGCCGGTGCGAGCGTCGCCGCCGAGCTCGCTGCCCATGCCCGCGTGGTGCTGCTCGAGGCCGAAGATATGCCGGGCTATCACACCACCGGCCGCTCGGCTGCCTTTTGGCACGAAACGCTGGGCGGACCGAACGTTCAGCCGCTGACCACGGCCTCGCGCCCTCTGCTGCAAGAGCTCGGCGTGCTCAGGCCGCGCTTCAACCTTAACCTCGCCGATCAGGCGAGCCTCCCGCTGCTCGACGCGCTCGAGGAAGCGTTCGAAGGAACGGGGGTCGCACTGACCCGGATCGATCATGCCGGGATCAAGGTGCTGGTGCCGCGCGCAAATCCTGTTCTCGTATCCGGCGTAATCGAAGAGGATTGCGCCGATATCGACGTCGCAGCGCTTCATCAGCACTTCCTTGCCACGTTCCGCCGCGCCGGCGGCAGATTGCAGACGCGCTTTCGCGTCGAGACTATCACGCGCGATGGCGACGAGTGGCGAATCTCCGACGGGCGCGAGGCGATCGACGCCCGGACGATCGTCAATGCGTCCGGAGCTTGGGCCGACGTCGTCGCGCTGCAGGCCGGCGCAAAGCCGGTCGGCATTCAGCCGATGCGCCGCACCATCGTCCAGGTCCGCGTCGATGGCGAAGTGCCGGAGAATATGCCCTTCTGCATCGACATAGCCGGCACCTATTATTTCCGCGCCGAGGCCGGGGGGCGCCTATGGCTTTGCCCGCACGATGAAACCCCGGTCGACCCATGCGATGCCGCGCCCGAGGATCTGGACGTGGCGATCGCGATCGATCGTTTCGAGACCGTGACTGACTGGAAGGTCGGTGCGGTCGAACGCAAATGGGCAGGGCTGCGCAGCTTCGCACCCGATCGCTTGCCGGTTTTCGGCTTCGATCCGCACGTCACGGGCTTCTTCTGGTGCGCCGGGCAGGGCGGTGTCGGCATCCAGACCTCGCCCGCTGCGAGCAAATTGTGCGCTGCGCTGCTGCTCGGCGGCAAGGCCGATGCGATGGTCAGAAATATCGACGCGACATTCTACTCGCCGCGCCGCTTCACTTGACCGTTACGATCTCCGCGCTCGAGGAATTGCGGACATTCTCGATGCACTTCATTGCAGAGGCGCGGGAGGCATAGCCTTCGCTCGCGGTCGCAAGGATGTTGCCGTTGCTGTGGCGCAGCCGCCAGCGATGTTCGCCAACCTTGTCCTTGTACACCTCGAACTGCATCCGCCGACTCCCCGATAAATAGCTAACGCAGGTTATGCACTCGAATGCGCCGCGATCAAGGCGGCATCGCAGGCGAGTTTGTCAGCGCGTTCGTTTTCGGGATGGCCGGCATGGCCCTTGACCCATTGCCATTCGATCCGGTGCGGCTTCACCGCTTCGAGCAACTCCTGCCACAATTCCTGATTCTTGACCGGCTTCTTGTCGGCGGTGCGCCAGCCGTTGCGCTGCCAGCCCGCGGTCCATTTGGTGATGCCGTCGCGGACATAGACAGAATCGGTCATCAGCGTGACGCGGCACGGTTTCCTGAGCGCCTGCAGCGCGCGAATCGCCGCCATCAGTTCCATGCGGTTGTTGGTCGAGACAGGCTCGCCGCCCGAAAGCTCCTTTTCGCGCGTGCCCATCCGAATGAGCGCGCCCCATCCGCCTGGGCCGGGATTGCCTTTGCACGCGCCATCGGTGGCGATGATGACGTGGGGGAGTTCGCTCACAGCGCCGCGTAATGTTCGAGGCGGTTGAGAAAGGCGATCGGGTCCTTGCGCGTCACGAGCGCGTCGGCGGGCGTGTTGAGCCAGTCCCAGGCGCGGGTCAGCAGGAAGCGCAGGCAGGCGCCGCGTGCCAGGATCGCAAAGGCTCTCGCTTCGGCTTCGTCGTCTCCAATCTCGCTGCGATAGCCCTTGATCAACGCCGCGCCGACGTCGTCGCGATAGCGAGTGCCATCGCCGGAAAAACTCCACGCCGCGTGCGTCACTGCGAGATCCCAGGCGCGAATGTCTTCGCAAGCGAAATAGAAATCGATCAACCCCGTGACGCGGTCTCCCAGCATCAAGACATTGTCGGGGAAAAGATCGGCGTGAATGACTGCGCGGGGGAGGTCGTGCGGCCAGTGAGATTCCAGAAAATCGAGCTCCTCGGCCACGCGCGCTTGGAGCCCGGGCTGGATATGGTCGAGATCGCCGCCGCAACGCTCGGCGAGCGCGCGCCAGCCGGGCAGGCCGAGATCGTTAGGCCGCGACTGCGGAAAATCGACGACCGCGCGGTGCATCTGACCTAGCGCAGCGCCGACTGCGCGCGCCTTGGCGGGAGAAGGATAGCTCACCGAGACACCCGGCAGATACTCGATCAGCGCAAGGTGTTTGCCCTGCCATTGCCGCAAACCGGAACCAGAACGGTCGTGGATCGTTCGCGGTACGGGGCATTGCTTGTCCGCGAGGTGATCGAGCAGCGCGAGAAAGAAGGGGAGATCGCCGCCATCGACGCGCTTTTCGTAGATCGTCAGAATGTAGCGGCTCCGCGTCGTCTCGATCAGATAATTGCTGTTCTCGACTCCTTCGGCGATGCCCTTAGCCGATGTCAGCGAGCCGACATCATATTCGGAGAGCAGCGCATCCATCTCTTCGGCGGCGATGTGGGTATAGACCGCCACGGCGTCAGCGCGGGTTCATTGCGAGCAGGGCAGGGCGGCGCGATGGCATCGACCGCGCCCCTAAGCGACGCGCTGCGCGCGTGCAATCAGGCTTGCCGCTCGGCCCGGGCGCGGCTTGGATAGGTCGATGCGTGTCACCCCGTTGCGACTGCTCGGTGGGTTCACCTTGCTCGCGCTTGTTGCGCTGCTCGCGGTCTGGATCGAGCGCGTCTCGATCGCCAACCGCTTTGCTGAGGCGCAGTTCGCGGCGCGCAAGGTCGATGCCCGCTACACCATAACTCAGGTCGGCCCGCGCACGCAGCGGATCGAGCGACTGTCGATTGGAGACCCGCGCGATCCCGATCTGACCGCAGACTGGGTCGAAGTCGATCTTGGGGCGGGGCTCACCGGAGTCTCCGTACGCGCTGTCCGGGCTCGCGGCGTGCGCCTCAAGGGGCGGCTGGTCGATGGAAAGCTCAATCTCGGCGCGGTCGATCGCCTGCTTCCCGCGCCATCGGGTAAGCCCTTCCGCCTGCCCGATCTCGCGCTTGATCTGCGCGACGCGCGGATGAGGCTGGAAACGCCGTATGGCTTTGTCGGGATCGGGCTGCTCGGCAGCGGCAACGTGCGCGACGGGTTCGAAGGCGCGCTTGCCCTTGTCGCGCCAAGACTGTCCGATAAAGGCTGCGGCATCGATGATTTGCGCGCGAAGGGTGCGGTAGCGAGCAATGGCGGCGCCCCCCGTTTCAAGGGGCCGATCAGTTCCGCCGCGCTGGTATGCAATGGCGTACGCGTCGATGGTGTCCGCGTCGGGATCGACAGTCGCTTCGGCGAACAATTCGATAGCTGGCAAGGACGAGCCGAAATTGCGGTGCGGGCGGCAACCATGCCGCAGCTCGCGGGCGCCGGGTTCGGCGGAACGCTTGCCTTCGATGGCAACGCGGGATCGACCAAAGGCAATTTCGATCTGGCCGCGGCATCGTTGCGCGCGCCCTTTCTCGACGCGCGTGGGGTCGCGGTCGAAGGGCGCTATGATGCCGGCTTCGCGCGCGAGCTCACCGTGGCGAGCGAGGGTGCTTTCCTCGCCCGGTCTGTTGCACCCGGTCGCGCATTGCAGACTCGATTGACCTCGATCCAGGGCGGTGAGGGAACACCCATAGGCCCGCTCGTTGCAGCGTTGCGGCAAGCCTTTGCCGGGCTCGAGCGCGGCAGCGAGGTTCGCGCCCGCTATGCCTTGTCGCATCGCGAGGGCTCGGGATCGCTCAAGCTTTCCGGGCTCAACGCAACGAGCGTCAGCGGTGCTAAGCTGGCGATGCAAGGTGAAGCGCCGGTGATCGTGCGCTGGCCGGGCGGGGTCACGATGGCAGGGCGCGCCAGCCTTTCCGGTGGCGGCTTTCCAGCCATCGATGCGCAGCTTTCGGGCGACGGCGGCGTTGCCCGCATTGCTCCCTTCTCAGGCGGCGGCGCGCGGCTTGCGCTCGAACCGGTACGCTTCGCCTTCGCCGACGGGATTGCGCTCGATACCGTGGCGACGCTCGACGGGCCGCTGGGAAATGGTCGTGTCAGCGGACTGCGGGTGCCGATCGCGCTGCGCCCGGGGCAGAGCCTGCCGCAGGGCTGCTTTCCGGTTGCGTTCCGAACGCTTGCACTCGCCGGGTTGCGACTTGCGCCCGCCAGCCTCTCGACCTGCCTGGCAGGGAACGACGTGCGGATCACATCCCCGCGGCTCGGCGGCACCCTTGGCCAATCGCCGATTCAACTCGCGGCGGCATCGCTACGATATGCGATCGCCAGCGGCGGCTTCACGGCGGACGCGCTGGCGGTGCGGCTGGGCGGGGCCGACCGCGTTACGCGGCTGAATATCGGCCAATTGAGCGGCACCACCGTGCGCGGCGGCGCGGCGGGGCAGTTTGCGGGCACCTCGGGGCAGATCGGAAACGTCCCTATCCTCGTGTCCGAAGCAGGCGGCGAGTGGCGCTTCGTCGATGGCGTGCTCCAGCTCGACGGTCGCCTCCGCGCCGCCGATGCCGCGGATGATCCGCGCTTCGCCCCGATCGTGTCGGAAGATTTCAGACTAAATCTTGCCGACAACCGCATCGTCGCGGGCGGCACCGCGTGCAATCCGCAAACCGGAATCAAGATCGCCGACATCGCGATCCGCCATGATCTCGCTCCGGGGACCGGGGAGGCGATCATCGACGTGCCCGAACTTGCTTTCAGCGAGGCGCTTCAGCCCGAACAGCTCACCCCCGTCACTCTCGGCGTCATTGCCAATGTGCGTGGCACGGTCAGTGGTCGCGGAATCATCCGCTGGACGCCCGAAGGCGTCGCCAGCAGCGGCGGGTTTCGCACCCAAGGCATGGATTTCGCCGCCGCCTTCGGGCCGGTCACGGGCCTGTCGGGCGAGATCGCCCTGTCCGACTTGCTCGGCCTCGAATCGCCGCCGAGCCAGAGCGTGCGGATTGCGGGGATCAATCCCGGCATTCTCGTCACCGATGGCGAGGTTCGTTACCGCCTTCTCCCAGGCCAGCGCGTCGAGGTGGAGGGCGGCACCTGGCCGTTCGCGGGTGGACTGCTTCGGCTTGAGCCCACGGTTCTCGATCTTGGCCAGGACAGGGAACGCCGCCTCACATTCAAGGTCGAAGGTCTCGACGCCGCGCGTTTCATCACCGCGCTCGAATTCGAGAATATCGCCGCCACCGGCACCTTCGATGGCGAGCTGCCGATGATCTTCGATGCGAGCGGCGGTCGCATCGTCGGCGGCCGGCTGACGGCTAGGGGCGGGGGAACGCTCTCTTATGTCGGGCAGGTCTCGAACGAGCGGCTCGGCACCTGGGGGCGGATCGCCTTCGATGCCTTGAAGGCGATGAAATATACACGGCTCCAGATCGAACTCGACGGCGCGCTTGATGGCGACGTCATCACCCGGGTCAGCTTCGCGGGCGTCAATCAGGCCCCGCTCGCGGAAGGTCGTGCCAGTCTGCCGATCCCGGTCAAGATCGTCGGCCTCGACAACATCCCCTTCATCTTTAACATCACCATCACCGCCAAATTCCGCCAATTGTTCGAAATGGCGCGTTCGTTCGATGACCCGTCGGTGCTGATCAATCGCGCGCTGCCGCAGCTCGAGCCGGTGCCGCGCGCGCCCGTTAAGCCTCCAGAAAGCGGAATTCCGCCACAATGACCGAAATGTTGACGAACGGGGTATCGGGTGCGAACCCGGGGGTGATGAAAACCGTCGCAGCCTTGAGTCTCGCCGCGATTGCGGTGCTGCTCGGCGGATGCGTGCAGGTTCAGGCCCCCGACAAGCCGATCGAGATCAACCTGAACGTCAACATCAAGCAGGAGGTCGTGCTCAGCCTAAAGCAGGATGCGGCCGAACTTATAACCGAGAATCCGGAGTTGTTCCCGAAATGACGCGTAAAGTGAAAATGCTAAGCCTTGGAACCGCGCTGCTGCTGGCAGCGGGTGCGGCGGGCGTCGCTTACGCCCAGAGCGGCGGGCTGGTTTCGGCGGCAATGGCCGATGGCAGCGTAGGCGAGCAGGCCGATGGCTATCTCGGCTTCCGCACCACGCCTTCGAGCGCGCTTCGCGCGGAGGTCGATGCGATCAACATCAAGCGTCGCGCCAAATATACCGAGCTCGCGGCGCAGCGCGGTGTGACCGTCAAGGACGTCGCTGCCACTGTCGGGTGCGAGACGCTGCAGGCGCGTGTTGCGCAAGGCCGGGCCTATATGCTTCCAGACGGGGTGTGGCGCGTGAAAAGCGGGCCGATCTCGCTGCCGGGATATTGCGCGAGCTGACCTAAGTTTCCCCATCTTGATGGGGAGGTGGCGCGGGCCCGGACTTGATCCGGGGTCGTGACGGAGGGGACTGGACACGCGACATAACCCGTCCGTCAGCCGCTCCGCGCCTGCCACCTCCCCAACGAGTTGGGGGGGAACTTGTCCCTAGACACCCCCGCCTATTTCCCCCCAATCTCCTGACACGAATCAGTGCGGGGGATGGGGTCATGGGTTGGAAGCCCTGGGTTGGGTTGGCGGGCTTGTTCGCGATCGGAACCCCGATCGTCGCGCTGACCCAATCGCCGCCGCAGGTCATCCTCGCCATCCCCGGCAGCGCGGGCGGCGCGCAGGGGGTGATCGACCGCTTCACCATCAGATTCTCCGAAGCGATGGTGCCGCTGGGCGATCCGCGCGCTACGCCGCCGATTACGGTCACCTGCGCCGTGTCCGGTACCGGACGATGGGCCGATCCACAGACCTTCGTCCATGAATTCGCAAAGCCGCTCCCCGGCGGCATCAGCTGCGAGGCGAAGTTGCGCAAAGGTCTTGCCTCGGCGCGGGGCGTCGCGGTGCGCGGAGCGAGCGACTACACCATCGATACCGGCGGGCCGTCGGCGCGCGCGGTGCTGCCGGGCACCTATGACGGCGATATCGAAGAAGATCAGGTCTTCCTGGTCGCTGCCAATGTCGCGCCGACGCGCAGCTCGGTCGCGGCGGCGGGATATTGCGCGGTCGATGGCATCGGCGAACGCATCGCGCTCGATGTCCTCCCCGCCGAGACCGCACCCAAGCTGCTCGCCGATCTCGGCCGCGACAATTGGGAGGTGCGCAATTTCCTCGAAGAGGCCGGGCTGCCCGCCGAGGTGCCCGCCAGCGCGCAGGATCGCGCCGCCGCCTATTCGACTGTGGTCGCGGTCAAGTGCCGCCGCCCGCTGCCGCCGGGACGCGACGTCTCGCTGGTGTGGGGCGCGAACATCGCCAGCGCCGACAAGCGCACCGCGGGCAAGGACGAGCGTTTCGACTTCTCGGTCCGCAAGGATTTTACCGCACGATTCGAATGTTCGCGCGTCAATCCGCAGGCGGGGTGCAATCCCCTGAAGACCGCGCTCGTGCGGTTCTCGGCACCGGTACCGCGGGCCCAGGCCGATCAGGTGCGGCTGACCTTTCCTGATGGCACGAGCATCAAGCCGACATATTCCGACAGCGACAAAAACGCAGCGTTCGTTTCCGATCTCGAATTCAATAAGCCACTGCCTGCCTCGCTCAACGGCAAGGTGGTGATGCCCGAGAGCCTGGTCGATGAAAGCGGCCGCCGCCTCGCCAATGCCGCGCGCTTCCCGCTCGACATCCGGATCGATGCCCAGCCGCCGATCGTCAAGTTCGCGGCGCAGTTCGGCATCCTCGAAGCGAAGGAAGGCGGGGTGCTGCCCGTCACCGTGCGCGGGGTCGAGCCCGAGCTCGGCCAGCGCATCAACGCAGTTCGAGGCGAGAAGCTGCGGATCGACGCGTCGGACGGAGAGATCGCCAAATGGCTGCGCGATCTCGATGAGGTCGCCGAGTCCGATTTCCGTCAGGAAGGGCCCAAGGGCAAGGAAATCACCGTAAACTATACCGGCACGCGCTCACTGCTTGGTGGGCAGGGCAGTGGCGTCAAGCTGGCCCTGCCGGGAAAGGGTAAGGAGTTCGAGGTCGTCGGGATCCCGCTCGACGAACCCGGCTTCTATGTTGTTGAACTGGCGAGCCCGATGCTCGGACGGACTTTGCTCGGCCGTAACGCCACGCGCTACGTCGCGGCGGGCGCGCTGGTCACCAACATGGCGGTGCATTTCAAATGGGGGCGTGAGGCGTCGCTCGCCTGGGTGACCTCGCTCGACACGGGGCAAGTCTTGCCCGGCGCCGACGTCCGCGTCACCGACAGCTGCACTGGTGAGCAGCTCGCGCGCGGTACGACCGACAAGAACGGCATGCTGCTCATCCGTTCCGGGCTGCCCGAACCCGAAACTTATGGGAGCTGCTCCCCCACCAGCACCAATCGTCCGCTGATGATTTCGGCGCGGGCGAATGGCGATTTCAGCTTCACGCTGACCGAATGGAGCCGGGGCATCCGGCCCTATGATTTCGACCTGTCGTTCGGCTACTCGGCGCCCGACGACATCATCCATACCGTCTTCGATCGCAGCCTCGTCCGCGAAGGCGAAGACATCCACATGAAGCATATCGCGCGCAAGCCGGTGGGCGCGGGCTTCGCGTTCGGGGAAGCCTATCAAGGCAGGCTGATCCTCACCCATTCGGGATCGGGCACCGAATTCGAAATGCCGCTCACGATCGGCGCCGATGGCATTGGCGAGAGCAAGTGGACCGTGCCCAAGGGCGCGCCGCAGGGCGATTACAATCTCCGGCTGAAGCGCGGCAAGGACGATACGACTTATCTCAACCAAAGCTTCCGCGTCGACGAATACCGCCTGCCGACGATGCGCGCGACAGTGACGGGCCCCAAGGGCGTGCTCGTCCGCCCGACGCAGATCGCGCTCGATCTTTTCGTCGGCTATCTCTCGGGCGGGGGCGCGGCGAACCTGCCGGTGAGCATCCGCACCGCCTATGATTACAGCAGTCCCACGCCCGAAGGCTGGGAGGATTGGACTTTCGGCGGAAGGCCGGTGAAGGAAGGCATGACAGCGCTGTCCGGCGACAATGACGAGCCGCCGCCGCCGCTTCCGCTCGCGCAGACGCTTCCGGTGACACTCAACGGCGACGGCGCAGGCAAGGCGATGGTGGAGCCTGGGCTGCCGATCGACAGCGCCGCGACGCTGACTGTCGAGATGGATTACGAAGACGCCAATGGCGAGACGCTGACAGCGTCGCGGCGGATTGCGCTATACCCCAGCGCGGTCCAGCTCGGAATCAAGACCGACGGCTGGCTGATGCGCGACAGCGATCTACGGCTGAAGCTGGCGACGCTCGATGCCGAGGGGCAGCCGGTGCGCGGCCGCCCGGTGCAAGTCGAAGTCTTCAGCCGCGAAGTGCTGACCTCGCGGCGGCGTCTGATCGGCGGCTTCTACGCCTATGACAACAAGGCCCGCGTCACCAAGATCGGTGCGACCTGTTCGGCCACGACCGGCAGCGACGGGCTCGCCGAATGCAGCCTCGCGCCGGGCGTCTCGGGCGAAGTCACAGTCGTCGCCACCACCACCGACGCCGACGGCAATGTCGCGCGCGCGGTGCAATCGGTCTGGCTGGTCGGTGAGGACGAGTGGTGGTTCGGCGGCGACAATGGCGACCGCATGGACCTCGTGCCCGAGGCCAAGAGCTATCCGGCGAACGGCACCGCCAAATTCCAGGTGCGGATGCCGTTCCGCGAGGCGACCGCGCTCGTGACGGTCGAGCGCGAAGGCGTGCTCTCGAGCTTCGTGACAACGCTGTCGGGCAAGGACCCGATAGTCAGCGTGCCGCTGCAAGGCAGCTACGCACCCGACGTCCATGTCTCGGTGATGGCCGTGCGCGGCCGTGTCTCGGGATGGCGCACCTGGGTCGCGGAAAAGGCGCGCGACATGAACCTGCCTTTCTTCGGTCGCGACGGCGGTGAGCCAACCGCGCTCGTCGATCTCGCCAAGCCGTCCTACCGCATCGGCATGGCCAAGGTGAATGTCGGCTGGGAAGGTCACAAGCTCGCGGTCGCGGTCAAGGCCGACAAGAGGAAGTATGCGGTCCGCGAAACCGCGAATGTCGATGTCGCGGTCAAGGGGCCGGGGGGGAAGGTCCCGGCCTCTGCCGAAATGGCGTTCGTCGCGGTCGATGAAGCGCTGCTCCAGCTTTCGCCCAATGAAAGCTGGAAGCTGATCGAAGCGATGATGGGCGATCGACCCGTCTCGGTGCTGACGTCGACCGCGCAGATGCAGGTCGTCGGCAAGCGCACTTATGGCCGCAAGGCGGTCGAGGCGGGTGGCGGCGGTGGTGCCGATCTCTCCGCAGCCAACCGCGACGATTTCCGTCCGGTGCTGCTGTGGCAGGGCAGGGTCAATCTCGACGCCAAGGGCCGCGCCAAGGTCGCGGTGCCGCTATCCGAATCACTTTCGGCCTTCAGGCTAGTCGCTGTCGCGCATGCGGGCGCCGACCTATTCGGCACCGGCGAAACGAGCATCCGTACGACACAGGATCTGCAGCTCTTCTCGGGCCTGCCGCCGCTGGTTCGCACCGGCGACCAGTTCGGCGCGAGCTTCACGCTCAGGAACGGCAGCGACAAGCCGATGAAGGTGACGGCAAGCGTCACCGTTTCCCCCGCCATCGCTACCGGGCCGCCGCTGACGGTCGAAATCCCCGCCGGCGGCGCGGTGCCGGTCACCTGGAACATGGTTGCGCCCGACGCGCCCGGCCCGCTCAGCTGGAGCGTGGAGGCGAAGAGCGGCAAGGCGCGCGACAAGATCACGGTGACGCAGGACGTTGCGCCCGCGGTGCCCGTCGAGGTCTGGGCGGCGACGCTGACGCGCGTCAGCGGCGGCACTATCCCCGTCGCTCCGCCCGCAGGCGCGCTGCCGGGCAGTGGCATCGTCGACGTCAAGCTCACCGATACGCTGGCGCCGCCGCTCGCGGGCGTGCGCGATTATATGAGCGGCTATCCCTATGCCTGCTTCGAGCAGCGGCTGTCGCGCGCGGTGGTGCTCGGCGATCAGGCGGCGTGGAACGCGCTGGCGGGCGAAATCCCGGCGTACATGGATAGCGACGGGCTGCTGCGCTACTTTCCGATGGGCAGCCTGCGCGGGTCTGAGGCGCTCACTGCCTATGTCCTCTCGATGACGGCGGAGTCGGGGCTGCAAATCCCCGATGCGGCGCGCCTCAGGATGATCGACGCGATGAAGTCGGTGGTCGCCGGGCGGCTCGCGCGCGAATATCCCTGGGGCGGCGATGCACGGCTGCTGCGCATTTCCGCGCTTGCGGCACTGGCGCGCAATGGCGCCTCGACGCCCGCCTTGCTCGGATCGGTCAGCCTCTCGCCGGTCGATATGCCGACGACCTCGCTTAGCGATTGGCTTGCCGCGATCGACCGAACACGCGGCGCCAACGCCGCGCTCCGCGTCGAGGCCGAACGGACGCTCAGGCAGCGGCTCGTCTATGAAGGCACGCGGCTCGATCTTGCCGATCAGGCCCGCGCGCCCTGGTGGATGATGAGCAGCGGCGACGAAATGGCGATCAAGGCGCTGATCGCGGCGCTCGGACGCCCTGGCTGGCAGGATGAGGCGCCGAAGATGATGGTCGGCGTCGCGCTGCGCCAGCGTCGAGGGCATTGGGATACCACCACTGCCAACGCATGGGGCACCGTCGCTGCGAAGCGCTTCGGCACGCTATATCCAGCGACGGCGGTGATGGGCACGACGACGATCGGGCTTGGTGATCAGACGCTGACGCAGAGCTGGCCGATGTCCGCCGATCCGCAGCCGTTACGGCTCAAGCTGCCCGAAGCCCAGACGCCGCTACGGCTGACACAAAGCGGCGGCGCGGGGCCATGGGCGTTGATCAGCGTGCTCGCCGCGGTGCCGCTGCGCGATCCGCTGTTCGCGGGTTACAGGCTCACCAAGCAGGTCACCGTCATCCAGCGCAAATTCCCCGATCGGCTGACGCGCGGCGACGTCGTCAAGGTGACGCTGACGGTCGAGGCGAGCGCGGAACGCAACTGGGTCGTCATCCTCGATCCGGTGCCGCCGGGCGCGACCATCATCGGCGGGTTGGGCGGCCAATCGGCGCTGCTCGCGCGTGAGGCGCAGGGCGGGGAGGGCGTCTGGCCCTCCTATGTCGAGCGCAAGAATGACAGCTGGCGCGGTTATTTCGAATGGCTGCCGCGCGGGCGGATCGTCACCGAATATGCGATGCGCTTGAACGGCTCAGGCCAGTTCAGCCTGCCGCCGACGCGGGTTGAGGC
Source organism: uncultured Aquisediminimonas sp. (assembly GCA_965365485.1). GTDB lineage: Bacteria > Pseudomonadota > Alphaproteobacteria > Sphingomonadales > Sphingomonadaceae > Aquisediminimonas. Next base: position 20,480 of record CBDUBW010000004.1, read on the forward strand.
GATGTATTCGCCCGAGATCAGGGCGCAGGTGCCCAACGCGCCGGTGAGCGTGGCGTTGAAGTGACAATTCCTCCCCATCTTGATGGGGAGGTGGCGCGGGCGAAGCCCGTGACGGAGGGGTCTGACCATGCGGACAAACCCCTCCGTCAAATGCTTCGCATCTGCCACCTCCCCAACACGTTAGGGAGGAACTTCCTGCTCGTCCTGCCCCTCGTTCTGGTGGCAGCCCTCTTCCTCGCCACCACGCCGCCACTCCTCCCCAGCCACGCCGCCACTGTCGCCGCCTGGCGCCCAAGTGAATCCTGGCTGCTCGACCGCGACGGGGAGGTCATCGACAGCATCCGCGTCGATTTCCAGAAACGCCGCCTCGCCTGGGTGCCACTCCGGGATATCTCCCCAACGCTCGTCGAAACCGTCATCGCCGCCGAGGATAAACGCTTCCGCGACCATGGCGGCATCGATTGGCTCGCGCTCGGCAGCGCCGTCCGCGCCCGGCTTTCAGGCGAACGCTCGCGCGGGGCGAGCACGCTCTCGATGCAGATGGCGGGCTATCTCGACCCCGATCTCGGCAGCCCCGGCGCGCGCGGCTGGCGCGACAAGTTCCGGCAGATGCGAGCCGCACGGGCGCTTGAGGCGAGTTGGTCGAAGGAGCAGATCCTCGAAGCCTATTTCAACCTTGCAGGCTATCGCGGCGAGGCGCAGGGCATCGGCGCGGCGGCGCTCTCGCTTTTTGGGAAGACGCCCGCGACGATCTCGCGCGACGAGGCGCGGCTGCTGGCGGCGCTGCTGCCCGATCCCAATGCGGATGCGGAGGAGATTGCGCAAAGGGCGTGCCGTCTCGCCAAACTCCCCCCCAACTCGTTGGGGGGGACGGCTGCGCAGCAGCCTGGGGTGGGGCGTTACGCGGCACTCACCCCTCCGCCAGCCGCTCCGCGCCTGCCACCTCCCCTTCAAGAAGGGGAGAAGTGCAGCTCCCTCCGCGCCCAGGCCAATGACATGCTCGGCAATGCACGCACGCTCGCACTCGATCCGGGCCTGGCCCCGCATCTTGCTGTCAAGCTTCTCGACAAGCCCGGCGCGCGCCTCTCCACCACGCTCGATCGGGGCATCCAGTCTTTCGCGACGCAGGCATTGCGGCGCCAGCTCGCAGGTCTCGGTCCAGATCGCGCGCGCGACGGTGCGGTGGTCGTGGTCGATAATCAATCGGGCGAGGTGCTCGCTTATGTTGGTGGGGTCATGGTCGGATCGACCGCCGCCGCAGTCGACGGTGCCGATGCGCCGCGCCAGGCCGGGTCGACGCTCAAACCCTTCCTCTACGGCATGGCGCTGGAGCGCGGCTTCCTTACCCCTGCCTCGATCCTCGACGATTCGCCGGTCCAGCTCGACACCGCCTCGGGGCTTTATGTCCCGCAGAATTACGATCGCATGTTCAAGGGGCCGGTCTCGGTGCGGACCGCGCTCGCCGGATCGCTCAACGTTCCCGCCGTGCGAACGCTGGTGCTGGCCGGGCCGGAGGCGTTTCGCGACCGCTTGTGGGACAGCGGCTATCGCGGGCTGACCGAGGATGGGCATTTTTACGGCTTCAGCCTCGCGCTCGGTTCAGCGGAAGTCACATTACTCGAACAGGCTTCGGCCTATCGCGCGCTCGCGCTCGGCGGGCGCTGGTCGCCGCTTCGGCTCAAGCGGGATGACAAGGCGTTGCAGCCGCGCCAGGTGTTGAGCCCGCAGGCTTCGTGGCTGGTCAGCGACATGCTCGCCGATCCCGCCGCGCGGGCGACGACCTTCGGCCTCGACAGCGCTTTGCGATTGCCCTTCTGGGCGGCGGTCAAGACCGGCACCTCGAAAGCGATGCGCGACAATTGGTGCGTCGGCTATACCGATCGCTACACCGTCGCGGTCTGGATCGGAAATCTGGAGGGAGACAGCATGAAGGCGGTCTCGGGCACCAGCGGCGCCGCCCCGGTGTGGCGCGACGTGATGATGGCGCTCCACGCGCGTGCGCCATCGCGCGCTCCTGCAGCACCCGAAGGTATCGAGACGCGGCAGGTCAGCTTTGCGGGGATGGAGCCGCCGCGCCGCGAATATTTTCTGCGCGGCACCGCTCAAGCAACGCAGATCGCCGCGCCAGCGATGGCGCGCCGCCCGCGCATTGTCAGCCCCGTTTCGGGAAGTGTGTTCGCACTCGATCCCGATATTCCGCTCGATCGCCAGCGCATGGGGGTGGCGGTAACGGGAGAGGTAGCGGGACACAGGCTGGTGCTCGATCGCCGCGATCTGGGCGATGCAGCGGCGTCGCCGATGGTGCTCGCGGGGCCGGGCGTCCACGTGCTTGCGCTGATCGATCCGAACGGACGCACCGTCGACCGCGCACGTTTCACTGTTCGCTAGGAAAAACCAGTTGACAAATAGGAAAAAGCCTGAAATAATGAGTGTATGAAACCAGCCCGCCCCCGCTCCGCACTCCGCCAATTCCTTCTCAGCGAAAGCGCGGGTGGCTATCTCCTTATTGCGGCGGCAGCGTTGGCGCTGCTGATAGCGAATAGCCCATTCTCAACCGATTACTTCGAACTGCTCGAAGCGAAGGTCGGCCCGCTGTCGGTCCATCATTGGATCAACGACGCGTTGATGGCGCTATTCTTTCTCCTCGTCGGGCTGGAAATCAAGCGCGAATTGGTCGACGGCCATCTTTCGACCTGGGCCGATCGACGGCTGCCGATGATTGCCGCAATCGCCGGCATGGCCGTGCCAGCGCTGGTCTATCTCGCCGTGACAAACGACGAATTCACGCTCGCGCGCGGCTGGGCGATACCGGCCGCGACCGATATCGCCTTTGCAATCGCGGTGCTCGGTCTTGTCGGCAAGCGCGCGCCGGCTTCGCTCAAATTATTTTTGACGACGGTCGCGATCGTCGATGACATGGGCGCGGTCGCCATCATCGCGGTCGCTTATACCAGTGCAATCGCCGGCCCTTGGCTTCTCGCAGCGCTGGTCGTGCTCTCGGCGATGTTCGCGGCAAACCGGGCGGGCGTGACACGGTTGCGCTGGTACGTGCTGGGCTTCGTGCTGTTGTGGATTGCCGTGCTCAATTCGGGCGTTCACGCGACGATCGCGGGCGTGCTCGCTGCGCTGATGGTGCCCTTCAAGCCTACTCCCGCCGCCCCCGATGCCGCCGACTCGACCCTGCACCGGATGGAGCACGCACTCCACCGGCCTGTCGCCTGGGTCATTGTGCCCTTGTTCGGCCTTGCCAATGCCGGTGTTGCGCTGGGCGCGGTCGATCCCTTCGCGACACTCCCGCTCGCGATCGCGCTGGGCCTGTTCGTTGGCAAGCAGGTCGGCATCTTCGGCAGCGTCTGGCTGGCCGTACGACTGGGTTTCGCCACCCGGCCGACGCATGCCAATTGGTGGCACATCTACGGCGTTTCTTTGCTGTGCGGGATCGGCTTCACGATGAGCCTGTTCATCGGCGGGCTGGCCTTTGCCGATCCCACCCTCTCCGACGGCGTGAAAACCGGGGTACTCATGGGTTCGGCGATGAGTGCGATCGCTGGCTGGGCGGTCTTACGGTTCGCGCGGTGAAGCAAAGCTTGCATGGTCGTGCCGGACGCGCTTTGGTGGCGGCGCACGGGGTCGCGATTCCCGGGCGGCATGACCGCTCGACAAGAAGGGGGATGTCCTGATGCGCATGTTGATCGCGCTGCTCGCCGCCGCCGCATTCGTGGCGGCGCCTGCCACTGAGGTCTTCGCCGCGGGTGGCGGCGCCAAAGGGCCCAAGTCGAAACGACCCAAGGATCCGAAGCGCAAAATTGCCGACAAGATCATCCCTTCGGGCGCGCCCAAGGCCGGCGCTTACGCCGTCACCGAAGGCGGACAGCTGATCTGGTTCACGCTCGATGCACCAGGCGATGCGCGCCCTGTCGAACCGCCCGCCGGGCTCGAATGGCGCGAGCGGATCACCGGCATCGATTTCCGGCCGGCGGACAAGATGCTTTACGCGGTTACAAATAGAAGCCGGCTTTACGCGATCGATGTCGCGTCGCGCAAAGCGACCGCAATAGGACTGTTGACGCAGCCATTGCGCGGCACGGGCGTGGGTATGGATTTCAACCCCGTCCCGGATCGGGTGCGGATCGTCAACGATGCCGATCAGAACCTGCGCGCCAACCCCGCCGATGCTGTCAGCTTCGCCGATAAGGGATTGGCCTATGCGCGGGGGGACAAGAATGCGGGCGTCAATCCGCAGGTGGTGGCGGCCGCCTACACCAACAACATGGCGGGCGCGACCGCGACGACGCTCTACGTCATCGATGCAGCACGCAGCGTACTCGCCATCCAGGCCCCGCCCAATGACGGCGTGCTCAAGACGGTGGGTCCGCTCGGCGTCGATGCCTCACAGCTGTCGGGTTTCGACATCATGACCGACGCCGACGGCACCAATCATGGTTATGCGGTGATGCAGGGTGGGCGGCTTCAGCGGCCGCGGCTTTACCGGATCGATCTCACGACCGGCTTCGCCACCGACATCGGCGGCGTGCTGGCGGCGGCACCCGTTGCGGGATTAGCGATCACCATTCCCGAGTGACCGCCCGCAGATGGCCCGCCGCGGTTGGCGACGGGCCGTGCTGCTGGGGTGTCAGGCCTGGCCGGTTCCGGGCTTTCCGGTCTTGGGAGCCTTGCCGTCTTCCATACGACCTTCATTGCGCAGATCGCGGCCTTCCTGGGCCATGCGACGCGCTTCGGGGCTGTCGCCATGCTCGTTGGCTTCTTCTTTTAAATAGCCAGCGGCTTCCTTGAGTTTGCCTTCGACGCTCATTCTACTCTCCGGGGTTTGCTGCGTCACGAACAAGCGTGACGGAGGGTAAACCCCTCGCAGCGGCTTTTGCTCCGATAAGCTTAAGCGGCGAGCCGGACTCGCGCTTCCGCTTCCGCGACGGCGGCGCTCTTGGGATCGTGCGCGTCGAGAAATTCGCACAATGCTTCGGTGGTGAGCGCTTTGGATACGATGAAGCCTTGCAGGAGGTCGCAGCCCATCACTTTCAACAGCATATAGGCATCCATATCCTCGACGCCTTCGGCGGTGACGAGCAGCCCCAGCCCGTGCGCGAGTTCGATGGTCGAGCGCACGATCATCGGATCGCGGTGGCTGCTGGCGAGGTTTGTGATGAACATCATGTCGAGCTTGAGTTCGGTCGCGGGCAATTGCTTGAGATAGGCGAGCGACGAGAGCCCGACGCCATAATCGTCGATCGCGATCTTGATACCCGCATCGGCAAGCCGGTTGAGGTTGGCCAGCGCCCGCTCGGGGTTGGAAAGCACCGCCGTTTCGGTGATCTCGATACCGATCCCGCCTTGGTGCGAGGCAAGGCGATCATGCAGCGAATCGGCGAAGGCTTCGTCGCTGACGAGGTCGGCCGAGATGTTCAGGTAAATGGTCTGGCCATGGCCTCGCTCGGCCAGCGTCGCGCGGTCGATAAGCACGCGGTCGATCGTCCATTCGGTCAGCGCACGAATATCGCCGGTATTCTCGGCGATAGGAACGAAACGTGATGGCGGGATGGTTCCGATCACTGGATGCGTCCATCGGATCAGCGCTTCGAGACTCTCGATCTCGCCGTTAGAGATGCGCAGCTTGGGCTGATAATGGATTTCAAGCTCATTGCGCGCGATGGCGGCGCGGAGATCGGCCATCAATCCGATATTTTCGGAAGCCGCGGCGTGATCGCCAAGCTCGAAAATCTGAAGCCGGGTTCCGCTGCGCCATGCATCCTCGAGCGCAGCCTGCGCCTGCTCGGTCAGGTCGCGAACGTCGACCGGCAGGCCGGGCCCGGCGAGCCCTATTGTAAGCCGCAACTCGACCGACGCTCCGGCCAGTGTTGCGGGCCCCTCCACGCCGGCGCGCAGCCGCTCGATAATCTTGCGCGCGGTATCCAAATCTTCAGTGAAGAAAGCGACGCCTAGCACGTCCGAGGACAGCCGCTCGAAATAGAGCTGGTCGTCGAGCAGGCCCAGCCGTTGCGTCAATTCGCGCACCAGCTTGCTGCCCAGCCCGTAGCCGAGCGCGCGGCGCATGTCGTGAATTCGGTCGATTCCGATCGCGGCGGTGAACAGGGTCGGCTCGCTCACGCGCATGTCGAGCTGCTGTTCGAACATGCGGCGCCCGCCCAGATCGTGCGGGCCGCCGCCATCGTGCCGCGCGAGCCGCACGGGCAAGCCGTTGCGCTTGGCTTCGTACATCGCGTCGTCGGCCATCCCAAGCAGCTCTTCCATCGACTCGCCTCCACGTGCGGTCGCGATCCCCACCGATGTCGAACAGGCGATGGTCGCATCTTCGAAAACGAAGGGTTCGGCGGTGCAACGAAGCAAATCGCGCGCGATCGCCGATGCGTCGAGCGCGCGGCCTGCCGCGAGCAGGACGAACTCGTCCCCACCCAGACGAATGGCTTCGAGCGACACCTGCGAATATCGCAACGCAGTTACGCGGTTTGCAAACTCGCGCAGCACCGCATCACCGGCGCGATGCCCGTAATTATCGTTGATTTGTTTGAAGCCGTCGAGATCGCACAAAAGCAGCGCGCGGTCGAAGCCCAGCGCCGAATGCCAGCGATCGATGTCGCTCATCGCGCGGCGGTTGAGCAGACCCGTCAGCGGATCGCGCAGCGCCAGATTTCGCGCATCGCGCTCGACATCGAGACGCCTGAGCAACTCGCGGCGCAACTGCCGCTTGCTATAGATGCTGTGCGTCAGCGCCCCGACGAGGAGAGCGGCGATCAGCAGCAGCGGCTCGTCAAGGTGGATTCCGATGTCGCGCGCGAGATAGCGCAAGCGATCCAGCGGACCTGTCGTCGCGGCAAGAACTGCACCGGCAATCGCAACTGTGGTTATTATGGCGGCACGGCGCAGAGCAGCCGATCTGGCTGTTCTGCTGGGCATCAGAAGGGCAGGCGCGCCTGGCCGCCGACGATCAGCGATGGGATGTCATCGTTTTCGCCATTGATTTCGCCGCGGCCGAAAAGCGATACTTCGCCTGCTCCGCCCAAAAGCGGCGCTGCATAGAGCCCTTCGACGACGAGCCGCCGCTTCGACTGCTGGCCGAGCGCGATGCGGTTCGTCACAAGTCCCTTTTCGCCCGTCGTGCGATCGACCACCGCGACCGACCGGAAGTCCAGGACGCCGCTTTCGACGTGCAGCGGCGCCGCGACCGAGAAGCGGAGGCTGTCGGCCTTGGCAAACACGCTCTGCTTGGCGACGCCGGCCTGGAAGCTCGTCGAAACGACGCCGTCGGTACCGAATGCCGCATTGCCGGAAATGGTGCTGCGCGAAACCGTTCCCGAACCGAACAGGCTGAAGCCGCTGCCCAGGCGCGCTTCCGCACCCAGCGTCAAGCCGTCGGTGGCCGTCCCGCCCGCGAAGTCGGTCGGCTCGAGCGATCTTACCCCGAGCATCGCGTTGCTTTCGTCCAATCTGGTATAGGAAGCGTTAACGTCCAGCCAGTCGAACGCGGCGTAGTCGAGCCGCAGGTTGAAAGCGCTGGCGCTGTAGCCATCGACCTGTTCGGCGACGGTGGTGGCGACGCCGTTCAGAGCATCGTCGCGATCGTCTTCGACCGTCAGGCGGCGCTGCGTGACGCCCGCAGAAACCGTCAGGCCGTCGGCGATCTTGGCTTTGGTCTGGATGTGCGCGCCGCCGCTTGCAAAGCCGAGCAGCGGGTTGGTGCCGCCCGAATAGGGGTCGAAATCCGAAGCCAGCGCCAGGCCGTTGCCGCCGCCGATCATCAGCGCGCCGTCGCCCTCGCCGAAGCCGAACGAGACGCGATCCCGCGGCGCGGTGAAAGTGATGCCCGAACGCAGGCGCAGCTTCGAATAGCCGTTCTCGCCCTTGTAGCCGCCGGTGAAGCGGCCCGACATCGCGACTTGCCAGCCGTCAGTGTCCCCAGCCAAAGCGGTCTGCTTGAGGTCGGAAAAGCCCTGCGCGCGCCCGGCGTCGGTGAAGCTGCCACCGGCTGCGATCCAGTCGGTCAGGCGGCCGTAGACATAGTCCTGGAAATATTCGCCGTTTTTGGTTGTGCCGACAAGACGCGATGAGAGCGGGATCAGGAAGTCGCGTTCCTTGCTGTCGAGCTTCTCAAACGCCGAGAAGTAATAGCCGTTGGCTTCCCATGCCGCTTTCACGCCTTGGTTGAGGATGACGCTGACCTTGACCTCCTCGATCTTTCTCGAACCGCTGTAGAGGTAATATTTCAGCTCGCCGAAGTTCAGCGGCGATTGCGAGGCTTCGACATCGAGCAGGCCGACCCCGTAAACGGGATCGATACCAGGCGCGCCCAGATCTTGCGCGGAGTCGAGGATCGCCTTGGCGACATCGCGCGGCTTGTCCTTGAGCCACGGCCAGCGATCGTGAATCAACGCAACGGCGCCGGAAACCAGCGGCGCGGCCAGCGAAGTGCCTGATTCGCGCGTTACACCGCCCGCATTGTCCGAGATGAGCGTGAGCTCTCCCGGAGCTACGATGAAGCGGTTCATCAGATAGTTGCTTTTGTCGAGCCCATCTTCCTTTTTGCAAACTCCGCCATCGGTCAGGCACGCCGTGCCGGGCCGGTTGGAGAATTCGGAAATCACGCCGTCGGCATCGACCGAACCGACAACGATGAACGTGCTACCCAATGCGCCGTTCATCTCGACATTCGCGGTCTGGCTAATGCCGTCATTGCCCGCGGCGATGACGTAAACAGTGTTATCCTTGACCGAGTCGACCGCGGAAGTCTTAAAGACGTTCCGCCACTCCGGGTGAAGCGTCCAGCCGGGCGCGCCGAGCGACAGGTTGACGACATTGGCGCGATTGTCCTTGAGCCCAAGCAGGCTGCGCTTGGTCGTAACCGCGACGATTCCGTTGATGACGTCGCTCCAATCGGCGGTGCCGCTGGCATCGAACGGGTTGTAGGCCGCGATTTTGGCATTGGGCGCGATGCCCATAATGCCCTTGCCGTCGTGCGAGGCCGCGATCAGGCTCGCGACGCCGGCGCCGTGCGAATTGGTCGCGCTATAGCCGCCAGAGTAGAACACCTTCGACTTGATGTCGGCATCGCCGGCTACGAAGTAATCGACCAAGCCGATGATCGCCGGTGCGCCGCCGCTCTGCGTCTGCGTCAGGCGCGGCGTCCAGTTGATCATGTTCATCCACAAATCGACATGGTCGTTGCCTGAAAGGCTGTTCAGCGCGTCATACCATTCGACGTACATCTGCACCTTGCGTCCGGTATCGAGCGAGGCGAGCGTGGCACCGTTGTCGAGATCGACGCCGTAGCGCGCGAAGAATTCGGTCGAAAATTGCTGGTAGGTCTTGCCAGTCTGGTGGCCTACCGCCGGGCCCCAGACGCTGCCCGCGTTCGAAGTCATCGATCTCAGATCGGCTGCAACCGCATCATAGCCAGCGGGGTTGGCGGTGTAGCTGCTTTCAAGCGCTTCCCAACGATTGAAGATACCATCGAACTGGACGTCGATGCCGTCCCAAAAGGGCGGCAGGGTGGATGGGACGGGGGCCTTGACCGCAGCCGCGCGCGCCGCCGGGTTGATCGAACCCCAGAAATCGGTCGGAATGCTGCCATAGGGATTGGCGAAGCCTGGCTCACCTGGGGTGCGCCACGGCC
>CBDUBW010000005.1:0-29300 GCA_965365485.1 uncultured Aquisediminimonas sp.
CATCCAGCTCAATCCGCAGTACCGTTACGTCGAAAATCAGCCTCCGGTGATCACCGGTTATCAGGCTTCGAATCAGGTGAACGTCCGCTTTCGCGACATTGCGCGCGCGGGCGCGATCCTCGACGTGCTCGTGCGTGAGGGCGCCAATCAGATCAACGGGCCGACGCTGACGCTCGACAGGCCCGAAGCCGCGCTTGACGAAGCGCGTCTTGCTGCGGTGAAGCAAGCGCGCGCGCGGGCCGATCTTTACGCGGGCGCGGCCGGGCTTCGGGTCAAACGCATCGTGTCGATCACTGAGGCGGAAGGTTTCTCGCCGCCGGTTCCGGTCATGGCTCAACGCGCCAACATGGCAGAGGCGAAGACCGATGTTTTGCCGGGCGAGCAGCAGGTGGGAGTGTCCGTCTCGGTGGTGTTCGAGCTGGAGTAAAGAGTTTGAGCCTGCCGGCAAGGCGGCTGCGGATCGATCTCAATAGCGCTGCTGGCGTTCGTACAGCGATTTGTAATGCTGGATGCGCGTTACGCGCAGGCCGGGCATACCCGAACGATCGACCGCGCGCTGCCAGCCGGCAAACTCCTCGAGCGTCAGACCGTAGCGATCGCAGACCTCGTCGACCGAAAGCAGCCCGCCATTGACGGCAGCGACGACCTCGGCCTTGCGCCGCACGACCCAGCGCGTCGTTTCCGGCGGCGGAAGCGAATCGACCGTCAGCGATTCGCCGAGCGGGCCGATCACTTGCGCGGGACGGAATTTCTGGTTCTCGATCATTCTAACCTCAAACTGCGCTGGCATCGCCGCGGCCGCTGCCACGATGCCAATCTTTATAGTCAACGCTCTTGAACGAAGCTTGAAACGCCAAGGTAAACGCTCCGGTCATGAATCTTGACGATCGTTGACGATCGCAGCGGCCACGTTTGGGTGAAACGCCGCCCCCGCCGGCGTGATGCCGGTAACCGTCACAAAATGACCGATCGCCGCGCCCGTCTGAACCACTGACGAAACGAATTCCTTATTCGCCTGCATCTGCGCGGTCGCGGTCATCGCCTGGCGCATCGCGATCTCGGCAAGGAGACTACGCAGCCTGTCGGCATCGGCTCCACGCTGGTCGAAGGTGCGATCGCGTCGTGAAAATCCAAGGTCCATCGCGCTCCACTGGCACAAGGGGGTGAATATCGCGTAAAGCAGGCCGGTGATCCCGGATTTCCAACTGCCCGCGCCGCTGAGCGCAATGCGCATCGTTGTCGCCATGTCGGGCGGGGTCGATTCGTCGGTGGTCGCCGCACTCGCTGCGCGCACCGGCGCGGAGGTGATCGGCATCACTCTCCAGCTTTACGATCATGGCGCGGCGGTGAAGCGCGCGGGGGCATGCTGCGCAGGCCAAGATATTCGCGACGCGCGCGCCGTATGTGACCGTCTCGGCATCGCCCATTACGTCTTCGATCACGAAAGCGCCTTTCGCGACTCGGTGATCGAAGGCTTCGCCGATGAATATCTGCGCGGACGCACGCCGATTCCCTGCGTACGCTGCAATATGGGGGTCAAGTTCACCGATTTGTTCAAGCTGGCGAAGGATCTTGGTGCGGATTGCCTCGCGACCGGTCATTATGTCCGCCGCTTCGTAGGTGATGACGGCCCGGAACTTCACCGCGCGATCGATCCGGCGCGTGACCAAAGCTACTTCCTGTTCGCGACCACGCCTGCGCAACTCGATTATCTGCGCTTCCCGCTGGGCGGCATGGAAAAAACCGATGTTCGAAAGATCGCCGCCGAAATGGGCCTCGCCGTCGCCGCCAAGCCCGACAGCCAGGACATCTGCTTCGTCCCCGATGGCGACTATGCGAGCATCGTCCGCAAGCTCCGTCCCGAAGCGGAGACCGACGGCGCCATCGTCGACATGGAAGGCCGCGAGCTCGGCCGTCACCGCGGCCTCATCCATTATACCGTCGGCCAGCGCCGCGGGCTTGAACTGGGCGGGCTTGTCGAACCGCTCTACGTCGTGCGCCTCGACCCCGAAACGCAGCGCGTCATCGTCGGCCCACGCCGTGCGCTGGCGGTGAGCGCCGCCCGGATCGCGGAAAGCAATTGGCTCGGCGCGGTCGAAGGCAAGCGGCTGATGGCTAAGGTTCGCTCGCTCGCCAAGCCCGTGGCGGCTCGGCTCGAAGGCGACTGGCTGCGTTTCGAGACCGACGAATACGGCGTCGCCCCAGGCCAGGCGGCGGTGCTTTACGATCGCGACCGCGTGCTCGGCGGTGGCTGGATCGCCGAAACTGAAAGCGCGCTGCTTCCAGCACTGGTTTGACACCGCCAACCCCCGCGCTTATCTGGCCCGCCTTGGCGCTGCCCCGTCGTCTAACGGTAAGACACCGGACTCTGACTCCGTTTATCGAGGTTCGAATCCTCGCGGGGCATCCAGCCTTCTGCAACCTTGGCCAGAAAGTGCTTGAAGGCGTCTGGCCTGCTCTGGCTAGCTGTCGAAAGGGTTTTTCGGCGCGCGGAGCGTCAGCCGCACCGGCACGGCGCCGAAGCCAAGTTCTCGGCGCATGCCGTTGACGAGATAACGGCGGTAGCTTTCAGGCAGTTGGTCGACGCGCGTGCCGAAAATGACGAAGCTCGGCGGGCGCGTTTTCACCTGCGTGGCGTAACGCAGCTTGATACGCTTGCCACCGGGGGCAGGGGGCGGATTCTTCTCGACAGCGTCCTCGAACCATCGGTTGAGCTGCCCGGTGGGAACCCGCCGGCTCCACGCCTCGCGGGTTTCGAACGCGGCCTGAAGCAACTGGTCAATGCCCTTGCCGGTCGCCGCCGAAATCGTCAGCAGCGGCACGCCTTTGACCTGCGCGAACCCGTCTTCAAGCGCGGCGCGCACGCCCTGGTATAGCGCGCTGCCGTTCTCGACCGTGTCCCATTTATTGAGCGCGATCACCATCGCGCGGCCTTCTGAAAAAATCTGGTCGGCAATGCGCAAATCCTGCGCCTCAAGCCCCCGCGTCGCATCGAGCAGCAGCACCACAACTTCCGCGAAGTCGATCGCGTGCCGGGTGTCGGCGGCGGACAGCTTTTCGAGTTTGTCGTCGACCTTGGATTTCTTGCGCAGCCCGGCGGTATCGATCAGCCGGACTTTGCGGCCTTGCCACTCCCATTCGATCGAAATCGAATCGCGGGTGATCCCGGCCTCGGGTCCCGTGATCATCCGGTCTTCACCCAGCATCTTGTTGACGAGCGTCGATTTGCCCGCATTGGGCCGCCCGACGATTGCGAGCTTCAAGGGACCATCGGCACCTTCGTCCTCGACGGACTCCTCGTCGATATCGTCGCACTCTACATGAGGGCGGAGCTGCTCGAAAAGGTCGATCAACCCTTCGCCATGTTCTGCGCTGAACGGAATGGGATCACCGAAGCCAAGCGCATAAGCCTCGTTTATCCCCACTTCGCCGCTGCGGCCTTCAGCCTTGTTCGCCAGCAGGACGACCGGCGTGGTGCTGCCGCGCAACCACCGGCCGATCTCCTCATCGAGAGGGACCACGCCTGCACGTGCGTCGATCACGAAAAGCGCAACGTCGGCAGCATCGACCGCAGCTTGCGTCTGCGCGCGCATCCGCCCAGGCAGCGACTGCGGATCGTCCTCCTCGAACCCTGCGGTATCGACGATGCGGAAGTTCAAGCCCAACAGTTCGGCGTCGCCCTCGCGCCGGTCGCGCGTGACGCCCGGACGATCATCGACCAGCGCCAGCTTCTTGCCGACAAGACGATTGAACAGCGTCGACTTTCCGACATTGGGCCGCCCGATAATTGCGACGATGGGCGTCATCGCCTCATCGCCAAGCCGTAATCCGGCCCTCATCGGTGATGATGTACAGGGTGTTGTTGGCGACAAGCGGCGGCAAGGTCACCGAACCGCCGGCCTTGACCGTATTCTGAACCGTGCCGGTCTTGGGATCGACATGAATTATTTTACCGTCCGAGCTGGCAAGGATCAGCCGGTCGCCCGCGAGTACCGGGCCGGTCCAGGCGATCTTGTCGCGCTTCTTTTTGACATTCTCATAGCCGTCGAGCTGCGTGATCCAGCGGACGCGGCCATTGGCGCGTGCAAGGCAGATCAGTCGCGCTTCATCATCGACCACGAACACCCATTCGCCGACCACCCAGGGTGTCGAGATGCCCGCGAGGTTGATCTCCCAGATGCGCTGGCCGGTGACGAGATCCATAGAGACCATGCGCCCGCCCTGGCCGATCGCGAAGACGCGGCCGCGATCGATCACCGGGTCGGCGTCGATATCCGACAGGCTGGCGACCGAGGTCGAGATGCTGGTACGCGAAAGCGCATCGGACCAGAGCGAGCGGCCGTTTTCGTAGCGATAAGCGTTGAGCTCTCCTGAAGAGAAGCCCGCGACCACTGTGCCCTGTGCGATCGCGGGAGTCGCGACCCCGAACACACCCGAGGTTTCGAGCGCGGCCGTCTCTGTCCACACCGTCTTTCCGTCAGCGGCATTCAACGCGTAGAGCTGATTGTCTTGGCTCATCGTATAGACGGTGCCAGCCGAGATTGCGGGGGCGCCGCGAAGCGGTCCGCCGGGGCGCGAAATCCATAGCTGCTTGCCGTCCGCAGCGGAGAAGGCGGCGATATCGCCCAAACCCGACGTGCCGAAGACCGTCCCGCTATCATAGGAAACGCCACCGCCGAAGAGCGAACCCTTATTGCCTTTCATCTCGCCTGAAATCAGGCTGATGCCGCCAGCGACATCCTCCTTCGATCCGATCTGCGCTTCCCAGAGTTTCTTGCCCGAAGCGGCGTCGAAGGCGTGGAGTCGCGCATAGATATCGACGACGAAGAGCTTGCCGTCCGCGACGACCGGTGCAGCGCCGAGCCGCTCATATTTGGTCGTGCCTTCGATATTGGCCGACCAAGCCTGGCTGAGAGACGCGCCGAGCGCAAGATGTTCCATCGACTTGGCGGCATTGCCGCCTGGTTGCGCCCAATCGGTGTTGACCTGCGCGGGCGGGAGCAGCACTTCGACATCGGCGAGCGCCGGTTCGACCGCGACGCCGGCCTCAGAAGTCAGGATCGGAACACGCTCGCCGATCGTCGGTGTGCGCGACTTCTTGTCGCCGCCGCCGCCGAACACGCCGCACCCGGCTAAAGCCAGCGCCGCAATCGTCAGGACCGTAAAACTCCGCACCGACTTCATTAATTCGCTTCCTTGCTTGGCTGCCCGACCGCGTCGACGCCCAGAGCACCCGCCATCTGCACCGATCGTGAACGGATCGATTCAGGAACCTGCTCATCCTTGCCGATCTCGGCGAACAGCCGGCCCGCCTGCGCTGACTGGCCCGAATTGAGATAGGCGACCGCGACCATCTCGCCAGCGCTGCCGAACCAGGGGTGACCCTTGACCGCGAGCGGCTTCAATCGCGCGATGATCGTCGCGGGGGGAAGACTGTCATATTCGGCCGCGGTTTGGCGAACCAACGCGAGATCGCGCCACGGCTGGGCGATATCTTCATCGGAGGCGATCTCTCCAAAGCCCTTTGCGGCGGCTTTCGTATCTCCGCGCTGGATTGCGGCGGCGGCGAGCGCGAGCTTCGCGGACACGCTGTAGCCATCGCGCTCCGACGCCGCGAGCGCCCTTAGCTTGGCCTGCGCCTGCGCGTCACTGCCCGCCTGCAACTGATCGAGCGCGGCCGCCATCTGCTCGCCTTCGAGACCTGCTGCCTTGCGCTGCTCGCTCTGCCAGTAAAGCCAACCGCCCCAAGCGGCGAGGACGAGCACCACCGCGGCGATCGCGAGCTTACCATATCGCTGCCACAGCGATTGCAACTCGTCCTTGCGGAGCTCTTCATCGACTTCGCGCGCGAATACTTCTGACGACGGGGGCACGGACGCCAAGGCGATTACACTCCGGGATGGGAAAACGCCGCTTCCTTAGCGATGGGTTGGGCGTTGGGGAAGAGTGTGTTCATTTGGGCTGATAGGTCTGATCCGGTGTTGGGAACGCCCGCGATCGGACGTCCGCAGCGTAGCGCGCGGCAGCATCCCCGATCTCGTTCGCGACCTCGTGATAGCGCTTCACAAAACGCGGGACGCGCTCGAACATGCCGAGCATGTCCTCAGCGACGAGCACCTGTCCATCGCACTGCGCCGAGGCGCCGATGCCGATCGTCGGGCAGGCGACGGCTTGGGTGACCGCGACCGCGATCGGCTCGACTACGCCTTCGACGACCAGCGCGAACGCGCCCGCTTCATCGACTGCTTTGGCATCGGCCATGATCTTGGCTTCCTCGGCGTCGCTCCGGCCGCGCGCTCCATAGCCGCCAAGCATGTTGACCGCCTGAGGCGTGAGCCCGACATGCGCCATCACCGGGATCCCGCGTTGCGAGAGGAAGGCGATGGTTGGCGCCATCGCCTCGCCGCCTTCGAGCTTGATCGCGGCGCACCCGGTTTCCTTCATCACCCGCGCGGCGCTTGCAAATGCCTGTTCCGGGGACGCCTCGTAGCTGCCGAAGGGCATGTCGACGATGACGAGCGAATGATAGCTGCCGCGCACCACCGCCGCGCCGTGCGCGCACATCATTTCGAGCGTGACGGGGACGGTAGAGGGCAGGCCATAGATAACTTGGCCGAGTGAATCGCCGACAAGCAACATGTCGCAATGCGGATCGAGCAGTTGCGCCATGCGAACGGTGTATGCGGTCAGCATCACCAGCGGCTTCTCGCCTTTGCGCGCGCGAATCGCGGGCACGGTCAGCCGCTTCATCGGCGCGGGCGTGGGATTGGCCCGCGACGTCGAAGTGTCGATTGTGAAGGTGGTGGACATGGTGCAACCTAATGCGGCGCGGCGCGGCCGGTCAACTTTGGGCCTTTCGGAAAAGCCTGCGATCCTCTGTCGAAAAGCCGCGCTTCCAGATGATCGTGAAGAAAATTGCGAGGATGCCGAAGAAACCGATAAAGGGTTGCCAGAAGGCGGGCAGCACCCAGACCAGACTGCCGATCGCGGCGGCGGGGATTGCGGCGCCGAAGATCGACCAGCGCCATATGCCCACCGGCGCACCGAGCACTCGGGTCGCGAGCTGCGCTTTGGCGATCGAAGCGACGCCGAGCGAAATCGCGAGAGCAAGCGCGACGGCGGCCGCCTGGTAGGCCTCGTTCATGTTCAAGCGCCGTGCCAGCCCGATCAGCATGAAGCTTAGCGACACCTGGAGCGCGATCATGCCGATCGAGAGCAGGAAATTCCGATGCCGCGCGGTGTAAACAAGAGCCGCCTCGCTGACGACCGCGAGTGAGGCCAGCACTTCGGCAAGCAGCAGCAATGACAACGCGCCTTGGCCGCCGACGAAGGTGCGCCCCTTGCCGATCAGGTCCATCAGCGCTTCACCTGGAATCCCGAGCGCGAGGGCGGCGCCTGCCTGCGCCGCCAATATCCAGAAGCCGACCTGGCTGATCTGCCGGGCGATGCCGGGAAGGTCGTTCTCGGCGATCTTCTTGGTGATTGCGGGGCCGAGGATGGGGTCGAAGCTCGTCTTGAGTTTCTGCGGCAGGCTCGCGATCTGCTGGGCAACATAGTAGATGCCGACTGTCGCTGGCGACACGAACAGGCCGAGGATTGCGAGATCGAGACGACGCGATCCCCATTCGGCGGCGTCGGCGGCGACCAACGGCAGGTTGCGACGCATCAACTGCGCCAAGGTGACGCGATCGGGCCGCCAGCCGCGCGGCAGCCCATAGCTCCTGAAGAACGGGATTGCCGATGCGATCAGGGCGGCACCCATCGACAGCGCATAGGCAATCAGCAGCCCGTCGCGCAGCGATATCCATGACCAGGCGAAGGCGGCGATGCTGATCGTCCAAGGCTCGACGATCGCGCGCGCGCGAACTGTCGCCGCGACGTTGTAGCGATAGGCCAGTGCCGCGAGCATGATCTCGACCAGCGCCAGCGCCGGCACGATCAGCGGCAGGAAATATTCGAAGCCATGAACTTCCGAATTCGGAAACATGATTTCCGGCACGGCCATCAGCAGTGCCATCGGCAGCAGCGCGGCGATGCCGACCAGGCAAAGCGCGTCCCAGATCCCGGTGTCGCCGCGTTCGCCCGAGATGTGAAGCGCTAGCCCGCGCTTGAGGCCAAGCGTCGCCAATTGCGCCGAGAATTCGATCACGACGATCGCGAAAGCCAGCCGTCCCAGCGCCGCGGGCCCATACCACTGGCCCGCGATCAGCAGGAAGGGAATGCGCGCGACCAGCCGGATCAGAAACCCGCCGACATTGGTGCGCCCGCCCTTGGCGAGGGCTTCGATATCGTCGCCTGCTGGCGGCGGCAAAACGGTCAATGCGCGCTGCCCCAGCTATGGCCCGTGCCGATCTCGACCCCCAGTGGCACGTCGAGCTTGACCTGCGGCTCGGCGGCCTCGGCCATGACACGTTCGATGACCGGCTTGGCGGCGGCGACGTCGCCTTCAGGGAGTTCGAAGACAAGCTCGTCGTGAACCTGAAGCAGCATTTTTACCTTAGGCAGCCCCGCGTCCTGGAGCGCCGGGCCCATCCGCACCATCGCACGCTTGATGATGTCTGCACTCGTTCCCTGAATCGGCGCGTTGATCGCGGCGCGCTCGCTGCCCGCGCGTTCGGTGGGGTTGGGCGATTTGATGCGCGTGAAGTGCGTCTTGCGCCCGAACAGCGTCTCGGTGAACCCATTCTCGCGCGCGGCCTGCAGCGTCGATGAGATATAGTGATTGATGCCGGGGAAGCGCTCGAAATAGCGGTCGATCATATCCTGCGCTTCGTCGGGCTTGATGCCCATGCGCTGGGCAAGGCCCCAGCGCGAGATGCCGTAGAGGATCGAGAAGTTTATCGTCTTGGCGCGGCCGCGTGTGTCGCGGTTGACTTCGCCGAAGACCTGTTCGGCGGTCAGGCTGTGGATGTCGTCGCCGTTGGCGAAGGCTTCTTTCAACGCGGGGACGTCCGCCATGTGTGCTGCCAGCCGCAGCTCGATCTGGCTGTAGTCGGCGGAGAGCAGGGCATTCCCCGGCTCTGCCACAAAGGCTTCGCGGATGCGCCGTCCGACTTCGGTGCGGATCGGGATGTTCTGCAGGTTGGGGTCGGTCGATGACAGCCGCCCGGTTTGCGCGCCCGATAGGCTGTAGCAGGTGTGAACGCGGCCCGTCTGCGGATTGATCTGCTGTTGAAGCGCGTCGGTATAGGTCGATCGCAGCTTCGACAATTGACGCCAATCGAGCACCTTGCGCGCGATCTCCGCGCCTTCGCCAGCAAGCTTTTCGAGTACGTTGACGTCGGTTGAATACTCACCGGACTTGCCCTTCTTGCCGCCTTGCAGCCCCATCTTGCCGAACAAAATGTCCCCCAGTTGCTTGGGACTGCCCAGGGTGAAAGTCTGACCGGCCAGCCCATGCACTTCGGCTTCAAGGCTCGCACAGCCTTCACCGAACTCCTTCGACATCGCGGCCAGCACATCGCGATCGACCTTGATCCCCTCGCGCTCCATCGCCGCGAGAGCGGGGATGAGCGGGCGGTCGACGCGGTGATACACGCGCGTGGCCCCCTCGCGCGGCAGGCGGGGTTTTAGCGCGCACCACAGCCGATAGGTGACGTCGGCATCCTCGGCCGCGTAACGCGTCGCGTCAGGCAATGCGATCTTGTCGAAGGTACACTGCTTCTTGCCCGTTCCGCACAGTTCCTTGAAGCTGATGCATTTGTGGCCGAAATGAGTGAGCGCGAGCTCGTCCATACCGTGACCGTGCCTGCCGGCATCGAGATCGAAACTCATCACCAGCGTATCGTCGATCGGCGCGATGTGGATGTCGTGGCGCGCCAGCACGTTGAGATCATATTTAAGATTGTGGCCGATCTTGAGGACACCCTGATTCTCGAATAGCGGCTTCAGCATCGCAAGCGCGGTCTCGAACGGCACCTGCTCGGGCACCTCCGAAAGCAGGTCGTCACCGCCGTGGCGCAGCGGGATATAGCAGGCGCGGTTGCAGCCCGTCGCGATGCTGACGCCGACCAGCCCCGCGCCCATCGAATCGATCCCGTCGGTCTCGGTATCGATGGCGATGCTGCCCGCTTCGTAGCTCGCCGCGATCCATGCTTCGAGCGCTTCGACGGTCTGGACACACTCATATTTCGAAAGATCGAAGCTCTGTTCGCCAAGCTTCCAAGGTTCGGCCGTATCGCTCGCGGTGCGCGCTTTCTGCGCGATCAGATTGGCCGAGGCGCGATCGGTCGGCATTGATCCGCCCAATCGCTTGAGCAGTGAGAGGAAACCGTGATCCTCGAGAAAGGCGCGCAGCGGGTCTTCAGGAATGCCCGTCAACTTGAGCTCATCGAGCGGGCGCGGCAGCGGCGCATCGCATTTGAGCTCGACCAGCTGCCGGCTCATCCGGGCATTGGCGGCATGTTCGATGAGATTGTCGCGCATCTTCGACGGTTTCATGTCTGGCGCCGCCGCAAGCACTGCCTCGACATCGCCGAACTCCTGGATCAGCTTGGATGCAGTCTTGGGTCCGATGCCGGGCACGCCGGGGACGTTGTCGACGCTGTCGCCCATCAGCGCGAGCACTTCGCCGAGCTTTTCGGGGCCGACCCCGAATTTCTCGACCACCGCGTGCGGGCCGAGCCGCTCATTCTTCATCGTATCGAGCATGTCCACCTTGCCCTCGACGATAAGTTGCATCAGGTCCTTGTCGCTCGAGACGATCGTAACCTTCCAGCCGAGCGCGGTCGCGGCCTGGGTGTAGCAGGCGATGAGGTCGTCGGCCTCCAGCCCCTCTTCTTCGATGCACGGCAGCGAGAATGCGCAGGTCGCGTCGCGGATCATCGGAAATTGCGGGACCAAATCCTCGGGCGGCGGCGGGCGGTGCGCCTTATACTGGTCGTAAAGATCATTGCGGAACGAGGAAGGAGAGGCATCCAGGATCACCGCCAGGTGCGTAGGGCCATCGGCCTTGTGGAGCGCGTCGGCGAGCTTCCACAGCATCGTCGTATAGCCATAGACCGCGCCCACGGGTTCGCCACGCTTGTTGGTCAGCGGCGGCAGGCGATGATAGGCGCGGAAGATGTAACCCGAGCCGTCGACGAGGTAGAGATGCTTCTGTTCGGCCATCGCGCGCGCTTAGCAAGCGGGCGGCAGCTTAGCGAGTGTGGTTCGCCGCCACCGTCCGTGTCACGCCCTGCATCAATTGCTGGCGCGCGAATATGGGTTGCCGCGTATCCGCGATCATCACCACCACGGCATAGCGCGTGCCGTCGGGCGCGGTCATGATCCCGACGTCGTTATAGCCCGCCGTCCTCCCGCGCAGGTCCTGACCGGTGCCAGTCTTGTGCGCGAGCGTCCATCCTGCGGGAACACCACCGCGCAGCCGCAGCTTGCCGGTCTGCGAGTCGGTCATCAGCCGCAGGATTCGCCGGGTCGATTCGGGCGACAGCAATTCTCCGCGTGCCAGCCGCAGCAGCGCCCGCGCAATCGCGATCGGTGCGGCACCGTCGGGCGGGTCGGTGACGTAGCGGTCCATCGCCGCGCGCCTGGTCGCCTCGGGGAGCAACGCTCGGGCCGCCTGGAAGGATTGGCCGCGGCGATATTCCTCGCGCCAGGCGAGCCCTGCCGTTCCTGCCTGCAACAGATGCTCGCCACCGCCGAAGCCGATCGCGCCAAGCTCCTTGTTCATGATCATCGCGCGCACCGCCGCTGGTCCCCCAACCTTGTTGAGCAGGACATCGTTGGCGGTGTTATCACTCTTGGTCAGCGCGCGTTCGAGCAAATTGCCGAGCGTGGTCTGCCAGCCATTAGTGCCGATCATCGCCTCGGCGGCGCGGCTGAAAACGGTAAGATCGCCAGCGCGGATGGTAACGGGGTCGGACAGCTTCAGCCGCCCTTCGTCGACATATTGCATCAGCGTGATCGCCACCCACAGCTTCGACACGCTTTGTTGCGGCATCGGCTCTCCGCCGCGATGCGAAATGCTCCAATTCTGGTCATCGCGAATGACGGCGATGCCGGCGCGATCGGGATAGGCCGCCCACAGCGCGCGGATGCCCTCGACGGTGGCGTCTGGCGCGGCGGGGGCGGCGCGGCTGATCGCGGGTTCGGGCGGCGGCGCTGGCCGCGGCGGCGGCGCGGTCGGCCGCGGGGGCACCGGTACGGCCCGCGCGGGCGGAGCCGCAGACGGAGCGCCGACGCAGGCGCTGGTGATGATTGAGGCGAGAAGCAGCGGCCATGCGGCGGAACGGGACATTGTCCGCCGCCTAACCGCTCGCCTCGGCGCGCCTATCCCCGGCGCGACGAACGATTCCTCTGCTGCGATGAGTTGAGCGCGTCTTGATTGACGCCCCGCGATGCCCCACATGACCGCCATGCTGATCGAGACCGAAACCACGCCAAATCCGGCGACGCTCAAATTCCTTCCCGGCCGTGCGGTGATGGAGTCAGGGACGCGCGATTTCGCGACGCCCGAAGAAGCCGAGGCTTCGCCGCTCGCGGAGGCGCTGTTCGCGCTGGGCGATGTGACCGGCGTCTTTTTCGGCCGCGACTTCATCTCGGTTACCGCTGCGCCGGGGGTCAACTGGTCCGAGCTCAAGCCGGACGTGCTAACGCTGTTGCTCGATCATTTCGCGGCACAAATGCCGCTGTTCAAGCCTGCGAGCGCGAACTTTTCGGTACCGCCCGATTTCGTGGTCGATGATGATCCCGCCGACGAAGACATCATCGACCAGATCAAGGATTTGATCGAGACGCGCATTCGGCCTGCTGTCGCCAACGATGGCGGTGACATCGTCTATCGCGGTTACAAGGAGGGGCGCGTCTATCTGCAGATGCAGGGCGCCTGCTCGGGCTGCCCGTCATCGAGCGCAACGCTGAAGCACGGAATCGAATCGCTGCTCAAACATTACGTTCCCGAGGTTTCTGAAGTCCTCGCCGCCTGACAGCCAAGGAAGCGATCATGAATCAACCGCTCAACGATGCGGCGCTCGACCAGCTGTTCCGCAAGGCGCGGACCTATAACGGCTATCACAACACGCCGGTCACGCGCAATCAGATGACCGCGATCTGGGAGTTGATGAAATACGGCCCGACCTCGGCCAATATGCTTCCGGCGCGCTTGGTCTGGTGCGAAAGCGACGACGCCAAGGCAAAGCTCGCCGCGCTGTCTTCGGAAGGCAATCGCGACAAGATATTAAAGGCGCCGGTGACCGTCATCATCGGCATGGACATGGAGTTTCACGAGCATTTGCCCGAACTTTTTCCGCACACCGATGCGCGAAGCTGGTTCGTCGGTAACGACGCTCTGATAGAGTCTGCGGCGTTCCGCAATTCTTCGATGCAGGGCGCCTACTTCCTGCTCGCGGCGCGCGCTGTCGGGCTCGACACCGGGCCGATGTCGGGGTTCGATAATGACGCGGTCGATGCCGCCTTTTTCGCTGGCACCAAAATCAAGTCGAATTTCATTTCGACGCTGGGTTATGGCGATCCGGCAACGATCTTCGAACGCTCTCCGCGTCCGAGCTTCGAGCGCTTCAACACCGTCGTCTGAATGCGCACGCTGGCGATCGAAACTTCGGGGCCAAACTGCTCGATTGCGCTGTTCGATGGGGATGAAGTCGTCGCGGTGCGCGAAGAATTAGTCGGGCGCGGCCATGCCGAGCGCCTCATTCCATGGATCGCGAAATTGCCTGGCGGCGGACGAGCGGAGCGGATCTTGGTCGGTTGCGGTCCTGGCAGCTTTACCGGAGTTCGCGTCGGCATCGCCGCGGCGCGAGGATTGGCGCTAGGCTGGGGCAGCGAAATTGCGGGCGCATCCTCGCTGGCCTTGATCGCGGCACAATTTTGTGAAGGCAGCGTGACCGTCGCCGTCTCGGCTGGGCATGGCGAACTGTTCGTTCAGGACTATTCACAGGGTCTGGCCGATGGGCCGCTCGCCTCGGTGCCGCCGTGCGACGCCGGGAAACGCCACGTTCACCAACTTGTCGTCGGCAGCGGTGCAGCATTGCTGGTCGCGGCCCGTGGATTTGGTGAGGCGCGTGACACACAGCCATCGGCGCGGTACCTGCAAACGGTGTTCCGGCGCGACGGTGCACTGCCCCCAACGCCGATCTACGGGCGCGGCGCGGACGCAAAGCCGATGCTGGCCGCATGACTGCGGCTTTAGCCGTCCAAATTGGCGATGTCGGCGACCTAGCCGACGTGATGCGCGTCATGAACACGGCGTTCGATCCGGCGCATGGCGAAGCCTGGTCGGCGGCCCAGTGCGCTGGAGCGTTGGCGATTCCGGGCACGCAATTGATCGTCGCGCGGTCTGGCGGTGAGGTGGCTGGCTTCGCGCTCGCCCGTACGGTGCTGGACGAGACCGAATTGCTGTTGCTCGCGGTCTCTCCAAACTTTAGCAGACGGGGCGTTGGTCGGTCGATCATCGAAGAGTTAGTTGGAGGACTCCGTTTGCGGCAAGTGCGCAAGCTGTTCCTAGAAGTGCGCGAAAACAACCCAGCCCGCGCTTTTTATGAGCATCTCAATTTCGTTCAATCTGGTTTCAGAAAGAATTACTACCGCGGTGTGTCGGGAATTTACATAAATGCCGTTACCTTGTCCTTGAATTTGTAATATAGTTGCAATTAACGTTGCTGGTTATGGCGCTAGCCGATATAGGCGCTACAGTCGCGAGACGTCGAAACCGGCGCAAATAAGAAAGCAGACGGAAAGTAGCGAGACATGGCCGAGACTAACGAACTTCAAGAAACCTTCATTACCCTAACTGCCGATATCGTAGCCGCGCACGTGAGCAACAACTCGGTGGCAGTCAACGATCTCCCGGTATTGATTGCGAATGTGCACAGCGCCTTGTCCGCGCTAGGCGGCAGTGCGGCCGAGCCGGAACCGGAGGTGAAGCTGCAACCCGCGGTCTCGGTTCGTGCTTCGGTCAAGCCTGATTATATCGTCTGTCTTGATGACGGCAAAAAATTGAAAATGCTCAAGCGCCATTTGATGACGCACTACGGTATCACCCCGGATGAGTATCGGGCGAAGTGGAATCTGCCCGCCGACTATCCGATGGTCGCGCCCAATTATGCCGAGCAGCGCCGCACTCTTGCCAAGAAGATCGGCCTCGGTCGCAAGCCGGGGCCGCGCAAGAAATAGATGGGCACCCCGGCGATTGATTTGCTCGGACGTTGTTCTAAATACTGACGCATGGCTAGGATGATCGACGTCGAAGCGCTGTGCCATGAAAAGGGACTGCGCATTACCGAGCAACGCCGGGTGATCGCGCGCGTTCTCTCGGAGGCTGACGATCATCCCGATGTCGAGGCGCTCCACGCGCGTGCGTCGGCGATCGATCCGGGCATTTCGATCGCGACGGTCTATCGCACGGTTAGACTGTTCGAAGAGGCCGGGATCCTCGATCGGCACGATTTCGGCGACGGGCGCTCGCGCTACGAGGCCGCTCCCGAGGCGCATCACGATCACCTGATCGATGTCGAAACGGGGCGGGTGATCGAATTCGTCGATCCCGAGCTCGAGGCACTGCAAAAGCAGATCGCCGAAAAGCTTGGCTTCCGCTTGGTCGATCACCGCATGGAACTGTACGGGGTGGCGGTCGATCGCAACCTCTGAGCGCGTTCATCCGCGAGCCTATGCGCGCCTTGGCGCGATCGGTGTTGTTTTCGTCATTTGCATAATCTTGCACGGCGTGTGGCGCGCGCTGCGACCGTGCTCGCCCTGGCCCCGGCGCTTTCTTCAGTTCGCCGGCAAGGCTTCAGGAGCCGATGTCACCGTCAAGGGCGAGCGGCTGACCGGGAACGTGCTTTACATCGCGAATCACGTCAGCTGGCTCGACATCGCCGTGCTTGGCGGGAAGACGGGCAGCGCCTTCGTCGCCAAGGCGGATATGGCCGATTGGCCGGTGCTCGGCTGGATGGCGACCTTCAACAATTCGGTCTATGTCACGCGAGAGCAACGCCGAAACGCGGGGGCGCAGGCGGCGATGGTCCAGGCCGCGCTGCTGACGGGCCAGCCGCTGACGCTCTTTCCCGAAGGAACGACGGGCAATGGTCGCGAACTGCTGACCTTCCGCTCATCGCTGCTCGCCGCTGTCGCCCCGCCGCCGCCGGGCATCGCGATCCAGCCCGTCGCGATCGATTACGGACCGGCAGCCCCGGAAATCGCGTGGATCGGCGACGAGAGCGTGGGCGACAACGCCTTGCGGCTCATGTCGCGACGGCAACGGCTAGCGGTAAAGCTGCACTTCATGCCGCCGATCCGCGAAGATATATTCGCCGATCGCAAAGCGATATCGGCGCGTAGTCGCGACGATATAGCCGCCGCTCTTGGAATCTAGCCGCTACCGCGTCCCGTCGATCAGAACGAAAGCCATCCGCGCGACGGCGTCGCTGCGATTCTCCCAGGCGTGATTGGTGCCGCGTTGGATCAAGATGTCGCCCGCGCGCATCAGCGTTTCGTCCTCGTCCATGATCGCCCAGATCTCGCCGCTGAGTACGATCGCATAGTCGATCGTGTCGGTCTCGTGCATCCCGGGGCTACGCTCGGACGGCTGATGGCGGGCGTCGGGATAGAGCTGTTCGAATACGCCTTTGGCCAGCGCCGCCATCTCCTCGCGCGTCCCGCTCGGCGGCGGGAAATCGATCACGCGCAGCACGGTCCCGCCCCTTGGCGGGCAGACGCCGCGATGCGCGACGATATCGTCCTCGGCGGTAACGGAACTCGGCGCGGCGGCGGTGCGCCAGAGATTGTCGCTGCGGAACGCCGCCTCGGGGAGCGCGAAGCCTGCCGGGCTTGGCCCGTCCTCGGCAAGATAGGATCGGCCGTCGGCGTCGATCGCGGTGACGATACGGCGCGGTGGCGGCAGCGCGGAAACACCCATGGCTAATCCTCCCTGGATCGATGAACGCTAGGATGTCGCGATAATCTCGGCAAGCGGCTCGAATTTGTCTTGCGGGGGCGCTATGGGCGCGGCGATGAGCCGTCCCGCCCCCCAAAGCTTTCACGTCAAATCGTTCGGCTGCCAGATGAACGTCTATGACGGTGAGCGCATGGCCGAGCTGCTCGACGGCGAAGGACTGCGCGCGACGAGCGAAGGCGAGGCCGATCTCGTCGTGCTCAACACCTGCCACATTCGCGAAAAGGCGGCGGAAAAGGTTTATTCGGACATCGGACGATTGCGACGCGAGGATGGATCGCGCCCGATGATCGCGGTCGCGGGGTGCGTCGCGCAGGCAGAAGGTGCCGAAATCCCGCGGCGCGCGCGCGACGTCGATATCGTCGTCGGCCCGCAGGCCTATCACAAACTGCCCGAATTGATCGGTCGCGCCGCGAGCGGGTTGCGCGCGCTCGATCTCGATCTTCCGGGGCTCGAAAAATTCGGCGTGCTTCCCACGCGGCGCAAGACAGGCGCATCGGCCTTCCTCACGGTGCAGGAAGGCTGCGACAAATTCTGCACTTACTGCGTCGTGCCTTACACGCGGGGCGCGGAGATCAGCCGCGGCTTCGATGCGATCATGGACGAGGCGCGCGCGCTGATCGACGGCGGCGCCAAGGAAATCACGCTCGTCGGCCAGAATGTCAATGCTTGGGAGGATGGCGGACGCGGGCTTGGAAGCCTCATCCGCGCGCTCGATCGCCTGCCGGGGCTGGCGCGCATCCGCTATACGACCAGTCATCCCAACGACATGAGCGACGATCTGATTGAAGCGCACGGCGACGTCGCAAGTCTGATGCCGTTCCTGCATCTGCCGGTGCAGTCGGGCAGCGACCGCATCCTCAAGGCTATGAACCGCAGCCACAACGCCGCATCATACGAAGCGGTGATCGACCGCGTCCGCACGGTGCGCCCCGATATCGCGGTCTCGGGCGATTTCATCGTCGGCTTTCCCGACGAGAGCGAGGCCGATTTCGAGGCGACATTGGCGCTGATCGGACGCGTCGGCTACGCCCAGGCCTATTCGTTCAAATATTCACCCCGCCCCGGCACCCCCGCCGCGACAATGGCGGATCAGATCGCGCCTGAGGTAATGGATGAGCGGCTTCAACGGCTGCAGGCGCTGCTCAACACCCAGCAAACAGCGTTCAACGCCGCCAGTGTTGGAAGCCGTTGCGAAATCCTGCTCGAACGCAGGGGGCGACACGAGGGCCAACTGATCGGCAAGACGCCGTGGCTGCAATCGGTGCACATCCTTGCGGGCGGTTGCAACATTGGCGACATGATTGACGTTGAGTTGATATCCGCCGGACCCAATAGTCTGCAGGGAGCCTTGATGCAGAAGGAAATGCATGTCGCGTAAACCCACGCCCGCCCGCATTGGAGAGCCTGCCCGGCTTGAGGTCCAATTCGACAAGCCGCAGCTGCTGGGGCGGCTATTCGGAGAGTTCGACCAGAACCTCGTCGCGATCGAGAACAGGTTCGGCGTCTATATCGCCGCGCGCGGCAATCGCATTCAGATCGAGGGCGAAGCCGAGGCGATCGGTCGCGCGCGTGACGTGTTGACCGGGCTCTACAACCGCATCGCCAAGGGACAGGATATCGATAGCGGCGCGGTCTCGGCGTTGATCGGCATGGCGTTCGAACCCACGCTCGAAGGCATCATCAAAGATGAGCATGATCGCCCGCCGATCATGATCCGGACTCGCAAGAAGACGATCGTCCCGCGCTCGGCGACCCAGATCGCCTATATGGAAGCGCTGCTGCGCAACGACATCATCTTCGCATTGGGCCCGGCGGGGACGGGCAAGACCTATCTCGCGGTCGCGCAGGCGGTTTCGCAGCTGATCACAGGAAGCGTCGACCGGCTGATTCTCTCGCGGCCCGCAGTCGAGGCGGGGGAGAAAATCGGCTTCTTGCCGGGCGACATGAAGGAAAAGGTCGATCCCTATCTTCGCCCCCTGTACGACGCGCTTTACGATTGCCTCCCCGCCGAGCAGGTTGAGCGCCGTATCGCCAGCGGTGAGATCGAGATTGCGCCGATCGCTTTCATGCGTGGGCGTACGCTGGCGGCGAGCTTTATCATCCTCGACGAAGCCCAGAACACGTCCCCGGCGCAGATGAAAATGTTCCTTACGCGCTTCGGTGAGGGCAGCCGCATGGTCGTGTGCGGCGATCCCAACCAGACCGATCTCCCCGCGGGCCAGACGTCCGGCCTCAACGACGGCGTCGCTAAGCTCGAAGGGGTCGAGGGAATCGCGATGGTGCGTTTTGGCATAGGCGATGTCGTCCGCCACCCCGTCGTCGGCCGCATCGTCGAGGCCTATGAAGGCAAAAGCTGATCGAATAGGCGGAACCGCCAGCGTGACGGCCCGTTACCGATTCAAATCAAGCAGCAGGTGACAATTCATGTTCGAACTCCCCCCACTTCCCTACCCCAAGGACGCTCTTGCGCCCCACATGTCGGCGGAAACGCTAGATTTCCACCACGGCAAACATCACAAGGCCTATGTCGACAAGCTCAACGGCTTCGTCGAAGGCACTGAGCTTGAGAGCAAGACTTTGGAAGAGGTCGTCCTCGCGGTCAGTGGCAAGGATGACGCCACGCAGAAGAAGATATTCAATAACGCCGCGCAGACCTGGAATCACACATTCTTCTGGCATTCGATGACGCCTGGCGGCGGCGGCAAGCCAAGCGGCAAGATTGCCGAAATGATCGACCGCGATCTTGGCGGCTTCGATGCGTTCGCGAAGGGTTTCGCGGATCAAGGGGTAAACCATTTTGGCTCGGGCTGGGCCTGGCTTGTCTTCGATAACGACCGGCTGGACATCATCACCACGCATGATGCCGATCTTCCGCTCGCGCACGGCAAGATCGCGCTCACCACATGCGATCTGTGGGAGCATGCCTACTATATCGATTACCGCAACAAACGGCCCGATTTCATCGCCGCGTTCCTCGATCACTTGATCGATTGGAACCAAGTCGCGGAGCGGCTGGAGAAGGCGCAGACGCTCAAGGCCGAGGCTTGATCCAAACCGAGGTCGAGGTGGAGCCGGTGTGGCCGGCCGCTGACTGGCAGGATTTGGGATCACGAGCCGTCATCGCGGCGGTCAGGCAATCGCAATCGGCGTTGTTGGAGAGATCCGCAAACCGCGGCGAAGTTGCGATCAGGCTGACCTCGGACGATGAGGTGCGCGCGCTGAACCACGGCTACCGGGGAAAGGACGTGCCGACGAACGTTCTTTCCTTTCCGATGCTATCGCCGAAAGAGGTCGAAGCTCTTAATTCCGACACGCTTCCCGAAATCCTTTTGGGTGACATCGTCCTCGCTCACGGTGTCTGCGCGCGCGAGGCGAAAGAGAAGCGCGTCGCGCTTGCCGATCATGCCGCGCATCTGATTGTGCATGGCATGCTCCACCTTTTGGGCTATGATCATGGCGACGATGACGCTGCCAATGACATGGAAAGCCGTGAACGCCGCGCAATGGCGGCGCTCGGGTTGCAAGACCCCTATATCGAGGATTGAGCCACCGCATGGCTGACGAGCGACCCGGCAGCGGGACTTGGCGAATGCTGCGCGACTTTCTCTTTGGCGAGCGCGAAGGCACGCTGCGCGAGCAGATTGCCGAGGCGATCGAGGAACATGAGGGCGACTCCGCGTCCGATAATGGCGATCTCAGCGCGGCCGAGCGCGACATGTTGCGCAAGGTTCTCCATTTCGGGGAGCGCACCGTCGATGATGTCGGGGTACCACGCGCCGACATCGTAGCCGTTTCGGAGAATGCGAGCTTCGCCGAACTTATTTCGACAATCGCCGAGGCGCCGCACAGCCGACTGCCGGTTTATCGCAACAGCCTCGACGAAGTGACGGGCATGGTTCACATCAAGGACGTGTTCGCGACCTTGGCTGCGGGCGCGCCGTATCCCGATACGATCGGCGCGCTGATCCGTCAGCCGCTCTACGTCCCCCAATCGATGGGTGTGCTCGATCTGCTTGCGGAGATGCGCGCCAAGCGTGTCCATCTCGCCATCGTGATCGACGAATATTCGGGCACCGAGGGATTGGTTACGATCGAGGACCTGGTCGAGGAGATCGTCGGCGATATCGAGGATGAGACCGACGACGAAGCGCCGCCGATGCTCGTTCCTCTGGAGCATGGTGTCTGGGATGCCGATGCCCGCGCCGAACTCGAAGATGTGGCCGAACAGGTTGATGCCAGGCTCGCCGAGGTCGAGGAGGATGTCGATACTTTGGGCGGACTCGCCTTCGTGCTCGCGGGCCATGTCCCGCAGCCGGGCGAAATCCATGCCCATCATAGCGGCTGGCGGATCGAAGTGACCGAAGGCGACGCTCGCCGCGCTACGCGGCTGCGCCTCCATCCGCCGGTTCGCCAGCACCCTGAACCCGAGAGCGAGGACGCCGGATGAGCCGCCGCAAACATGTCCGCAACCTGATCATCATCGCCATCGTCGCCGCTATCCTGGGCGGCTGGTATCTGTTCACGCCCGATAAGGCACGGCTCGAGGTCGCTGATGTGCAGGGGGCGAACCCCAAGCTCACAAAGGTTCGGCCCGAAAGCGTTCCTTCGGTCAGCATCGCCAAGATTGTCGGCTGGCAGAACGGCGCCATGCCGGACCCCGCCAAGGGCCTCGCGGTGCAACCATTCGCGGCGGGGCTCGCGCATCCGCGCTGGCTTTACGAATTGCCCAATGGCGATGTCCTCGTCGCCGAAAGCGGCAAGCCCGCGCGCGAAGCGACCAGCCTGGGCGATCGCATCACCCGCTGGGTGATGACCCGCTCGACCGGCTCCGCTGCTTCCGCCAATCGCATCACCTTGCTTCGCGACGCCGATGGCGACGGCAAGGCGGAAATGCGTTCGGTGCTGCTGAGCGGGCTCAATTCCCCGTTCGGGATGGTGTTGGTGGGGGAACGGCTGTTCGTCGCCAACACCGATGCGCTGCTCGAATTCCCCTACAAGGAAGGCGATACCAAGATCGCCGCGAAGGGCCGCAAAATAATGAGTTTGCCCGCGCAGCTTCCAAACAATCACTGGGCGCGCAACGTCGTGGCCTCGGCCGATGGCAAGAAACTCTACATCTCGATCGGCTCGAACAGCAATATCGGCGAGAATGGGATGGAGAGCGAAAAGGATCGCGCGCAGATCAAGGAGCTCAATCTCGCGACCGGCCGCCACACCATCTACGGCTATGGGCTTCGCAATCCCAACGGCATGGCGTTCCATCCACAGTCGCAGACGCTGTGGGCGACGGTCAACGAGCGCGACATGCTCGGTTCCGACGGCCCGCCCGATTATCTGACCGCGGTCGATTTCGGCACCTTCTATGGCTGGCCCTACACCTACTGGGGCAAGAATGAGGATCAGCGCGTCGATCAGACGCGGCCTGATCTGCTGCAATATACGCGGCAGCCCGATTATGCGCTCGGGCCACACGTCGCGGCGCTGGGTCTGGCTTTCTCGCAAGGTGCCAATCTCGGCCCGCGCTTCGCCAATGGGGCGTTCATCGGTCTGCACGGCTCATGGAACCGCTCGCCGCCATCGGGTTACAAGGTTATCTACGTGCCCTTCAACGATCGCGGCTTCCCGCTCGCCGGGGCCAAGCCCATCGATGTGCTGACAGGCTTCCTCACCAAGGATGGCGATGCGCAGGGGCGGCCGGCAGGGGTGATCGTCGACAAGCGCGGGGCGTTGCTCGTCGCGGACGATTCGGGAAATACGATCTGGCGGGTGACTGCGGCGGCCGGCCGGTCAATCGCGAGCAAATAGCATCGCGTCGTCGGCGAAGGCCTTGAATTCGAGGGCGTTGCCGCTGGGATCGCGGAAGAACATCGTCGCCTGCTCGCCGGGCCGCCCCTTGAAGCGGATATGCGGAGCGACTCCGAAGCCGATCCCCGCCGCCTCGACCCGCGCGGCAAGATCGCGCCATTGCGGCATCGTCAGCACGACGCCGAAATGCGGCACCGGCACCTCATGGCCGTCGACCGGGTTGCTGGCTTCGGCGGCACGCGGCGCGAGATGCGCGACGATCTGGTGGCCGTAGAGATCGAAGTCGATCCATTCGCCGCTGCTCCGCCCCTCCGCGCAACCGAGCACGCCGGCGTAGAACCCGCGCGCCGCGTCTAAGTCGTCGACCGGAAAGGCAAGGTGGAAGGGCCGCAGCGTCGCCATCAATGCTGCTTGGTTGAGTGCGGTTCCTTGGGCGGCTGGGCGAGCGCGAAACAGGCTTCGAAATCCTGCTCAGCATCTTCGCCCGCCTTCTGACGCGTCGCGGTTTCGGCCAGCAAAGCTTCGCGTTCCAGCCCGATCGCGATGTCGCTTTCATTACGCGTCTTGCCTTCGGCGAGCAACTGCTTGCGCGCCTGATCGTCGATCAGCGCGGCATAGACCGCGAGCTTGCTGGTCACCGGCGACATGCCTTCACGGCGTTGCATTTCCTGCTGCGCCAGGCTGAGCAGGGCGGTGCAACGCAGCAGCGTCGGCGGCGGCGCGGGCGGAGCGATCTTGTCCATCAGC
Source organism: uncultured Aquisediminimonas sp. (assembly GCA_965365485.1). Taxonomy (GTDB): domain Bacteria; phylum Pseudomonadota; class Alphaproteobacteria; order Sphingomonadales; family Sphingomonadaceae; genus Aquisediminimonas. Next base: position 23,465 of record CBDUBW010000005.1, read on the forward strand.
GCGATGCAGCCGGTGACTGTCTCTTCCGGAATGCTCGCCTCACCCGGATAGGCCTTCTGGAAGGCCGCGACTTCGCCGAGAATGGCATCGCGCACCGCCTCCTGAGGGTGCTTGCTCGCGGCGACGATGCGTTGCCCGACGATTTCGGCGAAACGCCCGCCGCGTGTCTGCAACGCGGGCAGCTCGCTCCATTCCTCCGCGCCCCGCTGCTGCTCATGCGCGACAATCGCGAGCGCGGCGACGCAGCGCAATTGCTCGGTCTGGGCGGGCGTGAACGGCGTGGCGGCGGCGAGTAACGAGAGTAGGGCTGACATGCGCCAGACATCTGCGTCATCGCCCCGGAGCGCGCAAGACGATTGTAACCACGATCACAGCTTGCCGCCGCGAATCGGCTATGCCATTCGTCAGCCGTCCACGAGGAGTTCGTGGACGCACATCGCAACATCGAGGGAGCCTCGAACATGCAAGAACATGATTTCGGCGTCTTTATCGGACGCTTCCAGCCACTCCATGCCGGCCATGAACATGTCATCCGCGCCGGCCTCGACAGGGTTGACAGGCTGATCATCCTTATCGGCTCGGCAAATATCGCGCGCGATCCTCGCAATCCTTTCACTTTCGACGAGCGAAAGGCGATGATCCGCTCCGCCTTCGCCTATGAGATGGCGGAAGGCCGGCTGATCGTCGAACCGTTGGACGATCATCTCTATTCGGACACGGCCTGGGTGACCGAGGTGCAGCGGCGGGTCAATGCAATCGTGTTGGAGAGGGGCAATCGCGGCGGGCACCGCAATGCAGGCCTCGCCGATTTCAGCATCGCACTGACCGGCTACGGGATGGATGCCACAAGCTATTATCTCAAACTTTTTCCCGAATGGGATAATGTTCAGATCGACAGCCGCCACGGCACCTACAACGCGACCGATGTGCGCGCGAAATTTTTTCAGCGCATACCCGAAATAGCCACGACGATACTGCCCGCCGGGGTGAGCAAGTTTCTGGAAGCGTTCGCTCTAAAGGAGGAATTTCGCGAATTGCTGGCGGAAAGCGAGTATCTCGCGGCCTATCCCAAGCAATGGGGCCGCGGCCCGTTTGTGACCGCTGACGCGGTAGTCGTCCAATCAGGGCATATCCTGCTCGTCGAGCGCGGCCAGCTTCCGGGCAAGGGCCTGCTCGCGCTTCCAGGCGGCTTCGTCGATCCGAACGAGCGGATTCGCGATGCGGCAATTCGCGAACTGCGCGAGGAAACCGGCATTTCGGACGCCAAGGGGCAAATCCCGCCCGCGATGCTGGCGAGCTTCATCGAGGACGCTCGCACACGCGTGTTCGACGCGCCGATGCGCAGCCTGCGCGGACGGATCATCACCCACGCCTTCCTCTTCCGTCTGCCCGAGCGACGGCAGCTGTTCCGCGTCAAGGGCGGGGACGATGCCGCGGCGGCGCGCTGGTACCGGCTCGGCGACCTCCATCCTACCATGTTCTTCGAAGATCACTGGTCGATCATCGAGCAGATGGCCGACCTTTGAACCGCGCGCCGGGGAGCCCGGCCGCCGCAACTGCAATGTGAGGAGTTCACATCATGACCAACATCATTCTCGCGACCGACAGCTACAAGCACAGCCACTTCCTGCAATATCCGCCCGAAGCGACGGCGATCAGCGCCTATGTCGAGGCGCGCGCCAATCCGTTCAGCGACCGGCTCATCTTCTTCGGCCTGCAGCCCTACCTGATCGACCTGCTCGGCACGCCGGTAACCCGCGCCGATATCGACGAAGCGGAAGCGCTGCTGACGCCGCACGGTGTGCCCTTCAACCGTGCCGGATGGCAGGCGATTCTCAGTGATCATGGCGGCTACTTGCCGATCGAGATCAGGGCGCTGCCCGAGGGCATAGTCGTGCCGAGCGGGGTGCCGCTGGTCGAGGTCGAAAACACAGACCCGCGCATGCCCTGGCTCTCCACCTTCGTCGAAACCGCGATGCTGCGCGCGATCTGGTACCCGTCCACGGTCGCGACGCTCAGCTGGAAGTGCAAGGCGGTGATCTGCGCCGGGCTGGAGAAAAGCTCGGATGACCCGGCCGGGCAATTGCCCTTCAAGCTTCACGATTTCGGCGCGCGCGGGGTCAGCTCGGGCGGGAGCGCCGCGCTCGGCGCAATGGCGCATCTCGTCAATTTCTCGGGGACGGACAGCCTTGAAGGCATCGTCGCCGCGCGGCGCTGGTATGGTGCGACCGACATGCCCGGCTTTTCGATCCCTGCCGCCGAGCACAGTACGATGACGAGCTGGGGCCGCGACCGCGAAGCCGCCGCCTATGAAAACATGCTCGACAGCTTCGACGGCGATGGGCGGATCGTCGCGGTGGTCTCCGACAGCTACGATCTCGACGCGGCTGTGGCGGGCATTTGGGGCGGATCGCTGCGCGACAAGGTGCTGGGGCGGAAAGGCACTCTGGTCGTCCGGCCCGATAGCGGCGATCCGGTCGAGACGCCGGTGCGCACGCTCAGGACCTTGTGGGAGAAGTTCGGCGGAAGCGTGAACGGCAAGGGCTATCGCGTCCTCGATCCGCACGTGCGCGTGATCCAGGGTGACGGCATGAACATCGAGAGCATAGGCCGCCTTGTCGATCGCGTCGTCGCGGAAGGCTTCGCGATCGACAATATCGCCTTCGGCATGGGCGGCGGGCTGCTTCAGCTCGTCAACCGGGATACGCTGCGCTTTGCGATGAAAGCCGATGCGATGCGCGATGGAGAGGGGGTGTGGCACGATGTCAGCAAGTCGCCCGCCACTGATCCGGGCAAGGGCAGCAAAGCCGGGCGTCAGGCGGTGGTGCGCGAAGGCGGGCGGCTGGTGGCGAAGCGGCGCGATGCGGTTGCTGCGGGCGACGATCTGCTCGTGCCGGTATGGCGTAATGGCGAATTGCTGGTGCGCCACAGTTTCAAAGAAGTTCGGGCGCGGGCGGAGGCTGCCTAGTCCGCACCCCCTCCCCATATCGTCACCCCGCACTCGATGCGGGGTCCCGCTACCTGGACACTTCGGCATCCAGATAAGCGGGACCCCGTGTCAGGCACGGGGTGACGACGGAGTTTATTGGAATCTGAACGAGCCACGCTAAAGCGCGCCGCGTGAGCTTCCTCTCCCGCCATCGCTGGAACTTCGCCACGCTGGCGCTTGGCAGCCTGTCCGCATTGGGTTTCGAGCCGCTCGGCTGGTGGCCTCTGACATTGGCCGCCTTCGCGGCGTGGATGATGCTGGTTTCGCGCGCCGAGCGCCTCAAGACCGCGCTCGCACGCGGCTATTGGTTCGGCGTCGGCCATTTTTGCATCGGCCTCAACTGGATCGCGGGTTCGTTCCGTTACCAAGACTCCATGCCCGTCTGGCTCGGCTGGTTCGCGGTGGTGGCGCTGGCGCTTTATATCGCTGTCTATCCGGCGATGGCGGCGGGGCTGGCGTGGCGGTGGGGGCGGGGGAGGCCTGCCGTGTTCGTCCTCTTCTTCGCCGCCGCCTGGATCGTCACCGAATGGCTGCGCGCGACGATGTTCACGGGCTTCGCGTGGAACCCGCTCGCGGTTGTCCTGGTCGATGTCGGCCATGTGTCGCGCTGGATCGGGACATATGGCTTATCTGGCCTGATCGTGGCCGGCTGCGGCGGGCTGTGGATGTTCGCGTTCAAACGCATTCCGATTGCGACCGTCCCGTTTCTGGCGATCGGCCCGCTGCTTTATGTCGTTCCGGGAAGTTTGGACGCTCCAAAGGCTGGCAGGCCCACAGCCCTTGTTCGTGTCGTCCAGCCGAACATCGGGCAGCAGGACAAGTACGAGCCCGGCTACGACGCGGTCAATTTCGCCAAGCTCGCCTCGCTGACCGGGAAGCCGGGCCGCGAGTCCCGCCTGATCTTCTGGCCCGAAGCGGCGATCCCCGATTATCTTGAGGAGCAAGACAGCGACGCGCGCCTGGCCCGTGCGAAGATCGCGGCGTTGATGGGGCCGCGCGACATGCTGCTGACCGGCGGGGTCAAGCGCCATTTCAAGGAAACCCGCACCGGCAACTGGATCGAAACCGAGATCATCGGCGCGCGCAACTCGGTCTATGGTATTACGCCCGAGCGGCGGCTGGTGCTGCGCTACGACAAGGCGCACCTCGTCCCTTACGGCGAATATCTGCCAGCCAAGCCGATCCTGTCGCTGGTCGGGCTGACGCGGCTGGTGCCCGGCACGGTCGATTTCTGGCCCGGCCCGGGGCCGCGCAGTTTCGATGTGCCCGGCTTCGGAAAAGCCGGTTTCCAGATTTGCTATGAGATCGTTTTTTCGGGCGAAGTTGTCGATCGCACCGACCGTCCCGACTTCCTCTTCAACCCTTCGAACGACGCCTGGTTCGGCAGCTGGGGGCCGCCGCAGCATCTCGCACAGGCGCGGCTGCGCGCGATAGAGGAGGCAATGCCGGTGATTCGCTCGACGCCCACGGGCATATCCGCGGTGATCGACGCGCAGGGCCGCATCCTAGCCAGCCTGCCCTACCAACAGCCCGGTTTCATCGAGACGCGGCTCCCGCCACCCGCGCCGCCGACCCTGTTCGCGCGCTACGGCAACATCCTGCCGTTCCTCTTCGCGATTGCGCTCGCCGCACTCGGCGTTGCCTTGCGCCGTCGCACTCGCTAAGGGCGCGGCCCGATATAAAGATTTCTTTATACGCAGACACAGCCACAGACTGGATCAACCATGCGTTCAAGCTACCTCTTCACGTCCGAATCGGTTTCGGAAGGCCATCCCGACAAGGTTTCGGACCAGATTTCCGACGCCATCGTCGATCTCTTCCTTTCGAAAGACCCGGAAGCCCGCATTGCCTGCGAGACGCTGACGACGACACAGCTCGTCGTGCTGGCGGGGGAAATCCGCGGCAACGGCATCATGGACGAGGACGGCAATTGGGCCGCGGGCGTGCGCGAGGAGGTCGAGCAGACCGTTCGAGAGACGGTCAAGCGCATCGGCTATGAGCAGCAGGGCTTCCACTGGGAGACGCTGCGCTTCGAAAACAACCTCCACCCGCAATCGGCGCATATCGCGCAGGGCGTCGATGCCTCGGGCAACAAGGATGAAGGCGCGGGCGATCAGGGCATCATGTTCGGCTATGCGACCGACGAGACGCCCGACCTCATGCCCGCGACGCTCGATTACAGTCACAAGATCCTCGAGCGCATGGCGGCCGACCGCCATTCCGGCGCAGCACCCTTCCTCGAACCCGACGCCAAGAGCCAGGTGACATTGCGCTACGAAGGCAGCCTGCCCGTCGCCGCGACCGCGATCGTCGTCTCTACCCAGCACGCGCCGGGCTACGACAAGGGGGAGAAGGAAGCGGAGCTTCACGCTTATGTGAAGAAGGTCGTTGCTCAGACGCTGCCGCCGGTGCTGCTGCGCGAGACCGAGTATCACATCAACCCGACCGGCAGCTTCGAAATCGGCGGACCCGATGGTGACGCCGGGCTGACGGGCCGCAAGATCATCGTCGATACCTATGGCGGCGCGGCCCCGCATGGCGGCGGCGCCTTTTCGGGCAAGGATCCGACCAAGGTCGATCGCTCTGCCGCCTATATCAGCCGCTATCTCGCCAAAAACATCGTCGCTGCCGGCCTTGCCACGCGCTGCACGATCCAGCTCGCCTATGCGATCGGGGTTTCGAAGCCGCTGTCACTGTACGTCGATACGCACGACACCGGCACTGTCGGCGACGACAAGATCGAGCAGGCGATCATGGGGATTGGGAAGCTCGGCGGGCTGACCCCACGCGCAATCCGCACCCATCTCGGCCTCAACAAGCCGATCTACCGCCAGACCGCTGCCTATG
>CBDUBW010000006.1:0-26594 GCA_965365485.1 uncultured Aquisediminimonas sp.
ATTCGGCGACCCGACCAGCTCGATTATCTGAAGGAGCCCGACGTCTTCCATGACGTCTTCGGCCACGTCCCCATGCTCGCCGACCCGACCTATGCCGATTATATGCAGGCCTATGGCAAGGGCGGGTTGCGAAGCCTCGGCTTCGGCGCGCTCCACAAGCTGGCACGGCTCTACTGGTACACCGTCGAATTCGGGCTGATCGAGGAAGCGGGCGCTTTGCGCATCTACGGTGCGGGCATCGTCTCCAGCTATGGCGAGAGCAAGTTCGCGCTCGATGATCCAAGCCCCAACCGCATCACCTTCGATCTGTTGCGGGTAATGCGCACCGAATACCGGATCGACGACTTCCAGCAGAATTATTTCGTCATCCCGAGTTTCGAGGCTTTGCTCAAGACCACGCTCGAAACCGATTTCGCGCCGCTCTACGCCCAGCTCGAACAGTTGCCCGACATCCCGGTCGGCGACTTGATAGCCTCTGACAGCGTTATCACACGCGGGACGCAGGCCTACGCGGCGGCGTAGTTTTTATACAATCATTCGCGTCGCAGATGTGGTGTCAGCGCGATCAACGACGCTGTGACCGCCACCAACATTAACCTCAGCCTGTGATCGGGTTCACCGAAGGCACAGGCCGAATCGCATAGGTCGAAGCGACGAAGAGGAGTTCGACCATGCGTAACGCGCTTATTGCCATCGCGCTTTTTGCAGCTGCCGCCGCAGTTGCCGCGCCGCCTTTCTCGGCCGTTGCCGTCGCTCAGCCCGCCAATTGAGGCGCGCTGGATGACAACAGGTCAGATGTTGTGAAAAGTCCGTTGGTGCTGGACTTTAGGATTGATTCCTGAGAATTTGTCTCAAGATTAGATTCGGCTATAGGCACTGAATTTACTGAACTTAGACGCCTCACCAAACGCCGAAATCACCCGGCGGCATGGTTGCCCTTAAGTTGGACCGCACCCTCCGATTGGGTGCGAAACTCCGTCGCTTGATCAACTTCAAGCAGGGCCAGCCGTCATTCAGCCGTATTTCGGCGAGGCGGAAGCCGCAGGCGCGATAGGCGCGCACGACGGCTCCGGTCTGGTCGTCGATCAACCCCGCGAGCAACAGCGTCGCGCCGGCACCGGCAATCTCTGAGATAGCGGGGGCGAGCGAGATCAGCGGCCCGGCCAGAATATTGGCGATGATCAGGTCGTATGGCGCGCCCACTCGGATCAGCTCATGATCGGTCCCGGGCGCAGCGCACAGGGCCAGCCTCCCGCGCCCTGCGCCGAGTCTGACGCCATTTACGCGCGCGTTTTCGGCGGTGACCTCAATGCTTACCGGATCGATGTCGGATGCGGTCGCCAGCGCCAGCGGCCACAACTCCATTGCGGCGAAGGCGAGCAAGCCGGTGCCGGTGCCGATATCGACGATGTGCGAGAACCGCCCGCCCCGCCGCTTGAGCGCATCGAGCATGTGCAGGCACCCTTCGGTCGTCTGATGCCCGCCGGTTCCAAAAGCCTGGCTCGCCTCGATCCGAAACGCCCGCGCGCCGGGCGGGATCACACCCTTATTGGCTTCGGTATGGACGTAGAAGCGGCCGGCATGGACGGGGGCAAGGCCCTGCTGGCTGAGCGTGACCCAATCTTCATCAGGCAACCGCTCGAGCCGCGGCTGTTGACCGGCGCTGCTGGGAAAGAGCGAGGCGATCAGTGCGATCTCTGCCTTTTGCGGCTTCGACTCGAAATAGGCATGCGCTTCCCATTGCTCTGGACGCGACGGATCAGCCTCGTGCGTCATCAGCACCGGCGGCGGGTCGATCGTCGCCAGTTCAGCGATATCGTCATTGAGAGCTTCGGCTTCCGCGCGCGTGCAGCGGACGATCAGCTTCCAGCTTTCGGCCATCTAGCGGACATAGCTCGCGCCGTTGACGTCGAGCACTGCGCCGGTCATCGACGGCGGGGCGTCGAGCGCGCAGAAGGCGGCCATCGTCGCCACTTCCTCGGGGCTGGCGACTCGGCCGAGCGGAATATCGGCGAGCAGCTTGTCGCCGCCGCGGCTGGCGAGATAATCCTCGGCCATCCCCGTCATCGTGAAGCCTGGAGAAATGGCGAAGGCATAGATGCCCTGCGCGGCATAGGCGCGGGCGATCGTCTTGGTCATCGCCACCATCCCGCCCTTTGCCGCCGCATAATGCCAGTGCGCCGGGCTGTCGCCGCGATGCGCGGCGCGGCTGGCGATGTTGACGATCCGCCCGCCGCGCTTCGCCTCCTGCCAGTACCGGACGGCGGCGCGCGACAGTTGCGCGGCCGAGGTCAGATTGATCCGCATCGTCCGCTCCCAGCTTTCGAGCCAATCGTCAGCGTCGATAGCATTGGCTTCGAAGAGCCCCGCATTGTTGATGAGGACATCGACATCGCCGAGCTTGGCGACCGCGTCGGCCCACAGCGCCTCGGGCGAGGCATCGTCATCGAGGTCGAATTCGCGGCTGCCATAACCCACCGTGTCGGCGCCGCGCGCATTCAGCGTCTCGACAATGGCTTTGCCGATACCGCGCGTCGCCCCTGTCACGACAATCTTCATCTCTGCTTCTTCCAATCGAGGATCGGCCATTGTCGCTGAGCCGCGAGACGGCGAAGCTTTTTGTGCGGACTGGTCGCAAAAGCCTCGTCCGCCCAATCCATGCACGGCGCGTCGGTCGCGCTGTCCGAATAGAAGCGGATATGGCAATCCTCTCGCGCGATGCCCTCGTTCGCGAGCCAGGCCTGGACCATCCGCAGCTTGGCGTCGCCATAGCAATTGTCGCCATCGAGCCGCCCGCTGATCCGCTCGTCGGCAATGTGCGACGAAGTGCCGATGACGTCTTCGACGCCGATCAGTTTCGCATATTCGCGAACGTAGAAATGGAACGAGGCGGTCGCGATGACGATGCGATAGCCCTCGGCGCGGTCGGCATCGATCCGCTCGAGCGCGCCCTTCAAGGTGTTGCGCGCGAGGTTCCAGTCGGCGAAGCCGCTGACCGCGCCCCCCATCCGTTCGGGATGCACCTTCCTGCCTATGAATAGCCGGAAGTTGATCTCCTTGAGCCGTCCTCGACCGATCCTCTTGAGCGCGTAGGGCAGGGCGGCCACCAGCGCCGCAGGAACAAACGCAATCCGCCAGGGGTTCAATCGGCGCAGGGCAAAAAGCAGAAATGGAAAATAAGTCGGATGGCGGGTGATGGTGCGATCGAGATCGTAAATCGCCAGCTTGTGCATCGACCTGCCTTAATCCGGACTCGTCTTGCCGATAAGTGCATAATCGCACAGTGGTAGCGGCGATGAGTGACGATCCCGATTTCAGCGAAGACGATGTAGGCGGTGCGCGCACCCTGCGGCTGACTGGCCGCTGGACGCTCGCGCGCGTCGGACAACTGCCGTCCCGGCTCGACCTAGTCGATGGGATCAAGACGATTGACCTTTCGGGTGTCGCGCGCGTCGATACGGCCGGGGCTTGGCTCGTTCACAAGCTCGCCAACCGCACCGGCGCCAAGGTGACAGGTGGTAACGAAGCAGTCGCCCAACTCATCGAGCAGGTGTCATTCTCGGATGAACGGGTCGCGGTGCGGCCCGAAGCGTTCAATCCGTTCAAGCGTGTGCTCGGAGAAATCGGCGACGCGACATTGGTCGCGTTCCAGACAATGCGTGGTCTGCTTTCGTTCTTTGGGGCGATAATGATCGCGACCTGGAACGTCATTCGCAATCCCAGCCATATGCGCATCAACGCGATGGTCCAGGCATTCGAACAGGTTGGGGTTCGCGCGCTCGCGATCATCGGATTGATGAGCTTTTTGATCGGCGTCGTCATCGCGCAGCAGGGCGCGGTTCAGCTCGCACAGTTCGGCGCGGAAGCACTGACCATCAACCTTATCGGCCGCATTACCACCCGTGAACTCGGCGTGCTCATGACCGCCATCATGGTCGCGGGACGCTCCGGCTCGGCCTTCGCGGCGCAGATCGGGACGATGAAGCTGACCGAGGAGATCGATGCGATGCGCACCATCGGCGTCTCTCCGATCGAAGCGCTGGTGCTGCCGAGGCTGATCGCGACGACGCTGCTGATGCCGCTGCTCGGCTTCTTCGCGATCGTACTCGCCATTCTCGGCGGCGGGCTGCTGTGCTGGATCTCGCTCGAAATCCCGCCCGATACCTATATCCAGCGTCTTGGAGAGGTGGTGCCTGCGACCGACCTTTATGTCGGCATGATCAAAGCCCCGGTCTTCGGCGCGATCATCGCCATCACCGGCTGCTTCCAGGGCATGCTCGTCGAAAACAATGCAGAAGAGGTCGGCCTGAAGACAACCTCCGCGGTCGTGCAGGCGATATTCCTTGTGATCGTTCTCGACGCCTTCTTCGCTGTCTTCTTCACTTCGATCGGCTGGGGCTGATGGATCTCGCTGATCCGATCGCGGTCAGGGTCCGCGGCATCAAGAACAGCTTCGGTGACTTCGTCGTTCACGATGGTGTCGATTTGGACGTCAAGACCGGCGAAATCCTCGGCGTGGTCGGCGGCTCGGGAACGGGCAAATCCGTGCTGATGCGCTCGATCATCGGTTTGCAGCGCCCCGACGAAGGCGAGGTGACCATCTTCGGCGAGTCGATGCTCGACAAGGAAGAGAGCGAGGCGCTCGGCATACGTCGGCGCTGGGGCGTGTTGTTCCAGGGCGGCGCCTTGTTCTCGACGCTGACTGTCGCCGAAAATGTTCAGGTGCCGATCCGCGAATATTATCGCGACATGGATCGCGGGCTGATGGACGAGATCGCGGCGTACAAGGTGATGATGGCTGGCCTTCCCGCCAATGCCGGCCCGAAATTTCCGTCAGAACTTTCGGGCGGTATGAAAAAGCGCGCGGGGCTGGCGCGCGCTCTGGCGCTCGATCCTGCCTTGCTTTTTCTCGACGAACCGACGGCCGGGCTCGATCCGATCGGCGCGGCGGCGTTCGATGAGCTGACGCTAAGCCTCAAAAAGGCGCTGGGGCTGACCGTTTTTCTCATCACCCACGATCTCGATACGCTTCACGCGATCTGCGATCGGGTGGCGGTGCTTGCCGACAAGAAGGTCATCGCGGTCGGAACGATTTCGGAGCTGCTGGCGACCGATCATCCCTGGATTCAGGAATATTTCAACGGGCCGCGCGGGCGCGCCGCGATGGCCGGCATTGATAAGCGCGGCGGTAACGGGGCATGAGAGTCTGATGGAAACGCGTTCGAACCATATTCTCGTCGGCGGCGTGGTGCTGGCACTGCTCGCCGGGCTGGTCGCCTTCACCGTCTGGATTGCCGGTCTGGGGGGCGGCAAGCAGAAGGAATATGACATCTTCTTCAAGCAATCGGTCGAGGGTTTGGCCCAAGGTGGGGTCGTCACCTATTCGGGCGTCCCTTCGGGTGAGGTCCGGCATATCGAGCTCTGGCGCGCCAATCCCGGCTTCGTCCGCGTGCGCATTGCCGTGAAGCAGGAGACGCCGATCCTGCAGGGCACGACTGCGAGTCTTCAGGGCAGCTTCACCGGGCCGTCGTCGATCCTGCTCGATGGCGCGGTCAAGGGTGCGCCCGAGATCGCCGATATGGGCCCCGCCGGGGTGCCGGTCATCCCGACCAAGGCGAGCGGGCTGGGCGCATTGCTCAACAACGCGCCGCAATTGCTCGAGCGGCTTTCAGCGCTCACCGAACGGCTGACCGAGCTGCTGAATCCGGAAAATCAGCGCAGCCTGTCAGGAATTCTGGCGAATACCGAACGGTTGAGCGCGACGCTCGCACGCAACGGGCCGCAGATGGAAGCGACGCTCGCTGAAACGCGCGTCGCGATCCGCCAGGCGGGACTTGCCGCAGAACAGGTCGCGGCGCTGACGGGCACGACCAACGCCTTGCTGGCGGAAGAGGGCAAACCGCTGATCGCCGATCTGCGCAAAACAGTGCGCCAGGCCGAACGCAGCATGGCCAATCTCGATACCGTACTCTCCGAAGCGCGACCGGGCGTTCAGGCTTTTTCCAAACAGACCATCCCCGAGATCGGCGCGCTGGTGCGTGACTTGCGGGTGATGTCCGAATCATTGGGCTCGGTCGCGCAGAAGCTCGATCAGGGCGGGGCGGCGGCGCTGCTCGGTTCGCCACCGCTTCCTGATTACAAGCCTGGAAAGGACCGCAAATGACCCGCGCTCTCCTCTTGCTCGCGGCGGGGCTGGCGCTCGGCGGATGCGTTCGCTTCGGAGCCAAGGTGCCGGAATCGCTTCTCACCTTGACTCCGACCAGCCAGGTCGCCGCCGATACGCAGCGCACGGCCGGGGTGGGCGACGCGATCAGCGTCGCGGTGCCGAGCGTTCCGCAATCGCTTGCCAATAACCGGGTTGCTGTCGCCGATGGCGCGACGGCGCTGGCTTATGTGAAAGACGCGCTCTGGGCGGAACCGCCCAACCAGCTATTTCAGCGGCTGTTGTCGGAAACCATATCAGCGAAGACCGGCAAGGTCGTGATCGACCCGCGCGCCTTCACCCTCGATCCGGGCACCGTGCTGACGGGCTCGCTCAAGAGCTTCGGCCTCGATGCCCAGACCGCGCAGGCTGTCGTCATTTATGACGCTGCGATGAGCCGCGACGCCGGCCGCCAGGTCGTGACCAAGCGGTTCGAAGCTCGTGTGCCTTACACCGCTGTCGAGCCGCTGGCGGCCGGCGTCGCGCTAAACCAGGCCGCCAATCAGGTCGCCGATCAAGTCGCCGCCTGGGTGGGATAGGATCGTTCGACTCCGGTTGCTATGTGTTCGCATGTTATCGATTTGGCTCATGATGCTCCGGCACGGTTACGGGCGGATGTCGCCGTTGTCGGTGCAGGGGTAGCGGGCGTCACCATTGCGCGTCGCCTACTGAAACATGGGCTATCGGTAATCCTCCTCGAGAGTGGCGGCGTTGATTACGAAGCCGATATTGCCGATCTCAACCGCGGCAAAATCATCGGACGGCCTTATTATGATCTGGCGCACGCACGCTTGCGCTTCTTTGGCGGCACAACAGCGATATGGGGCGGCCGCTGCGCGGAACTTGACCCGATCGATTTCGAAACGCGCGATTGGGTACCGTATTCCGGCTGGCCGATCTCCTACGAAACCGTCATCCCCTATTATTACGAAGCGCGAATGGCGCTGGGCCTGCCCTGCCGCGCCCCATTGCGAGCAGGCCATGCGTTCGACTTGGATGAACTGGTGCAGCCGGCATGGTGGTTCGATGACCGCTTCGATCGCTTTACCCTCGGCGCGTGCGCCGATCTCGTAGCCGATCCGCGATGCAAAATTGTGATCCATGCCACCGTAAACCAGCTTGTTCCGGAAGCCTCAGGCCGCCGGATCGAGGCGCTTGAAGCTGTTCATCCCGGCGGCCGTGCGATGCGGATCGAAGCGCGCCATTTCGTCCTTGCCGCTGGCGGTATCGAGAACCCGCGCCTGCTGCTCGCTTCGCGCTCGGTGCACCCAGCCGGCATCGGTAATGAAAATGGATTGGTCGGGCGCTTCTTTATGGAGCATCCGCACGCGCGCGGCGGGCGGATCGTCGCCGCTGCGCCGTGGCGCTTACTCGCCGCTTCTGCCATGCGCCGAAATGGGGCGCACGGCTATCAAGCGCAAGTGATTGCGGCCGCCCCCGAACTGCAGCGACGCGAACGCCTGTTGAACAGCTCGCTGACCATCGCTGCGCGCAAGCCTGCGGGGGGAAAGGCAACTTTGCTCAAGCGCGCCTATCTCCGCACCAAAGAGAAAACCCCGCCGACCTTCGTCGGCCGGACACTATGGAGGGCGACTAAGGGTGCCGCGCGCGCTCTGCGGCGGGCGAGCGACCCGCTGCTGCCATGGACGTTTCACCGGCTCGGTCGGGTTGAGCTCGCACTCGTGATCCGCGCCGAGCAGGCTCCCAACCCTGACAGCCGCGTTCGATTGACCGACGAACGCGATGCCCTTGGCATGCCCCGCATCGCGCTGGATTGGCGCTTGTCGGCGCTCGACAAGCATAGCGTGAACGGGTTGGTCGCCGCGACCGGCCGGGAGTTGGTCCGGCTCGGCTTGGGCCAAGTGGATCCGGCACCCTGGCTGACCGATCCCGATTGTGAATGGCATGCCGATCCGCTTATCAGCGCGCATCCGATCGGGGGCTATCATCATCTCGGTACGACCCGAATGGCCGATGACCCGCGCCGGGGCGTTACCAACAGCGACGGCCGCGTCCACGGCATCGCCAATCTCTATGTCGCCGGAAGTTCTATATTTCCGACCGGAGGCTGGGCAAACCCGACACTCACGATCATGGCACTGGCGCTCCGGACGGCAGACCGGCTGGCTGCCCCGCGTTGAGAAGCTTTAGCGCAGCAGGGCGGTGGTGCCCGCCGGCGGGGGCAGCAGGAACTTGACCTTGCGGGTGGTGAAATCCACCGAAACACGCTTGAATGCTTTGAGCGTCTCGATCCCCAGCAGCATCGACGGCTTTTTCGATAGCCCGAACAGCTTGAACGGGTGCGCTTCGGCGAAAGCGACTGCGGTGTTGCCCATCGCCACTCCGCCGATGCGGACGCGATCGACGATGGTATAGTCGGCCGCCGTCCGCTGGCCGAGCACGTCGATCATGTCGATCGGCGTTATCGTCGTGCCCTTGACGCGCTTCGACAGGATACGCCGCAGCTTGGCATTGCCGACGGTGTTCTGCGCGCCGGTATCGACGACGACGTGGATCTTCTGCCCGTCGGCATCGGCGTCGACCATCACCAATTGGCCGAGCTTGGTGCGCGCAGTGACGATGATGAGCTCGCCGTCTCTCGGCACCGCTGCCTCGGGCGCGCTCGAAGGCACGAGCTTCATCGTCTTGGCATCGAAATCCATTTCGATGCGCTGGCCCTTTAGGCTGTCGATCCCGAGCAGGCCATCGGCACCGACATGACGCGCAGGTAGGGCCGCGGCGCGCACCTTGGTTGCGATGCGGTTGGAGACGGCGATGCTGGCAATCTCGACGATGTCGACGGTGCCCGACCCACCCATCGCGTGCAGCTTCGCCCGGCCCGCCGAAGGCAGCCCCAGCCGCGTCGCGAGCTCTTCGGAAATGACGGTGCGATCCGCCCCCGTATCGATCACGAAATTGAACGGTCCCTGGCCGTTGACCATCACTGGCACCGTCAATCGCAACGCTTCGTCTTCGCCCGTCGTAACGACAGCATCCGGGGTCGAGGTAAGGGTTTCGGCCCCCGCCGCGACCGGCAGGACGATGAGCGCAAGTGCCGCGATCAGCCGCATCATAATTCCCCTCAAGCGGATTTTCCCGCCTGAAGATGGCATATCATGCCGCCGCGACCGCCGCCAGCGTCATCAGACGCGCTGGCCACCCCTCGCAATCACCATGTCTTCGCGATTATTGTCGAAGTCGCTCGCCGCATGGCGTTCGCGCAGCTGACGCTCCGGATTGCCGAAGACACGGTTGACCATCCGCCCGCGCTTCACCGCTTCGCGCTCTCCGACCCGATCAATCCAGTCGCTGAGATGGCCATATTCGCCGACGTTCAGAAACTCCTGCCCATTATAGGCCTCGCGCATCACCGACCCGTACCAGGGCCAGATCGCCATGTCGGCGATCGTATATTCGTCGCCGATCATATATTCGTTCTTCGCAAGATGCGTGTCGAGCACGTGGAGCAGCCGCTTGGTCTCCATTGTGAAGCGGTCGATCGCATATTGAATCTTGATCGGCGCATAAGCGTAGAAATGGCCGAAGCCGCCGCCGAGATAGGGCGCGGAACCCATCTGCCACATCACCCAATTCATCGTCGCGGCACGCTTTCGCCGGTCGGTCGGCAGGAACGCGCCGAACTTTTCGGCGAGGTAAAAGATGATTGAGCCGCTTTCGAACAGATGGACGGGCGGATTCTCGCTATGATCGGCCATCGCCGGGATTTTCGAATTTGGATTGATCTCGACGAAGCCGCTGCCGAACTGGTCGCCTTCTCCGATGTTGATCAGCCAGGCGTCGTACTCAGCGCCCGAATGCCCCGCCGCGAGCAATTCCTCGAGCAGGATCGTGACCTTGACGCCGTTGGGAGTTCCCAGCGAGTAAAGCTGGAGGGGATGCGCGCCGACGGGCAGCACCTTTTCATGCGTCGCACCAGAGGTCGGTCGGTTGATCGCGGCGAAACGCCCGCCGCTTTCACGATCCCATGTCCAGACCGCGGGGGGAACGTATCCAGCGGGGAAGTTGTCTGCGGGGTTTGCTTCGTCGGTCATCGCGAATCCTTCTGTTGTCAGAGATGGGGCTTAGCGCGTCGGCGCAAATGGCCACAAGAAGCGGACAGCGCGCGCAAATCCTAAGCTTTTGGAAACAATCTCCGCCTAAAATTACCCGCAATCGCCGTCGGGAACCGGCGATCGGGAATTTCCAATCGAATTTGCAGGAGCCAGGCCGTGTATTTTGTTCGCAAGCTTTACAAGAACTCCAAAGGCGCGACCGCCATTGAATACGGCCTCATCGCGGCGTTGATCGCGGTCGCGGCGGTCACTGCGATGGGCGGTCTCGGGAACAAGATCAAGACGACGTTCAACAACGTCAGCACCAACATGAAGACCTCTTGATCGGTCAACCGCAATCGTCATAGGCGCGCAGCTTCCCTTGCGAAGGCGCGCTTATGTCCCGGTTCGATAAATCCAGGCTGCCCAGCCGCCACGTTTCGGTGGGGCCGGAACGCGCACCGCATCGCAGCTATTATTATGCGATGGGGCTGAGCGAGGAAGACATCGCGCGGCCCTTCGTGGGCATTGCCAGCGCCGGCAATGACAGCGCGCCGTGCAACACCCTGCTCGACGAACAAGCCGATGCCGCGCGCGGCGGGGTCGAAGCCGGGGGCGGGATGCCGCGCCGTTTCAACACCATCACCGTCACCGATGGCATCGCGATGGGCCATCAGGGGATGAAATCCTCGCTCGTCAGCCGCGAGGTGATCGCAGATTCTATCGAGCTATCGGTCCGCGGACATTGCTATGACGCGCTGCTCGGCTTTGCGGGATGCGACAAGTCGCTGCCAGGCATGATGATGGCGATGCTGCGTTTGAACGTGCCGAGCATCTTCGTCTATGGCGGGTCGATCCTGCCGGGCCGCTATCAGGATCGCGACGTCACCGTGGTCGACGTCTTCGAAGTCGTCGGGCGCTATGCAGCGGGCACGTGTCCGATCGACGAAGTCCACGCGCTCGAAAAGGTCGCTTGCCCGGGCCACGGGGCGTGCGGTGGGCAATACACCGCGAACACCATGGCCTGTGTCGCCGAAGCGATCGGCCTGTCGCTGCCAAATTCGAACATGGCCCCCGCGCCCTATAAGAGCCGAGAGCAGATCGCGCACGCCGCGGGCGCGCAGGTGATGGAATTGCTGGCGGCGAACATCCGTCCGCGCGACCTCTGCACGCGCGAAGCCTTCGAAAATGCGGCGCGAGTGGTGGCGGCGACGGGCGGATCGACCAACGCCGCGCTCCATCTGCCCGCGATGGCGCATGAGGCAGGGATCGATCTAGACCTCTTCGACGTCGCCGAATTTTTCAAGTCGACGCCCTACATGGCCGATCTCAAGCCCGGCGGGAAATATGTCGCCAAGGACATGTATGAGGCGGGCGGCGTCTATATGCTGATGAGGTCGATGCTCGGCGAAGGCTTGCTCCACGGCGAGTGCATGACCGTGACGGGGCGGACGCTCGCCGAAAATATCGACGAGATCACATGGAATCCCGATCAGAAGGTGATCTACCCTGCCACCGCGCCGATCACCCCAACCGGGGGCGTCGTTGGCTTGCGCGGCTCGCTCGCCCCTGATGGCGCGATCGTCAAGGTTGCCGGCATGCACCGCCTGCAGTTCACCGGCCCGGCGCAGGTTTTCGATTGCGAGGAAGACGCCTTCGCGGCGGTCGAGGCCCGGCAGATCGTCGAGGGGTCGGTCGTCGTCATCCGCTACGAAGGGCCCAAGGGCGGGCCCGGAATGCGCGAAATGCTCTCGACCACCGCCGCCCTCTACGGCCTTGGCTTGGGCGAGAAAGTCGCGCTGATCACCGACGGTCGTTTTTCAGGCGCGACGCGCGGTTTCTGCATCGGCCATGTCGGGCCGGAAGCGGCCGAAGGCGGCCCTATCGCGCTCATCGAAAATGGCGACGAAATCGCGATCGATGCGGAGGCAGGAACGATCGAGCTCAATGTCGCCGAGGATGTCCTGGCCGACCGCCGCGCCCGCTGGACACCGCGCGGCAATGATTATGCCTCCGGCGCGCTCTGGCGCTTCGCGCGCAACGTTGGCCCGGCATACCAGGGCGCGGTGACCCATCCAGGCGGTAAAGCCGAAACGCATATTTATGCGGATATCTAGCGCGCTGCTGTTTGCGCTTGCGGCGTGCGGCGGGGAGGAGCGGCGCGGTGATCAGACTGCAATCCCCTGCGCCATCGATAGCGATGAGTTCAGCGACGACTGTATCGTCGAACGGGCTGTGCATCCGAACGGCGCGGTCCTGACGATCCGGCATGCCGACGGCGGATTCCGCCGCTTGGTGACGACCAGCGACGGACGCGGCGTCGCCTCAGCAGACGGGGCTGAAGAGGCATCCGTCAAGTTGATCGCGGACAACATGATTGAAGTGCGGATCGGCAACGCTCGCTACCGTCTGCCAGCCACCGTCAAGGGCGCGAAGTGAGACTGCCTCACGGCCCCATCCTCACCGCTGCGGAAATGCGCGCGGCGGAACAGGCGGCGGTCGGCAACGGCGTCACGCTCTACGACCTGATGGAGCGCGCGGGCGCCGCGGTCGCGGAGGCCGTCTGGCGCTTTGGCGGCGGCAGGCCGACGCTGATCCTGTGCGGCCCCGGCAACAATGGCGGCGACGGCTATGTCGCGGCGCGGCTGCTCGCCGCGCGCGGTCTCGACGTCCGCGTGGCGGCGCTGCGCGAACCGCGCGCACCTGAGGCGGTCGAGGCGCGGTCGCGCTGGACCGGGCCGGTCGAATCGCTCGACGACGCCGAACCCGCGCCGGTGCTGGTCGATGCACTGTTTGGGACTGGCTTGGCACGCCCATTGGAAGACGCGGTCGTCACGCCGCTCCACCGGCTCCGCGAGGCGGCGAAGTTTGTTATCGCGATCGACGTGCCGAGCGGGGTGGGGACCGATGACGGCGCTGGGATGGGCGGAATCACGGCTGACGTGACGCTCGCGCTTGGTGCGCTGAAGCCAGCACATTGCTTACAACCAGCGGTTGAAATGTGCGGTGCCATAAAGGTCGCAGAAATAGGTCTTAAGATCGAGGCGTTCGACACTTGGACCATGTCATGCCCGGCCATTTGGGAACCTTCGGCACGAAAACACAAATATACGCGCGGCCTTGTCGCTATTGTCGGCGGACGCATGGGAGGTGCCGCCATGCTTGCGGCGCGGGCGGCGATGCGGCTGGCGGGCTACACCGTCATCGTTGGTGCAAGGCGTTCAGGGCCTGACGCGCTCGTTCACAGGCGCTGGAGTGATGTCGAAAACGACGCCAAGATTGGAGCGGTGCTAATTGGACCCGGATTGGGTCGCGATGATGATGCGAAGGCCAAGCTAGACCGCGCATTGGCGACCAAGCATCCACTCGTACTAGATGGCGACGCCTTGCACCTGCTGTCTGCCAAGCAGTTGCGGGAGCGCGACGGCATTCACATCCTGACTCCGCATGACGGAGAGTTCGAGAAGCTGTTTGGCGTTCTATCTGGAAGCAGGATCGACCGAGCGCGGGCGGCCGCTGCTGCTTCACGCTCGATTGTGGTTTTAAAAGGGGCAACCACGGTCATTGCAGCCCCCGATGGTCGCGTCACTGCCGCGACCGCTGCCCCCGGATGGCTGGCGAGCGCCGGCACTGGCGACGTTCTCGCCGGCATTGCTGCAGCGCGCCTCGCCGCGATCAAAGGGGCATTCCGCGCGGCGGGACAAGCAGTCTGGCTGCATAGCGAGGCCGCGCGGCTCGCCGGCCCCGCGCTGACCGCCGACGATCTTCCCCGGCACATCCCCGCCGCCGTCTCCACCTGCCTGTGAGCGAGCCGATCGTCCGGCTGGCGGCGCGCGGCGATGGCGTGACCGCGTCGGGCCGCTTCGTCGCCGGGGCAGTGCCGGGCGATGTCATTGCCGACGATGGCATGATCGTCACTGGTCCCCATAGCCAGACCCCGCCCTGCCGCCATTTTTGGCGCTGCGGCGGCTGCCAGCTCCAGCATATCGATGATGAAACCTATGCGGCCTTTGTCACCGATCGGATTGTGACAGCGCTGGTCGCTCAGGGGCTGACGGCTCCGGAGGTGCGTCCGCCGCACCTTTCGCCGCCCTCCACCCGCCGTCGGGTGGCGCTCAAAGCATTAAGGCGGGCCAGGTCTGTGGAAATCGGGTTTCTCGAAGCGGGCAGCCACCGGCTCGTCGATATTGCCGAATGCCCGATCATGCATCCGCGCCTCTTCGCGTTAATCTCCCCGCTCAGGCGCCTGACTGGGCCATTGCTGCACGAAAAGCGCCAAGCCGAAATTCGCATGACGCTTGCCGATCAAGGCGTCGATCTCTCCATTTCCGGCATCGAGGTCGAGGGGCTTGCGGCGACCGAAGCCGTTGCAGAATTCGCCGCGCGGCACGCACTCGCGCGTTTGTCGATCGACGAGGGTTTCGGAGCACAGCCGCGCTGGGAGCCAGAGCCGGTGACAATCACCTTGGGCGATACGCCCGTCGGGCTGCCTGAGGGCGCATTCCTGCAGGCGACCGTGGACGGCGAGGCCGCTCTGGTCTTGGCCGTCCGCGAAGCGATCGCCGGTTCGACCGCTACGGTCGACCTCTTCGCCGGCCTTGGCACCTTCGCACTGTCGCTTCCTGGGAAAGTCCAAGCGGTCGAAGGTTCTCGAGATGCCGTTCTCGCATTGCAGACGGCGGCCAACCGCGCCCGTCGTTCGATTGGCTGTGAACATCGCGATCTCTTCCGTCGCCCGCTCACCGTGGCGGAACTCGCGCGTTTCGACGCGGTCGTCCTCGATCCCCCCCGCGCCGGCGCCAAGGAGCAGATCGCGGGGCTGGCGGGAAGCGCCGTTCCACGCATCGCCTATGTCAGCTGCAACCCCGCCACCTTCGCGCGCGACGCGAAGGTGCTCGTTGATGGCGGATACCGGCTAGATTGGGTCAAGCCCGTCGGTCAGTTCCGCTGGTCGACCCATGTTGAGTTGGCATCGGCCTTTTCTCGCTAAATCACCCCCAGATAGGCCCGAACCACCAACGCCATGAGCGTCAGACTCGAAAGCGCGAAGATGGCGAAGCGCACGACGACGCGGTTCCAGAGTATCTGGACCAGGCTGTGCGAAACGCGCAGCAGCACGTAGGCCCAGGCGATCGTCGCGTTAAGGTCGTCGCCTTGTCCGACGATCGCAAGCAGCAGCGCCACCGCGTAGAAGACCGTCGGCGCTTCGTGGAGATGATTGTAATTGTCCGCGACCCACGACGCTCGTGTTTCTCCCGCCGCAATCAGATC
Organism: uncultured Aquisediminimonas sp.; assembly: GCA_965365485.1. Taxonomy (GTDB): domain Bacteria; phylum Pseudomonadota; class Alphaproteobacteria; order Sphingomonadales; family Sphingomonadaceae; genus Aquisediminimonas. The sequence continues at coordinate 15,526 of CBDUBW010000006.1, forward strand.
ACCGCGCAGGCTCCCGCCGGTGCTCCCGGTCATTCCCGCGCCGTCGATCTTGGCGCGCGACATCGCCGGTAGCCGGGTGGCGTAAAGCCAAATCCAGACGATCATTGTCCACGCCGCGAGCGCGGCGACTGGATGAAGAATTTCAGATTGCATATTCAGACTCCCAGCGTTGCGCGAACGGCGTTGATCGCAAGGACGAACAGGCAAAGCGTCGCGATCATGAAGATCAGGAAGCGGATCGAGGTGACATTGACCAGCGCTTGCCACAGGCTGTGGACGATCCGCAGCACGGCATAGCCCCACGCCAGCGTGACATTGATGCCGCTGCCCTCTCCGCTGAGCGCGAGGATCGCGACCACTGCGTAGAACAGCGTCGGCTGCTCCATCAAATGCGTATAATTGTGCGAAATCCACTTGGGCCGGTCGCCGATGATGGCCTCGAGATCGACGCCGCGGCCGCCCGGCGGCGCGGTCTTGAGGTCGATTCCCGCTTTCGACATCGCCGGCAATCGCGTCACCGCTAGCCAGACCAGCACGATCAGCGACCACAGCACAAGTACGGCTGCGGGCGCGAGAATTGGTGCATTCATGTCTTTCCCCTCTCCGCCAGCAAGCTGCCTCAGGCGGAATGGGTTGTCAAAAGCAGCGCGTCAGTCGAACAGCTTCGCCCAGGTCCGCTTGGCGCGCGTTTTCCAATGTCCGCGATGATAGGCATCTGAGCCGAGTAGCGGCATGACGCTGCCTGCTTCGGCGAAGACCATCTGCTCGATGCCGGTGTTGACCTTGCCCCAGCTCGCCGCCTCCTGAAGCGTCGATGACGAGCATGCGCCGTCGCGGACATCCGCGACGGTGATCTGCACCGCATATTTGTGAACGGCGACGTCTTCGTGTCCGAGAATTTCCGCGCAAACGACCGTGTCCTGGATGAAATTCTTGGGCACGCCCCCGCCGATCATCAGCAGCCCGGTCGATCCCGCCTCGATCTTGATCTGGGTAAGTTCGCGAAAGTCTGCGACGGCGTCGATCATCAGATAGGGCTTGCCCGCCTTGGCGGCATCGACCTGGTGCTTGACCAGTCCGAACCCCGCCGAGCTGTCGACGAAGGCCGGGCAGAAGATCGGCACATCATGCTCATAGGCGAGCTTGACGAGGCTGTTATCCTTCTTGCCATGCTCTGTGAGGTAGCGGCCCATTTCGCGGATGAATGCGCGGCTCGAATAGGCCTTTGGCTCCAGCGACTCCGCGATCTCGAAGATCGTGTGGTCGACGTGCTGAAGTTCCTCCTCATCGATATAGGTATCGTAGATGCGATCGATATAGAGCGAACGCAGCGTATCATCGTCCGGGATTTCATTGGCTTGGTAATGTTTGTGACCAAGCCCTTCGAAGAAATCCATGTCGACGATGGTCGCGCCGGTCGCGACGATACCGTCGACCATATTGTTGCGGACGAGTTCGGCATACAGGTCCATGCAACCGCCCGCGCTTGTCGAGCCCGCGATGACGAGAAAGATGGTGCAATCGGGATCGCTCAGCATCTGGTTGTAGATACCCGTTGCGCGCGCAAGATCGCGGCTGGTGAAGCTCATCTTGCCCATCTGGTCGATGATCGGACGCGCGTCGAAGCTCTTGATGTCGATATGCTCGACCGTGGTCGAAAGCAGCTCGGCCTTGCGCTGGGCGTTGATCTGGGGGGTGGTCATGTCATTCTCCACAAATTGACCCGTCACCCCGCACTTGATGCGGGGTCCCGCTTTACTTTTGCACTGCGGTGTCCAGAACAAGCGGGCCCCCGCATCAAGTGCGGGGTGACGATGAATTGAAAAAGCTACAGCTTAACGACGTTCGAAGCGATCCGCTCCAGCTGGGGAGCCTCGACATAAAGCGAGTCCATCGGCTCATCGGTCGCCACATAGGTCTCGACCGCGCCAAAGCCGTTGAACCCCGTCCGCATCGCGCAGCCATAGGCCCCGAGCATGCCGATCTCGATATAATCGCCGGCTTCCACATCCGCTGGCAGCAGAAACGGCCCCGCCATATGATCGGCATCGTCGCAGGTCGGACCGTAAAAGCTGAACGCCATGTCACGTGTGCCGCTCTCGCGCAGCAATTCGACCGGGAACCGCCAGCCGATATGCGCCGCGTCGTAGAGCGCGCCATAGGCGCCGTCGTTGATGAACAGCTCGTCGCCGCGCCGTTTCTCGACGCGCACGATCAGCGACGAATATTCGGCGCACAGCGCGCGGCCAGGCTCGCACCACAGCTCGGACGAATAGCTGACCGGCAGGTCTTCGAAGCTGCGGTGAATAGCGCCGAAATAGGCCTCGAGCGCAGGTGGCTCCATGCCAGGGTAGACGCTCGGGAAGCCGCCGCCGACATCGACCACATCGACAGTAACGCCCGCCTCGACGATCGCCGCACGGACGCGCTCCATCGCTTCGGTATAGGCAAGCGGAGTCATCGCCTGGCTGCCGACGTGGAAGCAGATGCCGAGCGCATCCGAAGCCTGCCGCGCAGCCATGAGAAGTTCTTTCATCTCATGACCTTCGGCGCCGAACTTGGAAGCAAGGCTGAGCTTGGCGTGATCCGACGAGACGCGGATGCGGACGCAGAGGGTCAGATCATCGGCACTGTTCGTGGCGCGAACGATTTTCTCCAGCTCCTCGATCGAATCGAGCGAGAACACGCGCACACCGTGCTCGTGATAAGCCTCACGGATCGCCTCTTCTGCCTTGACCGGGTGCATGAAGCATAGGGTGGCGGCGGGCAGCAGCCCGCGCACCAACCGGACTTCCGCAATCGAGGCGGTGTCGTAATGCGTGACGCCATTTGCCCAAAGGAGCTCGATCAGCTCCGGCGACGGGTTGGCCTTGACCGCATAAAGCGACTTACCCGGGAAGCGCTCGACGAAGAACCGCGCCGCGCGCGCTGCCGCGTGCGGACGAAGAAGCGTTACCGGCTGAACCGGGCGCAACGTGGCGATGTCGGCACCCGAAACGGTGTCGACGGGGGCAACTAGCCCCAGCGCGCTATGATGGCTGTGCAATTCAAGGGACCTCCAAAGGCAATCGATTTTTCAAAGGCTGCCTTACGGTTATTGGAAGTCCCCTTGGGGCAGCGACGGCGCATATATGAACCCAAGCCCCCCTTGTAAAGCATTGTCGCATCGGCAATCGGATGGGCCGTGGATGATGTGCCTTCGCCTTCGAGAGCGCCCGATCTCGCCGGGGTAAAGCGGGCGCTTCACAAAATCTCTGAAGTGGTGCCGCGAACCCCGTTGCTCCCGCTTGAGATCGATGGCCTGCGCATCTGGTGTAAGGCCGATTCGCTCCAGCCGATGGGCGCGTTCAAATTGCGCGGCGGCTGGCACCGGCTGACCGATCTGAGCGAGGAGCAGCGCGAAAAGGGCGTCGTCGCCTTTTCCAGCGGCAATCATGCGCAGGGCGTCGCCTGGGCGGCCCAGAAGCTCGGCATCTCCGCGACCATTGTCATGCCCGCAGATGCGCCTGCCGCGAAGATCGAGGGAACGCGGAGGCTCGGCGCGGATATCGTCTTTTACGACCGCATGACCGAGAGCCGCGAGGCGATCAGCGCGGCGATCGCCGCAGAGCGCGGCAGCGTGCTGGTGCCAAGTTTCGATGATCCCTGGGTCGTCGAAGGGCAGGGGAGCATGGGGCTCGAGATTGCCGATCAGCTCGGCCGCGCGCCTGATCTGGTGGTGACGCCGTGCGGCGGCGGCGGGCTCGCGGCAGGACTCGCGCTGGCGCTTCCCGAGGCGCGCATCATCGTCGCGGAGCCCGAAGGCTGGGACGATATGCGCCGTTCGCTCGAACTGGGCCGCATCGTACCTGTCGAACCCAACCCGCCGCCCACTGCGTGCGACGCCATCCAGACGCTGCGTGTCGCGGAACTGACCTTCGACATTCTTCTCGCGCGCAGGGCCAACGGGGTCGCGGTGAGCGAGGCCGAGGTCGGCGCCGCGATGCGGCTGGCGAAGGAGAAGCTCGATCTCACGATTGAACCGGGCGGCGCGGCGGCGCTTGCGGCGATCCTGGCAGGCAAGGTCGAGCCGACCGGAGAGACTGTAGTCATACTCTCCGGCGGCAATGTCGATCCCGAAACCTTCACGGCGATGACCGGCCTTTAGCCGTGGCCGACCTGCTTCTCTCGCTCACCATGCTCGCCGCGCTCGCATTGCTTGCGGGATCGATCGCGCTGTTCCGTCGCGGCAACGATCGCAAGCGCGCAACGCTCATGCTCGTCGCGGCGCTGGTGCTGTTCGGCAATGTCGCGATCTGGGTGGTGCCGGTCTAGCGATCGGGCAGATTGTCGAGCGTCAGCCTGATCTCTTCGAGAACCTTGTGAGCGACGCGGATCTGATCCGGGTCGATCTCGGAGATCAGTTCGACGACGTCGGGCGCCATGCGATCGAGCGCGGCGTTGCGCGCTTCCTCGCCCGCATCCGTCAGCGCGACGACGGTGTCGCCCTTGCACGTGCCGGGAGGCGTCGTCGTTATGAAACCGAAGCTTTCGAGCGTGGCAATCTTGCTCGCCGTATAATCGAGCTCCTCCTGGAACGACCAGGCAATGCTGTCGATGCGTTCAGGGGTGCGACTGTTGCGGAGCAGATGATTGAGGATGCCGAAATGTGCCGATTCCAGCCCGTCGGGATAGAGCCGCTCCATCCGTGTCCGCATCAGATGCTCGATGATCGCAATCTCGGTGAACAGACCGACGAGCGTCTCGCGAAAATCCTCGTCCATCTCTTCCATCGCGGGCCTCAGCGAATGGGCGACGCGGGGTCGAGCCGCATATCGAGATATTTATCCACCGACGCCATCAACTGCTCCTGCTCATTGGCGAAGAAATGGTTGGCGCCCGCAATCTCGTCATGATGGATCGTGATGTGGCGCTGGGTGCGGAGCTTGTCGACCAGCTTTTGCACCGCGCCAGCAGTCACGACTTCATCCGCCGTTCCCTGCACGATCAAGCCCGATGACGGGCAGGGCGCGAGGAAGGTGAAATCATACATGTTGGCGGGCGGCGCGATCGAGATGAAGCCCTTGATCTCGGGGCGGCGCATCAGCAGCTGCATGCCGATCAGCGCGCCGAAGCTGAAGCCGGCTATCCATGTCGTCTGCGCCTCGGGATGGACCGATTGGACCCAGTCGAGCGCGCTCGCCGCGTCCGAAAGCTCGCCCACGCCGTTGTCGAAGCTGCCCTGGCTCTTGCCGACGCCGCGGAAATTGAAGCGCAACGTCGCGAAACCGCGGCGGACGAAGGTCTGGTAGAGCGCCTGGACGATGCGGTTGTTCATCGTCCCGCCGCCCTGCGGATGCGGATGCAGGATCATCGCGACGGGTGCGCGCGGGCGAGGGCCGGGGTTAAAACGTCCTTCGAGGCGGCCTTCCGGGCCGGGAATGATGACTTCGGGCATGAATCTCGCAACTAAAATGGCGGGGCAGGGCTGTCCCCGAAAGGCGCGGCCTATATAGGAGCGCGAGACGTTTCCGCAATCATGAAGGGCGCCACCCGCTGAGCCAGCGACTCTATCTCGATCACGCTGCGACGACGCCGGTGCGGGCGGTTGCGCGCAAGGCCGTGGCAGATGGCTTGGCGCGTTGGGCCAACCCATCGTCTCCGCACGCCGACGGACGGGCGGCGCGTGCCGCACTTGAAGAGGCGCGCAGCCGGATCAAGGCCGCGCTTGGCTGGGAGCATGAGCTCATCTTCACTGGCGGCGCGAGCGAAGCGATCTCGATCGGATTCGGGCGGACGCAGGCCGATGCGGTGATCGTCGCCGCGACCGAGCATGACGCGGTCCACCGCGGGGCCTCCGATGCCTATTTCCTGCCCGTTCAACCCGATGGCCTTGTCGCGGACCACGCGCTCGAAGGCAGGCTCGGCGCCCTGAAGGCAAAAATGCCGCTGGTCGCGATCCAAGCCGCCAACAACGAAACGGGCGTGCTTCAGCCGCTCGCAGAACTCACGCCCATCGTTCGCGATGCGGGCGGCATTCTCTTCGTGGATTGCGCGCAGAGCGCGGGCAAGATCGATCTGCCCGATGCCGACCTGATTGCAATCTCGGCGCACAAGCTCGGCGGGCCGCCGGGCATCGGGGCATTGCTGATCCGCGATTTGGGATTGATCGCACCATCGGGCGGGCAGGAACAGGGCTATCGTCCCGGCACCGAGAACCTGCCTGCTGCGCTGGGCTTTGCCGCCGCACTGGAAGCGTCGCGCGGGTGGATGGATCGCGCCGCCGATCTGCGCGCGCATCTCGATGGCGCGATCGAATCGGCCGGCGGGTCAGTCGTCGCGCGTCAGGCACCGCGTATCGCAACCATCGCTTCGTACCGCATGCCCGGGCTGGCATCGTCCGCGCAGCTCATTCAATTCGATCTGGCAGGGGTCTCGGTCTCGGCGGGCAGTGCCTGCTCGTCGGGCACGCTCAAGCCGTCAAGGGTGCTGGCGGCGATGGGCTGGAGCGAAAGCGAGGCTGGCGAAGTGGTGCGTGTGAGTTTCGGGCCCGACACGGGGCGAGCTGATATCTACAGGTTTATCGAGGCATGGAAGCGCATCCGGCCATGATCTATCTCGATTATCAGGCGTCGACGCCGATCGCGCCCGAGGCGCGCGCGAGCATGCAGATATGGGCGGACAAATTCGCCAATCCGCATGCCGCCCACAAGTCGGGTCGTGAAGCGGCGGGCGCGGTCGAGGCTGCGCGCGAGGCGGTGGCGGCGCTGCTCCCGCCGGGCGGCCGCGTCTTCTTCACCAGCGGCGCAACCGAAGCGCTCAACTGGGCGCTGCGCTGCGCCGGGCACGGTGCCATTGCGGTCGCCGAAACCGAACATGCAGCGGTTCGCGATACCGCGCTTTGGCTCGGCAAGCAGGGGCGCGATGTCAAACTTTTGCCCGTCGATAACGACGGGTTGCTGGCGACCGACGCCGAGCTTCCCGAAAATCTCGGCATGATGGCGACGATGCTGATCAACAACGAGATCGGCACGATCCAGCCGATCTCCGCGCTCGCAGAACGCGCGCATGCGGCCGGGGCGCTGTTTCTATGCGATGCGGTGCAGGGCTTCGGGCGCGTACCGATTCCCGAAGGTCCCGATCTGATCGCGATCAGCGCGCACAAGATCCATGGGCCCAAGGGCATCGGCGCATTGTGGGTCAAAGACGGCGTCGAAATCGAGCCGCTGATCCACGGCGGAGGACAGGAAGGCGGGCTTCGCTCGGGCACGCTTTCGCCTTATTTGTGCATAGGTTTCGGCACGGCGGCAAACGTCGCGCGCCAGCGCATGAATGAGGATGCGCGCCATGTCGATTTGCTCTGGAACACAGCGATGGGCTTGCTGCCGCGTGGTTGGACGATCAACGGCTCGGTGGCGCAGCGCTACAAGGGCAATCTAAATGTTCGAGCTTCCGGCGTCGATGCGGCGCGCCTGATCTCCGATGCGCGTGAAGTCGCTTTCGCCGCGGGTTCGGCCTGCGCCAGCGGGTCGGGCCGCCCGAGCCATGTCTTGCGCGCGATCGGGCTAAGCGATGCCGAAGCGCGCAGTTCGGTGCGCATCGGCTTCGGGCGCTACACGACCTTGCCCGACTTGCGTGAAGGACTGCGCATCATCTTTGGCGCTGCAATCGGCCAGCATAAACTGGCCGCGTGATCAAAGTCCGCTTCGTTTCGGCGAATGGCGCGGTGCGCGAGGCGGAAGCGGCAGACGGCGATCGGCTGCTTGAGGTCGCCCAAAGCGCCGATCAGCCTTTGGAAGGCACCTGTGAAGGCCAGATGGCCTGTTCGACCTGCCATGTCATCGTCGATGCTGATTGGTTCGCGAAGCTGCCCAAGGCCAGTGAAGATGAAGAGGATATGCTCGACCTCGCCGTCGGCGCGACGCGAACGAGCCGGCTCTCGTGCCAGATCACGCTCGACAGCGCACTCGATGGGCTGACGGTGCGGATCCCGCCGGAAAGCCGGAACATGCAGGGACGTTGAAACCTTGCATCGGAGCAAGGCCGCCCCTAATTGAGGCACGGGAGTCGGGCGGACGGCGGTCTCGCCAACCTGGTCAGGTCCGGAAGGAAGCAGCCACAACGAATTTTCGTCGGGTCGTCCGGCTCCTACCGCGCAGCGCGCACTCGCATAACGATGTTGTGCGCGAGAGGCGCAAGCGCGGCCGCCCTCGCGGAGCCGAGGACCGACGGCGCGGCTTCGCCGCGACGAAGGTAACGGGAGCAGGCCGATGAACAAGCAGGGCGACGAAATTCACGTGTCGGATGAAGAAGCGAGTGCGGGCGAAAAGCCCGGCATCGTTCGCTATGTGCTCGCGATATCGCTGCTGCTCGCCATCGCCGCACTGTCCGCGATTTGGATTACCGGCGCGCTGACCAACTGACCTGTTGAACCACGCCGCTTCGTCTTTTGCAGGAAACAGCTAGACTTCGCGCTATTGTTCTGCTAATGTTCCGCAATGGTTCGTCGTTCCTCCGCTTATCACTCCATTCCAGGCATCAGCCTTGGCGTTTCAGTCCAACGATGAGAAGTTTCGCTTTGCCGCAGTTTCGCGCGAGCGTTGCGTGAATTTTGTCTCCTGGGGGAGACAGATGTCGAGCCGGTTCGACTCGGCTGGGGTGAAAGGTTAGGGCATGGCAATGTCCGGATCCGAAGATGACGCGCCAGGTTTCGACCTTCCCGGCCTCGATCTCGAAGCGCAATCGCCGCCTGAAAGCGCGCGGCCCTATGTCGTGCTCGCGCGCAAATATCGTCCGCAGCGTTTTTCCGAGCTTATCGGGCAGGATGCGATGGTCCGCACGCTCGGCAACGCGATCGCGCGCGATCGGCTGGCGCATGCCTTCCTGCTCACCGGCGTGCGCGGCGTCGGCAAGACCTCTACCGCCCGGCTGATCGCCAAAGGACTCAACTGCGAGCAGGGCCCGACGATCGATCCGTGCAACGTTTGCGAGCCGTGCCGCGCGATCACCGAGGGGCGGCATATCGATGTGGTCGAGATGGATGCGGCGTCCAATACGGGCGTCGACGATGTCCGCGAGATTATCGAAGCGGTGCGCTATTCCGCGGTCTCGGCGCGCTACAAAGTGTATATCATCGACGAAGTTCACATGCTCACCAAGAACGCATTCAACGCGCTGTTGAAGACGCTTGAGGAGCCGCCGCCTCACGTGAAGTTCATCTTCGCGACCACGGAAATTCAAAAAGTTCCGGTCACAGTGCTATCGCGCTGCCAGCGTTTCGATCTGCGGCGCATCCCGGCCGACAAGCTCGCGGGGCATTTCGCCCGCGTCCTCGATGCCGAAGGCTTGACGGCGGAACGCGAGGCGCTGGCGCTGGTCGCGCGCGCGGCCGAAGGGTCTGTCCGCGACGGTCTATCGATTCTCGATCAGGCGATTGCTCATGCCAGTCTCGACGGCGCAGGAACTGTCACGGCGGAACAGGTTCGCGATATGCTGGGGCTGTCGGATCGCGGCGCGATCCGGCGGCTGTTCGCGCTGGTCCTCGCCGGCGACGCGCAGGCGGCGCTGGCGGCGCTTGCGGAACAGCGCGATCTCGGCGTCGATCCCGTGGCAGTTCTGCGCGGTCTGCTCGAAACGTGCCATGCGGTCACGCTCGCCAAAGTGGGAATGCCGCACGATCCCGCCCAATCGGAGGAGGAACGTGCGGCGGTGGCTGATTGGGCGGCGGGGCTGTCGCACGCAATGCTGCACCGCCTTTGGCAAATGCTGCTCAAGGGGCATGGCGAAGTTCAGCGCGCCGCCCATCCCGGAGAGGCTGCGGACATGGCGGTATTGCGGCTTATCCATGCTGGCCAAATGCCCGATCCGGGTGAGTTGGCGCGACGGATCGAAGGGCAAGGCACCGCGGTCCGCCCGGTTCAACAAGGCGCGCCAGCCTCGCCCGGCGAGACTCAAACCAACGCGCGGATGCCTGACGATTTCGCGGCGCTGGTGACCATGATCGAAGAAGCGGGGCATCATCGGCTTGGTGTCGTGCTGCGCGATTCAGCAAGGCTCGTCCGCTATGCACCGCCGGAGTTGACCCTTCGGATCGTCAATCCGGAGCCGAACCTGGCGCGCGATCTCGCCTTGATCCTGAAAAAGGCGACCGCTACGAGCTGGCAGGTGTCGCTGAGCGACGAGGATGCTGCTCCCACCTTGCGCGCGCAGGCGGAAGCGGCGGAACATGCGGCGCGCGAAGCCATTCTCGTTTCCGCGCCGGTGCAGGCCGCGATGGCGGCCTTCCCCGAAGCCGAGTTGATCGGCTATGAACCGCTGACCGAACGGAGGGTCTCGTGAAATCGCTCGATGATATTCTCGCCATGGCGCAGAATGTGCAGGAAGAATTGACCAAGGCGCAGGCCAATCTCGATACGATAGAAGTCGAGGGCGCGGCCGGCGGCGGGCTGGTGAAAGTCCGTGCCAGTGCGAAAGGTCGCATCATCGGTGTGTCGATCGACGATTCGCTGATGGTCGCATCCGAAAAGCAGATGCTCGAGGATCTGATCGCCGCCGCCTTCAACGACGCGCGCACCAAGGCGGACACTGTCTCGAATGAGGAAATGAGCAAGATGACCAGCGGCATGCCTCTGCCGCCGGGATTCAAGCTGCCCTTTTAACCCTGTTTCCGCGGGAACCCTGCTCGGCGCTGTTGGTTTGCGCTCGCAGCAGGAGACATATTATGGATCAAGAACGCGTTACCGAGCGAGTGGGTGCCGACGGTCGGGTGACCGAACGTACGGTCGAACGAACTCCCGGGACTGCGGGCACCGGCGGCGGCTTCCTTTGGATGATCGTGGCGCTCATCGCGGTCGGGATCGTCGCCTATTTCCTGATCGGCATGAACAATTCCGAAAGCCGCAAGGATGCCGCGATTGCCGGGGCCGCTTCGGAAGTCGGCGATGCCGCCAAGAAAATTGGCGATGGCGCCGAGGATGTCGCCAAGAAGCTGACCGACTAGCGCAGGCAGGCGTCGAGCGCGTCCCTCCGCACGACGCCGACATTCGCCGCCAGCCGGTTGCCGTGACGGCGGACGAAGCCCTTGGGCGCGA
>CBDUBW010000007.1:0-26249 GCA_965365485.1 uncultured Aquisediminimonas sp.
TATAATCACAATCTCGAAACCGTGCCGCGTCTGTATCCCACGATCCGGCCGGGCGCACGCTATTACGCCTCGCTTCGCCTACTCGAAAGCGTCAAGCGGCACGATCCCTCGATCTTCACCAAGTCGGGCATCATGGTGGGGCTGGGGGAAGAGCGGCTTGAAGTCCATCAGGTGATGGACGATATGCGCTGCGCGGACATCGATTTCATGACCATCGGCCAGTATCTCCAACCGACGCCACGCCACGCCAAGGTGATGGATTTCGTCACGCCCCAGACCTTCGACGCTTATGGCGCAATTGCGCGCGCGAAGGGTTTTCTGCTCGTCGCATCGTCGCCGCTGACGCGTTCAAGCTATCATGCCGATCGCGATTTCGCGGCGATGCGCGATGCCCGGAACAAGCAGCTTGCCGCAGCATAAGGAAAGTCGCCTGCTCCCGTGGAGCGCGGCCGAGATGTTCGATCTCGTCGCAGATGTCGGCCGCTATCCGGAGTTCCTGCCCTGGGTCAGCGCGGTACGCATCCGCTCGAACACTCAAACCGAAATGGTTGCCGATTTGATTGTTGGTTTCAAAGGTTTGCGAGAAAACTTTACATCTCGCGTTAGGAAGGATCGACCATCGCTGATCGCGGTCGATTATATCGATGGCCCGCTCAAATTTCTCCACAATGAATGGCGCTTCGCCGGTCGCGCTGATGGTTCTGAACTCGGGTTCGTGGTCGATTTCGCCTTCAAATCGCGGGTATTCGAAACGCTTGCCGGACAGGTTTTCGAGCGCGCACTTCGCAAGATGACCGACGCATTCATTTCGCGTGCCGAGCAGCTTTACGGTGCACCCTCGGGCAGTAGCAGCCTGAGCGCGATCCCGGCCGCCTGAACGCGGATTTCGGCGCGGCCGAGATCGCCCAGCGATCGCGTTTCGCTATGCGCATCTTCACGCCGCGCGCCCTTTAGCGTCGAGGCGAAGACGACTGTACCGACTGGCTTTTGCGGCGTCCCGCCGTCCGGGCCGGCCACGCCCGTCACTGCAACCGCGATATCCGCCCCAGAGCGATCGAGCGCGCCTTGCGCCATCGCCCAGCCGACCGCCGGCGAAACCGCGCCGAATGTGTCGATCAGCTCCTCTGGTACGCCGAGAACCGAGACTTTGGCCTCATTGGCATAGCAGACAAATCCCGCTTCAAAGACATCGGACGAGCCCGGCACCGCAGTCAGCGCCGCGGCGACGAGCCCGCCGGTGCAGCTCTCCGCAACCACGATACGCCGCGCCGCCGCACGATTGGCCTCAAGCACCTCGCGCGCGAGCGCAACAAGGCTGGGTTCGACATCATCCACGATGCTAACGGGCGCTGCCTACGGTAGGACAGAGGAAGGGCTTGTCACGGGTCTTGCCCTTGGCATTGGGACCGGCTGCCGCCAGCGCCGCCTTCTTGGCGTTGCTCTCATTGATCTTGACGGCGATGAATTCAAGCAATCCCGCCATGTTCGCGGCGGGAAGGGGATCGAGATAGCTCATACCTTGGCTGATGTCGGCGCAGTCCTTGTCCTTGATCTCGCCTTGGATTGCGAAGCCGATAGCCGCGTCGATCAGCCCCTTGGCGGCAGGCCCCTCTAGCGCCTTGCCGCCCGGCATTGGCATGAATCGTTGGATCAGCGCAGTGACTTCGCGGTCGGAGCTCCCGCCTGCAGCCCGGTATCGCTCCACGAGCGCGGGACCGCGCGCAACGAGATAGGCGCTGGCGGGCAAGGCAGGGCGACAGCGTTCAACCGCAGCGTTGACGATGGTGGGCATCAAATAAGCGACCGCTGTGCGGAGTTCCGGTCGCGTCAGGCATTTCGGTGACTTGGCTTGCGCCATCGCCTGCGCCGGCAGCGCCGTGATCGCGGCAGCGGCGGCGAGGCGGAAGATCGGTGTCATTAAGGTCTCCTCATCGAAATGGTGGCCACGGCTTGCGCTGCGATGCCTTCACCGCGCCCAGTGAAACCTAGCCGCTCGGTCGTTGTCGCCTTCACGCTAACCATCGCAAGTGACAGCTGCAACAATTCCGCGATCCGCGCCCGCATCACTTCACGATGCGGCCCAATGCGCGGCGCTTCGCAGATGATGGTGACATCGACATGGTCGATCAGGCCGCCGGCCCGCGTGATGAGATCGCGCGCATGAATGACAAAATGGTGCGACGCGGCGCCACGCCATTGAGGATCACTGGGTGGGAAATGATCGCCAATATCTCCCAAAGCTGCAGCACCGAGCAATGCATCTGTGAGCGCGTGGAGGGCGACATCGGCGTCGCTATGACCAGACAGTCCCCTGTCATGCGGAATGCGAACGCCACAAAGCCAAAGGTCTTGACCGGTCTCGAGGCGGTGTACATCGAAACCCAGTCCTGTGCGTGACGTCATGGCAGCGGAGTGCAGTGACTCGGACCACGCAAAATCATCGACTGCGGTGACCTTTTCCAAGTTCGAGGACCCGGCGACGACAGTGACTTCCACACCATAAGCGCGGAGCATTTGAGCATCATCCGTCGCTGGAGGACCATCCCAGGCGCGGTGCGCCGACATGAGCGCGTCGAAGCGAAATGCTTGAGGCGTCTGAATCCGATAGAGACCATCACGCGCGACAACGTCGCCAAGCGCGCCATCCACACGAGCGAGCGTATCGGCGACAGGCAGTGCTGGAACCGCGCCATCATAAGTATCGAGAGCAGCGAAAAGCCGTTCGAGAACATCGGCAGGGAGAAATGGTCTTGCCGCATCGTGAACAAGCACGGCATCACAACCGCCCGCCGCAGCAATGGCGTCGATGCCGTTACGCACTGAGTGCTGGCGCTCTCTCCCGCCCGGAACGACACCGCTGACCCGCCGCCCGGCGAGTGCCGCTTCGAGCAATGACTGCTGCCCATCGCCGACGACGACCCAAATGTCGGAAATTCGGGGATGCCGATCGAACGCATCGATCGCATGGCTTACCAGCGCGACACCGCCAATCTCGCGAAACTGCTTCGGTACGCCTCCGCCCGCCCTCTCACCCTTTCCGGCAGCGACGATAAGCGCGGCGATCTTCATGGCAGCGCCGATAGCCTTGCCTTGGCGCGGCGTCCACGATAGGGCGCTGCCCAAAATTTGAGCAGAAATCGTGCAACGCATCCGCCCCATTCAGATCGGCCCCATCCGGATCGAGGCACCGGTCATCCTTGCGCCTATGACGGGGGTGACCGACATGCCCTTTCGCACGATCGTCAAACGCTTCGGATCCGGCCTGAACGTCACCGAGATGATCGCCAGCCAGGCGATGATTCGCGAGACGCGGCAATCGCTGCAGAAGGCGGCGTGGGACGCGATCGAGGAGCCGGTTTCGATGCAACTCGCCGGTTGCGGCCCGCGCGAGATGGCGGAGGCGGCGAAGCTCAACGCTGATCGCGGGGCAGCGATCATCGACATCAATATGGGCTGCCCGGTCAAAAAGGTCGTGAATGGCGAGGCAGGGTCAGCGCTGATGCGCGACCTGCCGCTGGCAGCGTCGCTGATCGCGGCGACCGTGAAAGCCGTCGACGTGCCGGTGACTGTGAAGATGCGGATGGGTTGGTGTCATGACAGCCTCAACGCTCCTGAGCTCGCGCACATTGCGGAAGATCTGGGCGCGAAGATGATTACGGTCCACGGTCGCACGCGGAACCAGATGTACAGGGGCGACGCCGATTGGGGCTTCGTCCGGCGCGTGAAAGATGCAGTTTCGATCCCGGTCATAGTCAACGGCGATATTTGCTCGATCGCGGATGCAGAAGAGGCGTTGCGGCTTTCTGGTGCCGATGGCGTGATGATCGGGCGCGGCGCCTACGGCAAGCCTTGGCTGATCGCACAGGTGATGGCGGCGCTGACCGGACGGCACATCCCCGCCGATCCCGAGATCGAAGCCCAGTATCACGTGATTACTGGGCATTACCGCGCGATGCTCGCACATTACGGTGAGCAAGTGGGTGTGCCAGTCGCGCGCAAGCATCTTGGCTGGTACGTTCGTGGACTTCCCGGCTCGGCAGAGTTTCGCAACCGGCTCAACCAAGTCAATGATGCGAGCCTGGTACTCGATATGCTTGAGGCCTTTTATGCGCCCTATGCGAAAGCCGTTGCGGCTTGACGCCAGGTTTGCCCGAGTTCTTTGCGGCGATGCAGACGGCCGTATTGTCGATCGATCCAGCAGGCATGATTGATAGTGTCAATCCGGCGGCGGAAAGCCTGCTCAATGTTAGTTCGCCGCACCTAAGGGGGCGCAAATTGAGCGAGGTGGTGGCACTGCCTCGTGCCTTCGATTGGGACGCGGAGGGGCCATTCGCGGCTTATGATGTCATCGTGACAACGGCGCGCGGGGCGCGGCTCGCGGTGGATATAGAGGTGGCGCGTTTGCCGGATCACCCCGGCTGGCGTTTGATTGCTTTTCACGGGGTCGCGCAGGCGCAACGCGTCGGTCACCGGCTTGAACGGGCAGGCGTAGCGCGATCGGCCGGCGCGGTTGCAGCGATGCTGGCCCATGAAGTGAAGAACCCGCTGTCGGGGATTCGCGGCGCTGCGCAACTGCTCGAAAGCCGGGCGGATGAGGATGATCGAAAGTTGACGCGGCTGATATGCGCCGAAGTCGATCGAGTGGCCAAACTGCTCGCTCAAATGGAAGGGTTTACCGACACGAGATCGCTAGCGCTGACTCCTGTCAACGTTCATGAGATCGTAGATCATGCACGCAGCGTGGCAAGGCAAGGCTTTGGCAAAGACCTCAAGATATTAGACAGTTACGATCCGTCGCTGCCGCCGGTCCTCACGCATCGCGACTCGTTGATTCAAATTCTTCTTAACCTACTCAAGAACGCAGCCGAAAGCGGGGAGGGTAGGCGCGCCGTTTGCATCACTACGGCCTACCGCCAAGGCGTTTCCGTGATGATTGACGATGCCGGACACAAGCGCGCGTTGCCAATCGAACTGTGCGTGATCGATGACGGACCCGGTGTGCCTGCGGAAATTCTCGACGGACTGTTTCAGCCGTTTGTCACGACCAAGAAGGGTGGCAGGGGGCTCGGCCTCGCACTTTCCGACAAGCTGATGCGCGATATGGGCGGCATCATTCAATATTCGCGCGAGGGAAAGCCCGCGATGACCGTGTTTCGGCTGCTCCTGCCACGGGCTCCCAAGCCATGAGCGGGGGCAGGGTTCTGCTGGTTGACGACGATGAGGCGATCCGGACGGTCGTTTCCGAAGCGCTGCGCCGAGACGGCCACGAGGTCGAGGCTGCTGCTTCGATCGCGGAGGAAAAGCTTTTGCTGGCTAGTTTTTCACCAGATGTTCTCGTCACGGATGTTGTCCTGCCCGATGGCAATGGGCTCGATGTGATTCCCGAAATCCTTGCAAGTCTACCCCATCTCCCGGTCATTGTTCTCTCGGCACAGAACACACTGTCAACCGCTGTACGCGCGACTGAGCAGGGGGCTTTTGAATACCTGCCTAAACCCTTTGATCTTGATGAATTGTGCCGCGCGGTACGCGAAGGGCTGAGGCGGCGGGTTGGCAACGGCGCCACAAATACTGCTATCGACGAAAATGGGGGGCTGCCGCTGATCGGGCGGTCGCCGGCGATGCAGGACGTCTATCGCACCATCGCGCGGATCGTTCCCAACGATCTTTCGGTGCTGATCCTCGGCGAATCGGGAACGGGAAAAGAGCTCGTCGCCAACGCCATTCACGATCTTGGGCCAAGACGGGCGCGGCCTTTCGTTGCCGTCAACATGGCGGCGATCCCGCGCGAGTTGATAGAGGCCGAGCTGTTCGGGCATGAACGCGGCGCCTTCACTGGGGCGCTTTCACGGGCCACCGGCAAATTCGAGCAAGCCTCCGGCGGCACGCTATTCCTCGACGAGATCGGCGACATGCCGATGGACGCGCAGACGCGATTGCTCCGTGTGCTGCAGTCTGGCGAATTCACCACCGTCGGCGGCAATCGCGCGATCCGCGCCAATGTTCGGATCATCGCCGCAACCCACAAACATCTGCCCGACTTGATCGCGGGCGGCGTCTTTCGTGAAGACCTTTATTATCGTCTCAACGTCATTCCGGTGAACTTGCCGCCACTGCGGCAGCGCGGTGACGATATCGTCTTGCTTGCGCGCCACTTCCTCGACGATGCGGCGAGCGCCGGCCTCCCGCGAAAGACGCTGGACGACGCCGGCTCCGCGCGATTGATGACACATGACTGGCCCGGAAACGTCCGTGAACTCGAAAACCTCGTGCGCCGTCTTGCCGTACTCACGCGCGACGAGGTGATCGGCGTACGCCAAATCGAGGCACAGCTTGACAGCGCAGCCGAAAGCACCGCCGAGCCGACAGCCGCGCGCTTTGCCGACGACAGCCTCGGGTTAGCGCTCGAGCAGTATCTCGCGCACTATTTCGACAGCTTCGAAGGCGGATTGCCGCCTGACGGGCTTTATCACCGCATGACCGACGCGGTCGACAGGCCGCTGCTTCGCGCCGCGATGCTCGCCGTGCGCGGCAATCAGATCAAGGCTGCCAAGCTGTTGGGAATAAACCGTAACACGCTGCGAAAGCGGCTGGGCGATTTGGGCATCGATGCCGGCCTTGGGCGCGCGACAAGACCATAGGACTGCGTAACGCGGCAGTGTGTGTTGAATCGGCAACGCCGCTGTCGTAGCGTTGCAACAATGCCTGACGCACGCCGCCGCACTTTGTCTCGTTCGATGCGCCGGATCGTGATCGGCGTGCGCCGGGGCGGGTGGCTGCCTCGTATCGAAGTGGCGGCGCTGGCGCTGTTGCTCGCGGTTATGACCGCGAGCTATTTCATCGTTGCTCGCGCGCCGACCGGGCAACGGTTGCTGACCCCGCCGCTGGTGGCGTTGCTGCTTGTCGCCAACCTGATTCCAGCGATCGCGCTGATCGTGCTTGCCGGACGCCGCATCGCCAAGCGCCACGCCGCGCGCTCCCCGGTCGGAGGCAACGGTCGGCTTCATGTTCGTCTCGTGGCGCTTTTCTCCGCGGTCGCGAGCATCCCCGTTCTGTTGCTCGTCGTCTTCGCTTCGCTGCTGTTTCAATATGGCGTCGAGTTCTGGTATTCCGATCGCGCGCGGACGATGTTCGAAAACGCCAATTCGCTCGCCCAGACCTCCTATCGCGAAAAACAGGAGCGCATCGTCCGCGAAACCGAGCTCATGGCGAGCGACCTGAGCTTCAACCTTTCGGTCGCGCCGATCGATAGCAAACCCTTCAACGAGAATTTCGCTTATCAGGTCTATATGCGTGAGCTTTCGGAAGCGGCGATCGTCCGGTTCGCCCCGAAGACCGGATCGCAATCGCTGGCGCTCGTAAACCCGTATGACCGCCCGACCGAGAATTGGGTTCCTGCGGCTGTCGTTGAAAAGCTCAAATCGACACGACGAACGGTTTTCGAAGACGGGCAGGGGAGGATGCAGGCGATAACCCCGCTCCCCGGCACGTCGGACGTTTTCGTTTACGCCGCGCGCGTTTCGAGTCCCGAAGCGCAAGCGCAGACGAAGCGCTTCGCGTTGGTGCTCAAAAATTACAACGACCTGATCGAACGGTCGCGACGGTTGCAGCTTCAGTTCAACGCTGCGCTGATGCTCGTGACGCTCCTGATCGTGGGCATCGCTGTCTGGGTCGCGCTGAATGTTGCGGATCGCCTCGTGAAGCCTGTCGGTGACCTGGTCGATGCGGCGCGCCGCGTGACGGACGGTGACCTTTCGGCCCGGGTCAAGACGCCCGCCGCTCGCGACGAGATCGGGCTGCTGTCGGGCGCGTTCAACCGCATGACCGGCACGCTGGAAACGCAGCGCCGCGAGCTCGTCGAAGCGAGCGAATTGATCGACCGTCGCCGGGCATTCATCGAGGCCGTTCTTTCTGGCGTCACTGCGGGGGTGCTCGCGATCGGTGAAGACGGGCAGGTGGGCATCATGAACCGATCGGCGGAGTTGCTTCTCGAGGCGGAGGACGCAGTCGGCAGGCCGCTACGCGATGTTTCACCCGAGCTGGCGGCGTTGCTCGAGAGCGGCGATCGCGAGGGCATCGTGGCGCTCGTCCGTCGTGACGCTGCGCGCACGCTCGCGGTGCGCGTCAGCGAAGATGAATCGGGGCAGGTGCTGACTTTTGACGATATCACGGCGCAGCTGAATGATCAGCGCCGCGCTGCCTGGTCCGATGTCGCGCGGCGGATCGCACATGAGATCAAGAATCCGCTAACGCCTATCCAGCTCGCCGCGGAACGTTTGAAACGCAGGTTCGCTCGGGAAATCGAGTCCGATCCCGCGACCTTCGCCCGGTTGACCGACACGATCATTCGGCAAGTCGGCGATCTGCGCCGGATGGTCGATGAATTCTCGTCTTTCGCACGAATGCCCAAGCCGGTTTTTCGCTCCGAGAACCTGCTGGATATCTGTCGCCAATCGGTTTTCCTTCACGAAGTTGCGCATCCGCAAATCTCTTTCACGATCGACTGCCCCAATCCATCGGTCGAAATGGTCTGCGATCGACGGCAATTGGGGCAGGCGATGACCAACCTCGTCAAGAATGGCGTTGAAGCGATTGCGGCGCGTGGCGAAGAGGCGAATGGCAGCATCCGCGTCGGCATTTTCGACGATGGCGGCACGATCGAGATGATCGTGGAAGATGACGGCGTGGGGCTGCCGCAGGAACGCCAGCGGCTCGCCGAACCTTATATGACCACGCGCGCGGGGGGGACAGGTTTGGGGCTGGCGATCGTCAAGAAGATCGTCGAGGAGCATGGCGGCACTCTGTCTTTCGCGGATCGCCCAGGCGGCGGGACGATCGTTCGCATCGCTTTCGATTGCGCGCACCTTGCCGGGCTCGGGCTGCGGCGCGCGGGCGAGCCAGCCGATGAAACTCGACCCTTTGAACTTACGCGTACCGGGAGCGAATAATGGCCTTGGATGTGCTCATTGTCGACGATGAGGAAGATATTCGCGAACTGGTCGCAGGCGTACTCGAGGATGAGGGCTATGCGCCCCGCGCCGCGGCCCATAGCGACGCCGCGCTGGCAGCCATTGCCGATCGGCGTCCGTCGCTCGTGCTACTCGATGTCTGGCTCAAGGGTTCGCGGCTTGACGGCCTCGACTTGCTTGACGAGATCAAGCGTCGCGATCCCAGCCTGCCTGTGCTAATCATCTCCGGCCACGGCAATCTTGATACCGCGGTCGCCGCGATCAGGCGCGGGGCGGCCGACTTTATCGAAAAGCCTTTTCAGGCCGAGCACTTGCTTCATCTCGTCGAACGCGCGACCGAAACCGAGCGTCTGCGGCGAGAGAACGAAACGCTGCGCGCGCGCATCGGCACTGACGACGAGCTTCAGGGGGCGTCCGGCGCGATCAACGGGGTTCGCGCGACGCTGAAGCGGGTTGCTCCTACCGGCAGTCGTGTGCTCATCACTGGGGCCGCAGGCGTTGGCAAGGAAGTCGCGGCGCGTTTGCTTCACGGCTGGAGCCCCAGAGGCAAAGCCCCTTTTGTCGTAGCCAGCGCGGCGCGGATGACGCCCGAGCGTGTCGAGGAAGAGCTTTTCGGCCGCGAAATCGGAGACGATATCAGCCCCGGGCTGCTGGAACGGGCGCACGGTGGCACGCTTTTTCTGGACGAAATCGCGGACATGCCGATGACGACCCAAGGGCGGATCCTGCGCGTGCTGACCGATCAGAGCTTCACCCGCACCGGCGGAACGCGAATGGTCAAGGTTGATGTCCGGGTTGTCTCGGCGACTCAACGGGACCTTCAGCATGAGATTGCCGAGGGGCGATTCCGCGAGGATTTTTTTTACAGGCTCAATGTGGTTCCGGTGCACATCCCCGCGCTTGCCGAACGCCGCGAAGATATCGCAGTGCTGATCGAGCATTTCGTGGCGCGCTTCGCCGCTGAACGCCGCATCGCCACACCCACGATCGCGCAGGAGGTGATGGCGGCATTTCAATCCTATGATTGGCCCGGCAATGTGCGCCAACTTCGCAACATCATCGAGCGGATCATGATCCTTGCGCCGGGGGATCGGGCAGGTCGGATCGACATTGACATGCTCCCGAGCGAAATCGTGCAGGAGCCTTTCGTTCATGGCGGGCACAGCGGAAGCGGGCTGATGGCATCTCCCTTGCGCGAAGCCCGTGAGCAGTTCGAGCGTGATTATCTGCGCGTTCAGATCAGGCGATTTTCAGGAAACATTTCGCGCACCGCGACGTTCATCGGCATGGAACGCTCCGCGCTCCACCGCAAACTCAAGTTGCTGGGAATGATGGAGGTCCGTTCGGACGACGATGAAATCGCCTGACTGCGCGTAATTCCAGTGATAGGGCGCACAGCGTGGAATAGCGTAGCTGTCATTCCGGCTTCGCACTTTAAGTGCAGGGTGCGGGCTTTGGCCCGTCAAAAGCAAGAGCAAGAGGTAACTATGCCCGACAAGTCCAATAACCTGCAAGATATTTTCCTCAACAACATCCGCAAGAACAAGACCCCGGTGACGATGTTTCTCGTCAAGGGCGTTAAGTTGCAGGGGATTATCACCTGGTTCGATAATTTCTCCGTTTTGCTGCGTCGTGATGGGCAATCGCAGCTGATCTACAAACACGCCATCTCGACGATCATGCCCGCAGCGTCGATCGATCTGATTGGGATCGCTGCGGCGTTCGAGCAGAGCGAGCGCAAATCGCGTCAGCTCCAGGACGTCTTTCTCGCTGCGGTGCAGAAAGCGCAAAATCCGGTGACGATGTTCCTCGTCAACGGCGTGATGTTGCAAGGGGATATTGCCGCCTACGACTTGTTCTGCATGCTGCTTCAGCGCGACGGCGTTACGCAACTTGTTTATAAACATGCCATCTCTACGGTGCAGCCTTCGCAGCCGCTCAATCTTGCCGAAGAGACCGCCGAAGACGAAAGTTGAGCGTCTTCGATCGCACCGACGATGATGGCGTAGGGCGGGGCGCCCGCGCCGTCGTCGCCTTGCCCGATGTGCGCGCGGCCAACCCCCGCAGCATCGATGCCAGGCTTGCCGAGGCGGCGGGGCTGGCCGCGGCGATTGGCATCGATGTCGTTGAAACGATCGCGTTGCGCGTGCGTGACGTTCGTCCGGCGACGCTGTTCGGATCCGGGCAGATCGAAACGCTCAGCGCGCATGTCAACGCCCATGAGGCCGAACTCGTCATCATCGATGGCACGCTCTCGCCCGTTCAACAGGCCAAGCTCGAGGAAGCGTTGAAGGTCAAGGTCATCGACCGCACCGGGCTGATCCTCGAGATTTTCGGCGAGCGCGCTGCAAGTGCGGAAGGGCGGCTTCAGGTCGAACTTGCGCATCTCGATTATCAGGCCGGGCGTCTTGTGCGCAGCTGGACGCACCTTGAACGCCAGCGTGGTGGTTTCGGCTTTCTCGGTGGGCCGGGCGAAACGCAGATCGAGGCCGATCGCCGCTTGATTCGCGACCGGATCGCGAAATTGAAACGCGAGCTGGCAAGCCTTTCGCGCACGCGCAAGCTCCACCGCGACCGCCGAGGCCGCGCGCCTTGGCCGGTAATCGCGCTGGTGGGCTATACCAATGCCGGAAAGTCGACGCTGTTCAACCGCCTGACGGGAGCTGCCGTCATGGCGGAGGATTTGCTGTTTGCGACGCTCGATCCAACGATGCGGCAAGTGGCGCTGCCGGGCATTGACAAAGCGATCCTGTCGGACACCGTCGGCTTCGTGTCCGACCTGCCGACCCAGCTCGTCGCGGCTTTCCACGCAACCCTCGAAGAAGTGACGTCAGCCGACCTCATCGTTCACGTGCGCGACATCGCGCATGACGACAGCGAGGCGCAGCGCAACGACGTTTTGCGCGTGCTCGAGGAAATTGGCGCGGGCGGCGAGGGCGGCGCGCCGGTCATAGAGGTCTGGAACAAGATCGATCTTTTGGACGGCGACACGCTGCAGACCGTCGGGAGCGAAGCGGCGCGTCGTGACGACGTATTTGCCTTGTCGGCCGAAAGCGGCGAAGGCGTTCAGGCGTTTGTCGATGGCATCTCGGCACGGTTAACCGCATCGCAACGGCCTCGCTTGATCACGCTCGGCGCGGGCGAGGGGGCGGCGATTGCTTGGCTCCATCAACATGGACGAGTGATCGAAGAAACCCTGGACGGGGATTCGATACAGGTGGCTGTCAGGCTGACGGATAAGGATTATGACCGCTTTCAGGCGCGCGCTTTCGCCTGAGTCCACAGCGCCTCTTTTTCCTCGAGGCTGAGCGAAGCGAAATCCGGCGTGCCTTCGATGGCGCGGAAGCGATGTTCGAACTTGGCATTGGCTCTGCGCAGTGCGGCCTCGGGGTCGATTCGCAGATGACGAGCCCAGTTGACCACGGCGAAGATCAGGTCTCCGACTTCTTCTTCCCGCTCTGAATCGTTGCCTGCGCGTTCGACCTCGGCCAGTTCTTCTGCGATCTTCGCCCGGGGGCCTGACGCGTCTGGCCAATCAAACCCGGTTCTCGCCGCCCGCTTTTGCAGCTTCTCGGCGCGCAGCAGTGCGGGGAGGGCACGCGCGACGCCGGCGAGGGCGCTTTGGTCTTCGGACGCCGCGCGCTCGGCAGCCTTAATGCCTTCCCAGTCAGCCTCACCATTTCCGAACACGTGAGGATGGCGCCGGCGCATCTTGTCGCAAATCGACGCTATGACGT
This sequence comes from uncultured Aquisediminimonas sp., assembly GCA_965365485.1. Taxonomy (GTDB): domain Bacteria; phylum Pseudomonadota; class Alphaproteobacteria; order Sphingomonadales; family Sphingomonadaceae; genus Aquisediminimonas. The sequence goes on from CBDUBW010000007.1 coordinate 12,707, forward strand.
CATCGAAACGAAACGCGCCGCGTTCTTCCGCCATGCGGGAGTGGAAGACGACCTGGAGAAGCAAATCCCCAAGCTCGTCTCGAAGCGCGGGCATGTCGTCACGCTCGCACGCATCGGCGACTTCATAGGCTTCCTCGACTGTATAGGGCGCAACGCTGCGGAAATCTTGCGCGACATCCCATGGACAGCCGTCCACCGGATCGCGCAGTCGCGCCATAATCTCGACGAGGGGCATCACATTCCCGAAAGATTTTTCCGCTGCGGCTCGCATAAATAAGTCCGATAATATACATTATGTAAAACGACAAACGTCGAAGCGGGGTATCACGGATTGAGGACGAGTTCGTTGCCTTCGACGCGCCAACCGTTCAACGTCTGCAAAAAATTCATCCCCATCAAATTGGTGTCGCCCAGAGTATCCGAGACCAGCACCGGGAAATTGTTGCGTTCGATCGGCCCGACTTTGAGCCGAGCAATCGTTCCGCGTCGGGCCTCGGCGCTGCCATTTGCGGTTTCGACGATCACCGGAATGCCGCTGGTTGCGATTTCCACGCCGGCCGCGCGTGCGCTTTCGGTAGACATTGCCGTCGACGTCGCACCGCTATCGACCATGAACCGAACACTGCGACCGTTGACTTGCGCATCGACGAAATAATGCCCGCCATCGCTAACGCGCAAACGCAGCGTCCCGTTCGCGTCCGTGCTGCTGCCCGTGAATTCTGCCTTCATCCGGTTCCACACAGTTTGAAATTCGTAACGAAACGAGAACACGGCAAAAGCCCCGGCGAAGATGGCGACCCAGGCCAATGCCATTTTCAGCGTTTGCGCCATGGGCAAACGTCGCGCTGCAAGGCTCGACGCAACGAGCATGAGACAGACGAGGCCCCAGATCAGCCCTCCGGTCTGATCGCCCGTCACCCGCTCGCCTTTGAAAATAGTCGCGCAAAATTGCTGGTGGTGGTTGCCGCCAGATGCTCGACCGGTACGCCGCGAAGATCGGCGAGGAAGCGTGCGGTATCCGCAACAAAACCAGGCTCGCAAATCTTGCCGCGATTGGGCACCGGCGCGAGGAACGGCGCATCGGTTTCGATCAGCAGCCTGTCTTCGGGAACTTCTGCGGCGGTTGCCTGAAGATCCTTGGCATTCTTGAACGTCACAATGCCCGAGATAGAGATATAAAGACCGAGGGCGAGAGCGACATCGGCGAAGTCCTGGCTTGCGGTGAAGCAGTGGATAACGCCCGGGAACACGCCCTTGTCCATTTCGTCGCGCAGGATGGCGGCCGTATCGTCCTCGGCATCGCGGGTATGGACGATGAGCGGCAGGCCGGTTTCGCGCGACGCCGCGATGTGCGCGCGGAAACTGTCACGCTGGCGATCCCGATCGCTGTGATCGTAATAATAATCGAGCCCGCTTTCTCCGATACCGATCACCTTGGGGTGCGCTGCCTTTGCAACCAGTTTGGCGGTATCGATATCGGGATGAGCGTCGGCCTCATGCGGATGAATGCCGACCGAAGCCCAGATGTTCGGGCTCCTGCTCGCGGTTTCGATGACGGCGTCCCATTCGCTTTCGCGCGTGGAGATATTGAGCATCGTCGAAACGCCGGCTTCGGCAGCCCGCGTGAGTACCGCCTCCTGATCCTCGACCAGGCCCTTATAGTTGAGGTGGCAGTGAGAATCGACGAACATCAGTCGGCCAGTTCCTCAGCAAGTTCGAGACGGGGGAAGATCGGAATTGGTGGTCGAATTCTAACCCCAGCATCAACAAGGCGTTTATACCATTGGAGGTCACTAAGGGCGGCAAAGTCGCGCTCGTCTGACGGAATTCCAAGTTGATCTAGAACAGAGGTTGCCGCCGCTGGGACGACAGGGCTTATGGCAATCGCCAAATCGCGGATACATACGATTAAGACAGCAAGCACCGCTTCCATTTTGTCAGGATCGGATTTTCTGAGCGCCCACGGAGCTTCTGTATCGATATATTGATTGCAAGCGTAGACGGCGCGCATCCAAGCCTCGATAGCTGCAGACAAGGACAGTGTTTCAAACTCGCGCGCGAATTCGACCGCGCAAGCGTCTTGAACATGGCCTTGAGGGTCCGGCAGCGTGTCAATTCCAGACTTTGCCCACGGCAAACGACCGTCCAGGTTTTTTGCAACGAATCCTAAAACACGCTGAACCAGATTGCCGAAGCTATTCGCCAACTCGGCATTGCAGCGGGTGACGATGGCCTCTTCGCTCCAGCTGCCATCCTGCCCGAAGCTGACTTCGCGCAGGAAGAAATAGCGCAGTTGATCGACGCCATAGCGATCGGCGAGCGCGATCGGATCGACGACGTTGCCGGCGCTTTTCGAGATTTTCTCGCCGCCGCGCGCAAGCAGGAAGCCGTGCCCGAAAACCATCTTGGGCAAAGGCAAATCGGCCGAGATCAGGAAGGCCGGCCAGTAAACGGTGTGGAACCGAACGATATCCTTGCCGATCAGATGGATGTCGGCAGGCCAATAGCGCCCCCACTCGCCTTCCCGATCCGGAAAGCCGAGCCCTGACATGTAAGCCATCAGCGCGTCGACCCAGACATACATGACATGCCCCGGTGATCCCGGGACCGGCACGCCCCAATCGAAGCTCGTGCGAGAGACGCTGAGATCGCGAAGCCCTCTCTTGATGAATTGGACGACCTCGTTGCGGCGACTGATCGGCTGGATGAAGTCACTGTTCTCGCAGAGATCGAGCAGCCGATCCTGATAGCGCGAGAGCCGAAAGAACCAGGTTTCCTCGACCGTCCATTCGACCGGCGTGCCCTGTGGCGACAGCTTCTGCCCGCCTTCGCCCGGCTGTAGTTCCTTTTCGTCATAAAAGGCTTCGTCGCGGACCGAATACCAGCCTTCATAGCGATCGAGATAAAGATCGCCCTTCGCCTCCATGGCCTTCCAAAGCGCGATGCTCGCTTCATGGTGCGCTGCATCGGTGGTGCGCACGAAATGATCGAACGAGATATTCAGCTTGGCGCACATCTCGCGGAAATAACCCGACATTTCATCGGCGAGAGCCCGCGTTTCGACGCCGGCGGCACGCGCTGTCTGTACCATTTTGAGGCCATGCTCATCGGTGCCGGTGAGAAGCCTGACATCGCGGCCCTGCATGCGATGAAACCGCGCGATCGCGTCGGCGGCGATCGCTTCATAGGCGTGCCCGATATGCGGCTTGCCATTGGGGTAAGAGATCGCGGTAGTGATGTAGAAGGGGTCGCCGGACATGGCGTCAGGCTTTAGCGGCTGCCCCCGCCGGAGCAAGCGCGGCCACCATGGCCGAGAGCGAGAGCGTGACGGCATGCGGATCGAGCGACCCGGGCACCGCGCTTTCCGCAAGCTCGCGTGCTCTCTCCCACTGTCCGATCGCTTCGCCGAGCGGCCCGCCGCTTCGCGCACGCGCCGCTTCGGCGATGAATTGCGGAACCAGGCGCAGAAAGGCTTCATAGCGTTTGGTTGCGGCCTTTCCTGATAGAGAGGCAGCCAGCGCGGATCGCTCGCGATTGTCACGATCTCCGGTGGCGGCAAGCCGGGTCAAACTGCCGCTCAGGCCAGCGAGATCGAGCCCGGCAACCGCGACAGCGCGTCCCGGAGAGCCTTTTCCGACGCCGATCAACGCCGCGATCTCATCCGCGTCGACATCGGGAAGCTGTTTGCGCAAAGCTGCAGCCATGGCGTCATCGCCGAGAGGCGAAAAGCGCATAGTCTGGCACCGCGATCGGATTGTCGGCAGCAGCGCGCCGGGCGCGTGGCTGATGAGGATGAAGACAGTGCTAGCGGGCGGCTCCTCGAGCATCTTGAGCAAGGCGTTGGCGCCGCCGGTCTCAAGGTCGTCGGCGCTATCGATCACGACAATGCGGCGATCGGACAGGCTTGGCGAAAGCGCCATCGATTCGATCAGCCAGCGAATCTGGATCAGGCGGATCGAGCGCGACGGCAGGTCTTCGCTTTTGCGATCGGCATAGGGCATCAGCCGTTCCGGCCTGGCAGGTTTCGCCCAAACCTCGCGCTCGATCAGCTTGTAATCGGGGTGGCTGCGCGCTGCGATGAGGCGCGCGGTCGGATGTTCACCGCCAAGCGGCTCGGCACTGCGCGCCAGATGCGGGTCCGCCGCCTCGGCGAGCAGCCGTGCGGCCAACGCCTTAGCCAATGTCGCTTTGCCCACCCCATGCGCCCCGGCGAATATCCAGCCGTGCGGAGGACGGCTCCCCCTCATCGTTTCGAGGAAATGCCCGATCTCGTCATCATGCCCATATATGTTCACAGCAAATCCTCGAGAGCGCCGAGCAGCTTTGCCGTGACCTCGGCTTCAGAACCCGAGGCATCGATCACCCGGAATCGCTCTGGCGCCTCGCCGGCAATGTCGCGCAAGCGCGCCGCGACGCCGGCATAATATGCCGCGGGCTTGGCGCCCATGCGGTCGGGTTCGCGCTGCGCTCTGGAAACTGCGCGGGCGGCCCCTTCACTCACCGGCATTTCGAGCAGCAATGTGCGGTCCGGGAGCAGGCCCCCGCTTCCGACGCGGTGGAGCGCCATGATGTCATCATCATGAACCCCTCCCCCACCGCCCTGATAGGCGCGGGTCGAATCGACGAAGCGGTCGCACAACACCCAATCACCGCGTCCAAGCGCGGGCCGGATCAGCTTGGCGACATGATCGGCGCGGGCAGCGGCGAAAAGCAGCGCCTCGGTCCGAGCGTTCCAGCGCGCATCTTCGCCGGTCATCAGCAGCGCCCTGATCGCTTCCGCACCGGGCGTGCCGCCGGGTTCGCGCGTGGTCACGACCGAAAGGCCATGCCCTCGTAACGCTTCCGCCAGCCGCGCGACTTGGGTGGACTTCCCCACGCCTTCGCCGCCTTCGAGTGTGATGAACTTGCCCGCCACTCCTAGAAGAATGACATCAACCCCGCCCAGGCGCGACCGAAAAATCCCGCTTCACCGATTGCTTCTTCGGCGACCAATGGCGTCGAAGCCGGCACCATGCCCGGCGACGTGACGACCAGATCGGCGATGTGCTGGCCCTTGGCGATCGGTGCCTTGACTGGCCCATTATAGACGATCTTGGCGGCGAATTGCGGCTGCGAGCCTGTAGGCACGGAGACCGCGACCGCGCGCGGCGCGATCAGGCCCACTGTCGCGCTGCCGCCGAGCTGGACGTCAGCTTCACCGACGCGCTTGCCGGCTTTCGCGATCGGACGCGCTTCCCACGCCTTGAAGCCCCAATCCATGAACTTGACTGATTCGGAAATGCGATTGTTGAAGCTGTCGAGCCCGGCAACGACCATCACCAGCCGCCGGCCATTCTGTTCGGCTGATCCGGCAAAACCAAAGCCGGCTTCCTCGGTATGGCCGGTCTTGATGCCATCGGCCCCGGCAACTCGCCCGAGCAGCGGATTACGGTTGGGTTGGACGATGTTCGCCCCCGCACCCATCGTCTTGCCCCAGCTGAACTCACGCTGGCTGTAAAACGCCTTGTAGAGCTCTGGCGACTCCTCGATGGTCGCACGCCCCAACGCGGCGAGATCGCGCGCGGTGGTGTAGGTCACGCCCTCATCGGGCCAGCCGTTCGAGTTGCCGTAATTGGTATTCGTCAGGCCCAGCCGCTTCGCCTCGGCATTCATCTGCGCGACGAAAGCCTGTTCGGTCCCGAACATCCCCTCGGCCAGCACGACGCAGGCGTCGTTGCCCGACAAGGTGACGATGCCGTGAAGCAAGTTGCGAATGCTGACCTGCTCGCCGGGCGACAAAAACATGGTCGAGCCAGCAGCCGGACCGTGCCATTTCTGCCAGGTCTCGGGGCGGACAGTGAAGGTCTCGTCGAGCTTGAACTTGCCTTGCTGGATGAGGCGGAAAGCCAGATGCGCCGTCATCATCTTCGCCATCGACGCAGGCGGTATGCGGCGGTCCGCATCCTTGGCGTAGAGCGTCGCGCCCGATGAAAGATCGACCATGTAAGCGACGGGCGCCGCAGTCTCGAAGGGCGGTGCAGCCGCAGTGGCGGGAAGCGCCAGCGATAGCGCGAGGACAGGCAGCAGGGCTTTGCGAAAAAACATGGATACTCCGAACGATCAGCGGGTGACGCGTGCGCCGCGATAGCCCTTCGCCGCGAGCGGGCCAAGCGCGGCGCGCGCTGCCGCTTCGCTCGAATAAGGCCCGGTGCGGACACGGTAGAGATTGCCCGTCTGGCTGATTGTGCCCCCGGCGCGCGCAGCAGCGGCACGAGCATTGGCGGCGGAGGCGAAGGCGCCGATCTGAACATACCAGGTGCCGGTTGCCGCGCGCGCCGGTGCAGGCGTGGCGGCTGGCACAGGCCTCTTCGGCGAGGGCGCGGCTCCGGGCGTGCGTCCCTCCTTCCAATGCGGCTTAGCCTCCTCTTCGACGAAGCGATCGTCGGCACCGGGGGGCGGCGGCGACGGCATCGACGCGGCAGCCTCGGCATCGGCGATGGCGGCCGGAGCTTCATAATCCGCGCCCGCGCGCATCGGCGGGGCGGAGGCGATCCGTACTGGCTCGGAGGATGCGGCCTCAACCGGCTTGGGCGGAGGCGCTTTGGCAGCGGGGGCAGGCTTGGCTGGTAGCTCGACGGCTTTGGGCGCCGGGGCAGCCGCCATGATCGCCGGCGCGACGCTCAGCTTCTTGCGAAGGGCGTTGAGCAAAGCTGGCGGCGTCTCGAGCCTCTCGGCGGCCTGACCGCCATTGCGAAGCGCGGTGCGTTCATGCTCGGGCGGGTTGGTACGGCGGACGCGGACGCCCGGCGTCATGCTGTCCATCCCGAGCTGCGCCGCGGCGGCGGAACTCAGCGCCACGATCCGCTGCGGACCGACCGGGCCGGAGGCGATGACCTGCGTCAAAATCGTCCTGCCGCTCGAAAGATTGGTAACTTCGGCGAAGCTGCCCGCCGGGAGCGTCTTGTGCGCGATCGCGACGCCCGCGCCGTCGAACGTCCCGGCATAGCCGACCTCGTCGTAATTGACCTGGTCCTGCTTGACCGGCGCAGCCCCGGGCGCCTCGACCAAAGGCGCGGGCGGAAGCTCTTCGAGCTTGCCCTTTTTCGCCGCCATTCCCGCAGTCGCGATCAGCGCCAGCGCTCCCCCCAGAACGACCCTATGTCTCCACCGCATCGGCCAGCAACCCCACAGACAAAGCGTAAAAATTCGAGCAATTATAGTCGAGGATAGCCCGGTAGTTGCCGGTGAGCAAATAAGCAGGGGTGCCAGGGCCGTCGGGCTGGAACAGCGTCGCCATCTCGCGATCTCGCAGCGGTCGCGCGCCGGTCTGTGCGACGCCGAGTTGACGCCATTCCGCCACGCTTTTCCACTTACTGTGGCGTTCATGGACACGCGGGCAGCGCGGCGAGACCGTTCGCGACTTGACAGCCGCCCAATCGAACCCCGCGGGCACCGCGACGCGCACGCCCCACGAGACGCCGGGCCGCCACCCCGCGCTGATAAAATAATTGGCGATCGAGGCGAGCGCGTCAGCCTCGCTGCGCCAGATGTCGACACGGCCGTCGCCATCGCCGTCGCGCGCGAGGCGGAGGTACATCGAAGGCAGGAATTGCGGGTAGCCGGTCGCCCCCGCCCAGCTGCCTTTGAGCGTATCGCGACTGAATCCTCGATCCATAAGTTTTAGGGTGGCGATAAACTCCTCGGTGAAGAGCGCGCGGCGGCGGCCTTCATAAGCGAGCGTCGCGAGCGAATTGGCGAGATCGAAATCGCCGGTGTAACTGCCGTAATTTGTCTCGTGGCCATAGATAGCGACCATGATCGCTTCGGGCACGCCCGTTCGCGCCTCGACCCGCGCGAGAAACGGCCGCAACGCCTGATATTTGGCGCGTCCGCGATTGATCCGCGCGCTATCGACGTGGCGCGCGATATAGGGCGCGAGCTTGGGCGGCGGCGCATTGCTCGGCCCGCCCGGCTGCGCGCGATCGAGTTCGACCACGCGCGCGCTGTAGGTCAGCGTCGGCAGGACGCGGTCGATCGTCGCGCGGCTGACACCCCTCGACGCGGCCTGATTGCCGAGTTGGGTGAGGAACAATTGGTACGACGTCTGATCCTGCGCAACCGCCGATTGGCCCGTTAGGAGCAGAGCGGCAACGCAAACGAGGACCCGGGCACGCGCGAACATGCCCACTCTTCTGGCATGTCGTACCCTGCCGGAAAAGCCCCGCGCCTGTCGGAAGTTCAGTAAGTTCAGTGAGTCTGGGGCCTTTCGCACGCAAAACTGCCAAAAACGCAACAGGCCGACGACGAGCCGAAAGAGATTTTGGGCAAGGATCGAGCGAATCAGCGTTAGAACAATTATAGAACGAAACGTTGACGGCTGTCAAGCAAAATCCTATTTCCGGTCAGGTCGGCGCATCGCTTGCGCGGAACCGATACCACTCGTATCGGACCCGCCAAGGACAGGTGGCCGAGTGGTTTAAGGCAGCGGTCTTGAAAACCGCCGTGGGTTTGCGCTCACCGTGGGTTCGAATCCCACCCTGTCCGCCAGGTCTATAGCCTCTCAAGCTTCAGCCAGGCACGATTGCCGATCCATGCCCGCTTGAGCGCGCGCCGAGCCGCTGCGGCCTCGAGCCTGTTGCCCTGCGCAGCCTCGGCTTCGGCCAGGCCGTAAAGCGCCCAGCCGTTCGATGGCGTCTGCAACAAGGCGGTGCGGAACGCTTGGGCAGCCTCGCCGGCCTTGCCGGCCTTGAGCAGCGCCGCGCCAAGAGACTGGTTGACCGGATGGTACCAGAAAGGCGGTTCCTGATAGGCGAGCTTCGATTCGTTCGCGATCGCAGCGCGATAGTGATTGATCGCCTCATCATAGCGCCCCTGCGCGAAAGCGAGACGCCCGCGTGCTGTGTTCTCGGCAACGCCCATCAATCCAGCCACGGGCACGCCTTGCGCCGCAAGCTGCGCCGCGCCCGGCGACTTTGCCGCGACCAAGAGCGCAGCCATTTCGCGCTCGAAGCCAGAAGCGTCGCGTCGCTGCGCGTAGGCGACGCCGCGCGCGTAGTGACGCATCGCGACGGCATAGGGCAGGCGCGCATCCGCGACAGGCATGGCGAGGATCGCATCGGGCGTCGCGAATTGCGCCATCGCGAGAAACGGGGCGGCATCGATCACCTGTACCCATCCGATCCGCGCCGAGGTCGCCGGATCGAGCACAGAACGCAGCCGCTTCGCCTCACGCAACGCGGTCTTCATGTCTCCGGCCATTTGCGCCGAGGTGACGATGAAATGAATATTGTGCGGATAGTATCCGTAGCGGACGAGCCCGGTATCGCCCGTGTTACGGATGAAGCGTTCGTCGGCTCGCGCGGCGGCGACGTTGACGCGGATCGAATCGCGGTGGCGGCCGAGCAGCTGGTAGATATGACCCGGCATGTGGACGAGGTGCGCCGCGTTGGGCGTCAGCGGTGACGCCAGCCGGTCGGCCGCGGGCTCCGCGCGGCGGGGATCGTGGCTGTTCTCCATCAGATGGATGTAAAGATGGTTGGCTTGCGGGTGCGACGGGCTTCGATCCAGAACCCTCTCGACCAATCTGACCGCCTCGCCCGCGCGCCCTACGGGCGTGCGCTTATCGGCCTCCCAGTAATTCCAAGGGGTTGTGTCCATCGCCGCCTCCGCAGCGAGCACGGCGACGTCGTGCTGATCGGGAAATCGCTTCGCGACCGCCAGCATCGCATTGGCATAGGCGGCATCGAGAGCGGCACGATCCGCTTTGTCGTCGCGTGAGTAACGCTGTCCCGCCGCCTCGATCAGGGCTTGCTCCAAGGCTGTCGCCTCTCGGGCGAGCGCCTGTGCACGCGCAAGCGCGGCCAACGCCGCCGGGCGGTCACGATCGTCCATTGGTGCGTTGATGTTGGGGCCGAGCGCGATCGCCTCTCCCCACCAGCACAGCGCGCATTCGGGATCGATCCTCTGCGCGGCGCGGAACGATCGGACTGCGCCCGCGTGATTGAAGCCGTAGCTCAGCACCAATCCCTGATCGAAATAGCGCTGCGCCGCGACGCTTGCGGTCACCGCCAGGCCGCGCGGGGCGCTGAGATCGGGATAAAGCGCGATCCCCGCCATCTGTGCGCCGGCAGGCGCAGCGGCTAGGGCAGCGAGCCGCAGATCGGCGCTCAGCTTCGCCCGCGCGGAGGCGCCGCCACACATTGATCGCGCCCGCTGGGTGGGATCGAGGGCGATCAGCGCTTGGGACGCGTCGAGCGGCGCGGTGGCGCTTGAAAGAAGCACCGAGGCGGCCCCCAGCACGCAGACTTTGAGAAAAATTTGCATGGCCGGCCCCTCAAGATCAATTTTTAAACGTTCTTTCGGCCGCCCGCCAGTTTTAGTCGATCAGGCGTTGCTACTCCGCATACCCCGGGTTCACCCGGTCCAACTTCCGCAGCAGCGCCGGCCAGGCGAGCTTCTCCGAAAGCGCGGACATCCCGGGTCCGCTCGACTGGCCTTTGACCTTTTCGGGCGTGCCCTGCGGCGGGTTGTAGAGATTGTCATAGCCTGCGCTGAGCATCGCGACCTGGGCGTCGCAGGCTCGCTCGAGAAAATAAAGGCGCAGGAAGCAATCGGCGACGCTGCGGCCGACCGCCAACGTGCCGTGGTTCCGCAGGATCATCACCGACTTATCGCCGATATCCTCGACCAGGCGCTCGCGCTCCTCGAGATCGGTGGCGATGCCTTCATATTCGTGGTAGGCGACATCGCTTCCCGCGATCATGCCCGTTTGAGTGTGCGGCAGCAGCCCGAACTCCATCGCGCTCACTGCCTGGCCCGCACGGGTGTGGAGGTGCATCACCGCATGCGCATCCTCGCGCGCCATGTGGATCGCCGAATGAATGGTGAAGCCCGCCGGGTTGACCGGGTGAGCGGTCGGAACCACCGGCTGCCCTTCGACATCGATCTTGACGAGGCTCGACGCGGTGATTTCATCGAACATCATGTCATAGGGGTTGATGAGAAAGTGATGCTCCGGGCCCGGCACGCGAGCGGAGAGGTGGGTGAAGATCAGATCGTCCCACCCATAAAGCGCGACAAGCCTGTACGCCGCGGCAAGGTCGACACGGATCTTCCATTCCTCGGGCGAAACCATGCCCTGGATTTCGTCGTCGTTGACGGCGGCTGCGGTGGCCATCGCGGTGCTCCTATCTGTTCGCAGCGAGTGTGCCGCTAAAATCGCCGCGCGGCAACTCTCAGAAGGTGATTTCGCCGGGCGACGTGATGACCTTACCGAGGATGCCGTAATCGATCGCTTCCGACGTGCTCATCCAGTAATCGCGCTCGATATCCTTGGCGACGCGTTCGACTGGCTGGCCGGTTTTTTCGGAAATGATCCGCGCAAGGCGCGCGCGCATCTTGATAATTTCGCTGGCGGCAATTGCGATATCGACTGCCCTGCCCTGCGCCCCGCCCGCTGGCTGGTGGATAAGGAAGCGGGTGTTGGGCAGGCAAAAGCGCCGTTCCTTGGCGGCCCCCAAAAAGATGTGCGTTCCCGCGCTCGCGACCCATCCGGTTCCGATAACGGCCACTGGCGATGAGACATATTCGATCAGATCGTGCAAGGTATCGCCCGATTCGACGTGGCCGCCGGGCGAATTGATGATCACCTTGATCGGATCGTGATTGATGTGATCGAGGTAAAGCAGTTGCGTCGCGACGCTCTGCGCCAGCTTCTGGTTGATCTCGCCGAAGATGAGAACGGTGCGTGCTTCGAGGAACTTGGCGACGGGAAGCTGCGGCGTCTGGCCCTTTTCGTCGTCCTTCTCCTCTTCGTCCATCCGAGCGGCGAAGCCTGTGTGGCGCAAACTCATTCCTGATCCTTTGTGCTTATTTCGCGGCAGACATAAGGTCGATTGCGCGAAGATCAAACCTTGACCTTCCTCGCAATCGGTTCAATCAACACGATATGGACAAAGGGGTGCCAGCAGATCCCTTCGCCTTCTTTCGCGAGATGGTGAACCAGTGGGAGAAGACCACCAACGAGTGGGGCAATCGCGTCATGGCGACGCCCGAGGCCGCGCAGGCGATGCAGATCGGCACCGCGACGACGCTCAAGGCCAAGCAGAGCGCGCAAGAAGCAATGGCGAAGGCGCTCGACGCCGCCAACATGCCGAGTAAGGCCGATGTCGAAGCGATCGGGGCGCGGCTGCTCGCGGTCGAGGCGCAACTGGCGCGGATCGAGGCACTGCTCGGCGGCAGCAAGCCGCCTTCGGTCGCCGCCGCCCCTGCCCCGCGACGGACTCGCAAGCCGCCGCCCAAGTCGCGATGAGCGAGGACGATACCGGGCTGCTCGAACGCTCCGCCAAGGAATTCGAGCGAGCGCTCCAGCGCAACATCAAGGGGCTCGGCTATTTTGCCTCCCCTGCCCCTGTGCTCGGATCGAGTCCTAAGGAGACGCTGCTCTCGCGCGGCACAATGAAGCTCTACCATTACCATCCGATGTCGGACGAGGTCTATCGCGTCCCGATCCTGCTGGTGATGGCCACGACCAACCGCGGCTATATCTTCGACATGGTGCCGGGGCAGAGCTTCGTCGAGTTCCTGCTCAAGGCCGGGTACGACGTCTTCATGCTCGATTGGGAGGCGCCGCGGCCCGAGGAGAAGAATCTCGGGATCGACGATTACGTTCTCGATTTCCTGCCAACGTGCGTCAACAAAGTGCTCGAAGTCACGGGCGAGCCTGACATCTCGCTGGTCGGCTATTGCTTTGGCGGGGTGCTCTCGTTGCTCTGGGCGTCGCTTCATCCCGATGGTCCGCTCAAGAACCTCGTCACGTTCACGACGCCGATCGATTTCAAGCAGATGACGCTGTTTCAGGCGTGGAGCGACAAGCGTTTCTTCGATGTCGACCGCTTGATCGAGACGTTCGGCAATGCCCCGCCCGAATTCCTATTCCAGGGTTTCGACATGCTGCGGCCTGCCGGTCGGCCCGCCGCCAACATCCGACTGTTCGATAATCTGTGGAATGACGAGTTCGTCAAATCACACCGCATGTTCGAACGCTGGTCGACCGACATCCTTCCGCTCGCCGGTCGCTATTTCAAGGAAACCACCGAGCAGCTGATGTGGGAGAATGCGCTGTTCGAGGGCGCGATGAAGATCAGGGGGCGCCCTGCCCGGCTCGACGCGATCACCGCGCCGTTCATGCACATCGTCGCCGAACATGATCACATCGTGCCCTCCGCGGCCTCCAAGCCATTGGTCGAGATGGTCGGATCGAAAGATAAGGAGGAGGTCGTGCTCAAGGGCGGGCATGTCAGCCTGGTCGCCGGGCCCAACGCGGTGCGACGGCTGTGGCCGCGGCTCGATCTTTGGCTTCAGGAGCGCAGCCTTTGAGCGAATATCCCAAGTCGATCGATTGCGGCGGTGCAAGCGTGGTGCTGCGCAAGTTCGAAACCGGCGATCTCGAAGCGATGAAGACATTTGCGCTCTCTCTGCCGCGCCACGACCTGCTGTTTCTCGCGCGCGACATTCGTCACCCCAAGGTGCTGGCGGCGTGGATGACGGCTATCGAAGAGGGTGA
>CBDUBW010000008.1:0-26141 GCA_965365485.1 uncultured Aquisediminimonas sp.
TCGCGCAGCAGCCGTTCGGGCCAGCAATCGCCGCTGAGCCCGGTCTGCTTGCCGGGCATGAATTCGAGCGCGCCGTGCGTTCCGAAATGCAGCACCGCGTCCGCACCGAAATCCTCGCGCAGCCAGCGATAATAGGCGCTGAAAGCGTGGGTTGGGGTAAAGCGGCCATCGAACAGCAGCCGCATCGGATCGCCATCATAGCCGAAACCGGGCTGGATACCGACGAAGACGTTGCGAAAGCACTGTCCGAGAATGCGGATCGACGACCCATCGGAAAGCTGGCGGCCGGGGGCGGGGCCCCATTGCGCTTCGATCTCGCGCAGATGCGGCTCGCGGCGGACGTGATCGTCGGCGGGGATGAGCGCGTGAACGTTGGCATCCGCGCCGTGGCGATCGGCGTTGCCGCCCAGCACCGCATCGCGCAGCGCATCGACCGAATCCGGGAACTCGACGGAGTATCCGTCGGCGTGAAGTCGCAGCAGTGTCGCGTGCAGCGACTCGAACACGCCAAGGAAGGCAGCGGTGCCGGTCGCCCCGGCGTTGGGCGGGAAGTTGAAGAGCGTGATCGCAATTCGGCGATCGGCACGCGGTGTCTGGCGCAGCGCGACCAGCTTCGCCACGCGCGCTGCCAGCGCTTCGGCCCGCTCGGGGCATGCGACCATCGCGCGGCTGAGCGCGCTTTTCGGGAATACGCAGCCGCGGCCGCACCCGGTGCAGGCGGCGTCCGAGCCATCCGAGCGACCGCCGAACACCATCGGCGAGGTAGCACCGTCTATTTCGGGGATCGCGACCATCATCGTCGCCTCGACCGGCGACAGACCCTGCGTTCCCGCACCCCAATGCTGAATGGTCTGAAATTCAAGCGGGTGGGCGGCGAGATAAGGACGATCGAGCTTCGCCAAAATCTCTTCGGCCGCTTTCGAATCGCTGTAGGCGGGGCCGCCGACGAGCGAGAAGCCGGTCAGCGAAACCAGCGCATCGACAGTCGGCTTGCCGTTTTTCATGAAGAAGGTTTCGATCGCCGGTCGCTGATCGAGCCCGCTGGCAAAGGCAGGAATGACGCGCAGGCCTTTCGCCTCCAGCGCGGCGATCGCGCCGTCATAATGGCCGGTGTCGCGTCCGAGAACGTAAGAGCGCAGCAGCAGCAACCCGATCGTGCCGACGGGCTTGGCCGGGGCGGGGAGGACGTCAGCGGTGGACGACATGCGCGCCTTGAGCGCAGGGTGATAGACGCCGATCTCGGGATATTCGGTCGGCAATTGTGCCGCCATGGTCCCGCGCAGTTCGCGCCGATCGCCCTCGGCGTAGCGATCGACCAGCGCTCGGATCATCTCGACGAAATTATCGTCTGATCCGGCCAGCCAATATTGCAGCGTCAGGAAGTAGGCGCGAACATCCTGCGCGGTGCCGGGGATGAAGCGCAGCATCTTGGGCAGGCGGCGCAGCATCTTCATCTGACCCGCGCCGGTGCTGGCGCCCTGCTTGTTCGCGCCGCGCAGCTTCTTGAGCAGCCCGAGCGGCCCTCTGGCGGGGGCATCCATGCGATAGCCGCCGAGCCGGGTCAGCTTGACGACCTCTCCGCCCGACATGAGGCCGAGCATTGCGTCGCATTTTTCTCGGCGGGCTTCCAAGGCGGGAAGGACGGCACGGATATGGTCATCGAGGAACAGCATCGTCGCGATGACGATGTCGGCGCGAGCGATGTCATCGCGGCACGCTTCGAGCTTGTCTGGCGCGGCGTCCCAATCGGCAGCGGCGTGGAAGCCGATGGTGATCCCCGGATTTTCGGCGTCGAGCCGCGTCTGCGCGCGCTCGGCGACGCCCGAAAGATGATTGTCGAGCGTCACAATCACGACGCGGACGGGCGGGCGCTTACCGGGCATAGTGCGCCTTGGCTTCGTAGAGTGTGTCGAGGCTGATGGAGGCGAGGCCGCGTTCGGCGGCATAGGCTTCGGTGTTTCGGCGGGCCTTGCCGCGGACGAAGAACGGGATTTTCTTGAGCTCGCTCTCCGCCTCAGAGGTCCAAAGTTCTTGATCCCCTTCCGTCGGGAGAGGGGGACCAAGCGCAAGTTGGTGGAGTGGCGCGTCGGAAGCCTGCTCGGACACTGCCCCTCCACCACCCGGGGTCGAGTCAGGGTTGCTACCCTTCCCCGTGTCGGGGGGGATTGGAATAGCGCCATGCCCACCCAAATGGCTGGCCCCGGCACCGTCGCTAAACTCGAAATCGTCGCGGAACATCGTCAGCAGATGCTCCTCGAGCCCCATCACCAGCGGGTGGACCCAGGTGTCGAAGATCACGTTTGCGCCTTCGAAGCCCATCTGCGGCGAATAGCGCGCGGGGAAATCTTGGACATGGACGGGCGCTGAGATCACCGCGCAGGGGGTGCGCAGGCGCTTGGCGATGTGACGCTCCATCTGCGTGCCGAGCACCAGTTCGGGCTGGGCCGCGGAAATCGCATCTTCGACCGCGAGGTAATCGTCTGTGATCAGCGCTTCGAGGCCGTGACGCTTGGCCTCTTCGCGAACGTCGCGGGCAAATTCGCGGTTGTAGCAGCCGAGGCCGACGACCTCGAAGGCGAGTTCATCGCGGGCGATGCGGGCGGCGGCGATGGCGTGGGTGGCGTCGCCGAAGATGAAGACGCGCTTGCCGGTCAGATAAGTCGAATCGACCGAGGCCGACCACCACGGCATCCGCGATCCGTCGCCATCGAGGGCCGGGGCGGGATCGACGCCCGCCAGCGCGGCGACTTCGCGGATGAAGGCACGCGTCGCGCCGACGCCGATCGGCACGGTGCGGACAATCTTCTGGTTAAACTCGCGTTCGAGCCAGCGGCAGGCGCTGTCGGCGATTTCGGGGTAGAGGCAGATGTTGAAATCGGCATCGCCGATGCGGGCAAGCTCGGCGGGGGAGGCGCCAGATGGCGCGACGATGTTCACCTCGATTCCGAGTTGCGTCAGAATCTTGCGGATTTCGACGACATCGTCGCGGTGACGGAAGCCGAGCGCCGTCGGGCCGAGGATATTGGCGCGGGTTACTCCGTCGCTCTTGCGCACCGATCGGTCGGCAAGCCCGCGCACGAGTTGGTAGAAAGTTTCCGCCGCGCCCCAATTTTCACGGCGGCTATAGCTGGGAAGCTCAAGCGGGATGACGGGGATGGGCAGGCCCATCGCTTCGGCGAGGCCCGCCGGGTCATCCTGGATCAACTCGGCGGTGCAGGACGCACCGACGATCATCGCCTGCGGCTGGAAGCGGGCATAGGCGTCGCGCGCCGCGCGCTGGAAGAGGTCGGCCGTGTCGCTGCCGAGATCGCGTGCCTGAAAGGTGGTGTAGGTGACCGGCGGGCGGGTGCCGCGCCGTTCGATCATCGTGAAGAGCAGATCGGCGTAGGTGTCGCCTTGCGGCGCGTGGAGGACGTAGTGCAGCCCCTTCATCGCGGTCGCGACGCGCATCGCCCCGACATGCGGCGGGCCTTCGTAGGTCCAAACCGTCAGCTGCATGGTGAAAGCTCCCGCAGCTTTTCGCGCCGGGCGAGGGGGCGCGCGAACAGCCCGGCGAGGTCGCCTGCCTGCTCGAAACCGTGCACGGGCGAGAACACCAATTCGATCGACCATTTGGTCGCCAGCCCTTCGGCTTCGAGCGGATTGGCGAGGCCGAGGCCGCAGACGGTGAGGTCAGGACGGTCCGCGCGACAACGATCGAGCTGGCGCTCGACATCCTGGCCTTCGCTCAGCCGCGTGCCTTCGGGCAGCAATGCCAGATCGGCGGCGAGGTGATCGCGGTGAAGGTAAGGCGTGCCGACCTCGATCGGGATCATGCCGAGTTCTTGCGACAAGAAACGCGCGAGCGGGATTTCGAGCTGCGAATCGGGGAAGAAAAAGATGCGCTTTCCCGCAAGTTTCTCGCGGTGATGTTCAAGTGCCCGCTTGGCGCGCTCGCGGCCCGGCGCGACGACGCGGTTGAGATGCATCGAGTCGACGCCATAGGCCGCCGCGGCCGCTGCCAGCCAACCGGTGGTACCCTCTGCGCCGAAGGGAAAGGGCGCGGCGATGCGAGTCGCGCCGCGACGTTCAAGCGCAGTTGCTGTGTCGCCGAGGAAGGGCTGGGCGAGAAGGAACCGGGTGTTGGGGCCGACGGCGGGATGATCGCATGAGCGCCGCGCGGGCAGGAAGCTGGTCGCGATGCCGAGATCGGCGAACAGGCGCGCGAATTGATCTTCGACGATATCGGGTAGCGCGCCGACCACGATCAGGTCAGTCGCCTGCGTCGCAGGCATTTCGGGCACCAGCGCGGCGAGGCACGCGTCCTCACCTTGGGTGAATGTCGTCTCGATACCGCTGCCCGAATAGTTGAGCACTCTGACGCTGGGCATATGCTTGGCGGAAAGCCGCTGCGCCGCCTTGGCAAGATCGAGCTTGATGACTTCGGACGGGCACGATCCGACGAGAAACAACGCCTTGATGTCCGGGCGTCGCGCCAGCAGCCGATCGACGACACGGTCGAGCTCTTCATTGGCGTCGGCGAGGCCGGCGAGATCCTTTTCCTCGATAATCGCGGTGCCGAAGCGCGGCTCGGCGAAAATCATCACCCCCGCCGCCGATTGCAGCAGATGCGCGCAGGTCCGCGAGCCGACGACGAGGAAGAAGGCGTCCTGGATCTTGCGGTGGAGCCAGACGATGCCGGTCAGCCCGCAGAAAACCTCGCGCTGGCCGCGTTCGCGGATAACTTCGAGCCGGTCGCGCTCACGCTTCGGGGCCGCCGAGTCGCAGCCTGTCAGCGCGAGGGCGGCGGCGGGCGTCACGCGGCTGCCGCCATGGCGCTGGCATCGAGCCGCGCGGCCCGCAATTTGAGCAGGAACTGCGTCGCGTTGACCGCGTAGCTCGCATAGGCCGCGAGCGCGACCAGCATCTGTTCGCGTGGGGAGCCGATCCCTCCGATCAGCATCACGAGATAGCTGGTGTGCAACGCCAGCACGAGCATCGAGAAGACGTCTTCCCAATAGAAGGCCGGGGCAAACAGCCATCGATCAAAGACGACCTTTTCCCAAATCGAGCCGGTGACCATGATGAGGTAAAGCAGGCCGGTTTTGACGACGATCGACGCCGTGGCCGCTTCCTCCCCGATGCCGCTGGCCAGAAAACGCAGGACGAAAAACAGGCTGATCAGGCAGGCGAGAAATTGGAGCGGCGCCAATATTCCCTGAACAAGAGTCCAACGCGACCGATCGCGTCGTGCGCGCTGATCGGCAGTGTAAAGCGCCGTGCGCGGGGGGCCGGAAACGCCGTCTCTATCACTGGTGCGAAGGCTGGTCATGCCATGCCGTCTTTCGTTCCTCACCCAATGAAGGAAGCGTAGGACCAGCAAAAAATAGTGTCAAGCAAAGTTGACGTAAGCCAAAGATTACATAATTTGATTGGGTGAAACAGCCGGGATTGCTTTCCATGTTTTGCAGGCTTAGCCTTCCGACTCGGGAGCACGGGATAGGACAATGCCCGCAGCTTTCCGGCGTGAACCGAAGGCCGGTTCGCGACCGAGGGAGGGACGCCTATGCCGTCGGCAGCAGCCTATCTGGCGCAAGGGTTCAGCAGCCTGAGATCGCGCTTTCCAAGCCGGTCTTATGCGCGGCGAGAAACTCCGCCTCCCGATGACACCGCTTCGCCAGCAGATCTCGCGCGCATGATCGAAAGCGAAATCATTCCCAGATTGCTTGTCGCGCACGGGCCGATCTCGAAACTGCGGATTGTGCCGACCGATAATGAAGCGCGCATTTCGGAAGCTGAAGTCGTTACCTTCGCGCCGCTTGCGATCGAGAGCGATGCGGCTTCGCTGCTCGATTTCGCCGAAGGCTGCATCGCACGCGGCGTCGCCGTCCAGGATGTGCTGCTCGAACTGATTGTGCCCAGCGCGCGTGAGTTGGGGCTGCGTTGGGACGATGATCGAATCGACTTCATCGACGTCACGATGGGCCTGTGGCGAATGCAGGAGCTCGCCTATGAATTGATGGGCCGCGTTCCCGTATCGCGAGGGATGTCGCGATATCGTGCGCTATTCTCGTCGATGCCGCTCGATCAGCACAGCTTTGGTCCGCTGCTGGTCGAAGAATTTTTTCGCGTCGCCGGCTGGCAAACGCGTTGCATGATCGAGCCCGCGCGCGAAGTCTTGGTGAGCACGGCGGGAAGCGGCGATTTCGACTTGTTTGGGTTTACCGTGACGCGGCAGGAGGATCTCGATCAGCTGCGGCCTTTGATCGGCGATATCCGCAGGGCGTCGCCCAACCCGAGGTTGATCGTGCTCGTCGGTGGCAGGGCGCTGCCCGCCGATCCCGATTTCATCGATGAGTGCGGCGCGGATGGCACCGCCGGTGACGCGCGCGATGCGGTAGCGCTCGCCGCCGATTTGATCCGCGCACGCGTCGATCCGGCGATCGTAAGCTGACCGTCCCGGGGGACGAATTGTAAGAATGGGTGATGCGGTCTATGGACGCACGAACATCCATCATCGAACCCATTCCATTCAAGGCCACCCGCTTGTCGTTTGAGACCATGACGATCGAGGACGCGGCGCAACTGCTTGCGATCGCTGGCGATATCGCGATGGTCGTCGATGCGCGCGGTGTTATCCGCGATGTTGCTGTCGGCAGCGGAGAGTTGCGGGGCGCGGGGGTCGACGCCTGGACGGGCCGGGCGTGGCTCGAAACCGTCACCGTCGACAGCCGGCCTAAGGTCGAAGAGTTGATCCGCGATGCGGGACGGCCAGACGAGCGTCGCTGGCGGCAGGTCAATCACATCCTGGCGGGCGGGGAAATCCCGATCCGTTATTTCACCGTGCGGACGGGTAACGATGGTGACGTCATTGCCATTGGTCGCGATCTGCGCGCGAATGCCGCGCTTCAGCAACGTCTGCTCAAAGCCCAGCAGGCGTTGGAACGCGATCATCTTCGCCTTCGGCAGGCCGAATCGCGCTATCGATTGCTGTTCGAAAGATCGACGGAAGCCGTGCTGATCGTCGACGCGGCTACGCGCCGCATCGTCGAAGCGAATTCCGCGGCGGAGGTCTTGGCGGGGCGATCGCGGTTGGCCGGGCAGCTGCTCCAGTCGATCGTCGCGCCCTCGTCGCGCGACGATGCCGTCGCTTTGCTTGGCGCGGTCGCGGCGGCGGATGAAGTGCCAGCGGCAACGGTGGCGATGGCGGGATCGGGCACCGAATGCATGCTCACCGCAACCTTGTTCCGGCAGGGCGGGGTCGCGCATTTCCTCGTGCGATTGACGCCGCTTTCGGCCGAAGAAGCGCCGAGTGCGACGCTGTCGCTTACCGAGACGCTCGACCGCGTTCCCGATCCCTTCGTCATCACCGACGATGCGCTGAAGATTGTCGCGCATAATGAAACGTTTCTCGATCTGCTCGCGGTCGCGCGAAGCGAAGATATCGTCGGCAGTGCGCTCGAGACGTTCGTTGGGCGGCCTGGCATCGACATGGCGGTGATCGCGTCCGAGTTGCGATCGCATCAGGTCGTGCGCAACTTCGATACGATCGTGCGCGGTCAGTTCGGTGAGCAGGAAAATGTCGAACTGTCCGGAGTCGCGGCGCCCGACGGGCAACGCCTTTGTTACGGGTTTACGATCCGCACCGCCAACCGTGAGCGGCAGCCGGTTGAAGCACGGCTCGATGCGCCGCGCTCGGTGGAGCAACTCACTGGCTTGGTCGGGCGGATGCCGCTGCGCGATATCGTTCGCGAAAGCACCGATTTGATCGAGCGATTGTGCATCGAGGCCGCGCTTGAGCACACGTCCGACAATCGCGCCTCCGCCGCCGAAATCCTCGGCCTCTCGCGACAAAGCCTGTATTCCAAGCTGCGCCGCTACGGCTTTGCCGTCGGGTCGGAAGACGTCGAAGACGGTGTCAAATCTGATTGACACAATAGAGGCGTGAAGCCTAGCTTACAACATGGCTCGCTCGACCTTGGTCACGCTGTCCGCGCCGCCGCCAGCGCTTCGCGATGTCGTCGAACTCGTCAAACCCATAACATGGTTCCCGCCGATGTGGGCTTTCATGTGTGGCGTTGTTTCATCGGGCGTATCGCTCACTGAACGCTGGCCCTTCCTGCTCGCAGGAATAGTACTTGCAGGGCCCCTGGTGTGTGGGACGAGCCAGGCAGTCAATGACTGGTACGATCGCCACGTCGACGCGATCAACGAGCCGGGACGCCCCATTCCGTCAGGCAGGGTCGCAGGCCGATGGGGGCTGATTATCGCCGTCATCGGGTCGGCGCTGTCGCTGGCGGTTGCTGCCGCGATCGGCTTGTGGGTGTTTCTTGCAACCTGCGTCGGTTTAATTCTCGCCTGGGGCTACAGCGCGCCACCGCTGCGGCTGAAGGTCAGCGGCTGGGCCGGGCCGGGGGCGTGCGCGCTCTGCTATGAAGGGCTGACCTGGTTCACCGGCGCGGCGGTGATGCTTGGCGGCTTGCCCAGTGCGCCGATCCTCGTGGTGCTGCTGCTTTATAGCGCAGGCGCGCACGGGATCATGACGCTGAACGATTTCAAGGCAGTGGTGGGCGATCGTGAGATGGGCATCCGATCGCTGCCCGCGACGCTTGGGCCGGATCGGGCAGCGCGGCTCGCCTGTGTTGTGATGGCGCTGCCACAAGCAGCAGTCGTTGCGCTGCTGCTCAACTGGGGACTGGTCATGAGCGCTGCGATCGTCGCCGGATTGCTCGTGCTGCAATGCCTGTTCATGGCCAGATTGCTGCGCGATCCGCAGGCCTTCGCGCCTTGGTACAATATGACCGGGGTGAGCGCCTACGTGCTTGGAATGCTCGCTGCCGCAATCGGGCTCGGGAGCTTGCAATGACCGGCACCGCGCCGATCGGCTGGCTCGCAATCATTCGGCTCGGACTCGTGCAAAGCGCGTTGGGCGCGATCGTGATGCTGACCACGTCGATGCTCAACCGGATTATGATCGTCGAATATGGGCTCGCCGCGACCATCCCGGCGGCGCTGATCGCCTGGCATTACGGCGTCCAGCTTGCCCGACCGGCGTGGGGCCACGCGTCTGACCGCGGCGGCCGTCGCACTGCCTGGATCGTCGCAGGCATGGGATTGCTGGCGATGGGAGCGCTGCTCGCGACCAGTGCCGTGCTGTTGATGGGCGGGATGCGCTGGATCGGCATAATGCTGGCCGTCGTTGCGTTCAGCATGATCGGAGCGGGGGTCGGCGCGGCGGGAACCTCTCTGCTGGCCCTGCTGGCGTCTCGCGTCGCGCCTGAGAGACGGCCCGCAGCGGCAGCGATAGCCTGGATTATGATGGTCGCGGGCATCGTGATCACTGCGGGCGTGGCGGGATCGCTGCTCGATCCGTTTACGCCGCAACGGCTCGCCAACGTCGCCGGATTCGTTGTTCTGGGGGCGTTCCTGCTTTCCCTGCTCGCTGTGCGAGGCATGGAAACATCGCGCGAGTTCGCGCCAGTGCCGATCTCGCGCGGCAGCTTTGCCGAGGCATTACGCGAGACCTGGGCGGACCAGCGCGCGCGGCGCTTCAGCATCTTCGTTTTCGTTTCGATGCTGGCTTACAGCATGCAGGACGTTATCCTCGAACCGTTTGCTGGTCTGGTCTTCGGCTACACCCCCGGACAATCGACGCAGTTATCGTCGTTTCAGCACATGGGTGTGCTGATCGGGCTGGTCGTCGGCGGCGTAACCGGAAGCGGTTTCTTCGGGCCGATCAAGGGCGGATTGCGCGCTTGGGTGGTCGCCGGCTGTCTCGGTTCGGCGCTGATGCTGGCCTTGCTCGGCTTTGCGGCTACGGCAGGACCTGGCTGGCCGTTGCGGTCGACGGTTTTTCTGCTTGGATTCGCCAATGGCATTTTCGCGGTCTCGGCAATTGCTGGAATGATGGAACTGGCGGGCGGCGCCGGGCCTGGAAAAGAGGGCATCAGGATGGGCATCTGGGGCGCGGCGCAGGCCATCGCCTTCGGGCTCGGCGGCCTGCTTGGTGCGATCGGCCTCGATCTCGGACGAGTTGCGCTCGGCAATACGCAATTGGCGTTCGTCCTAGTCTTTGCGGTCGAAGCTGCGTTGTTCCTTATCGCCGCGGCGCTCGCCATCCGCATCGGATCGAATGCCGCTTCGCTTCAGACCCGTTTCAACGAAAGTGCTTTGGCATGACGCGAGAAGCCCCACTTTACGATGCCGTCGTGGTCGGCGGCGGTCCTGCGGGCGCCACTGCGGCGACCGAGCTCGCCCGCGCCGGGCGTCGCGTCGCGCTGCTCGATCGCGCGGGGCGGATCAAGCCGTGCGGCGGTGCGGTGCCGCCGCGTCTGCTTGCCGATTTCAACGTCCCGGAATCGCTGCTGGTCGCACGGGCGAATTCGGCACGGATCGTCGCCCCATCGAACAAGGCGGTCGACATGCCGGTCGGCGGCAGCTTCGTCGGCATGGTCGATCGCGAACATTTCGATGAATGGCTTCGCGCCCGCGCCGCGCTGGCGGGGGCTGAACGCGTGCGAGGCAGCTTCGATCATATCGAGCGAGACGCGAGCGGGATGGCAACGATCCGCTATCGCGCGGACGGGCGAGGATCGGCGCTCGCTTCGATCAGGACGCGCGCGATCATAGGCGCCGATGGGGCGCGGTCCGCGGTCGCAAGGGAAGCGCTGCCGAAGGTGCCGCCGCCGCCCTGCGTCTTTGCCTATCACGAAATCGTCGAATCGCCCGATGATGGCAGCTTCGATGGCGGGCGGTGCGACGTCGTCTATCAGGGGCACGTATCGCCCGATTTCTACGGCTGGGTGTTTCCGCACGGCAAGACGACGAGCATCGGAGTCGGCAGTGCGAACAAGGGCTTCGCGCTCAGGGCGTCGGTCGAGGCGCTGCGCCGCCAATCCGGGCTGGACCAATGCGCAACGATCCGCGGCGAGGGCGCGCCGATCCCGCTCAAGCCGCTCAGACGCTGGGATAATGGTCATGACACTGTCGTCGCGGGCGATGCCGCGGGAGTCGTCGCCCCCGCCTCGGGAGAAGGCATTTACTACGCGATGACCAGTGGACGGATGGCGGCGGACGCGGTCGAAGCCTATCTCGCCACCGGACGCGTCAGCGCGCTCGCAGGCGCCCGCCGCGCGTTCAAGCGCGAACACGGCCGCGTCTTTTGGATATTGGGCATGATGCAGTATTTCTGGTATCGCAGCGACAAGCGCAGAGAACGCTTCGTCAAGATGTGCGAGGATCCGGACGTGCAGATGCTGACTTGGCAGGCCTATACCGAAAAGCGCCTTGTCCGCGCCAAACCTGCTGCGCACGCACGCATCTTCTTTAAGGATCTCGGGCACTTGCTGGGGTCAACTGCCTGATGCGAGTGCATTCGGGGTGGATCGCACCGGTCGCGATCGCCGCAGTTGCCGCCTCGATCGTTGCGGGCTTGGGGACCACGATCACCGACATCGGCCCCTGGTATCGCGGGCTTGCCAAACCTGATTGGACACCGCCCGACGCCGCCTTCGGGGTGATCTGGACCTTGGTCTTCACCTTCACCGCGATCGCCGCCGTCATCACCTGGCGCAACGCGGAGAGCGAGCGGGCAGGCGCTTGGACGATCGGGCTGTTCGCACTGAACGGCTTTCTCAATGTGCTGTGGAGCCTGCTCTTCTTCCGAATGCAGCGTCCCGATTTAGCATTCATCGAAGTCGCCCTGCTATGGGCTTCGATCGCGCTGCTTATCGTTTTCTGTTACCGCCGGTCGAAGCTCGCAGGGATATTGCTATTGCCCTACCTGATCTGGGTCTCGATCGCCGCCGCGCTCAATTATGCGATCGTCATGATGAACCCGCCGTTCGCGTGAGCCAATTCTTCGCGAGCGGTCACGTCGCCGATCTGATCATCGGGGTGATGCTTGTCGAACTTGGCTGGATCGCCGTACGACGGCGCGAAAAGCTCGCGGTCGCGGCGATGGGGCTGCTGCCCGGCATCTGTCTGGCGCTGGCGTTGAGAGCAGCGCTGACGGGTGCGGACTGGCGCTGGATCGCGCTGTTTATCACCGCCTCTTTGCCGGCGCACGTCATCGACATGCGCCGGCGGCTGAGTTGATTATTTCGATGCGGTCTTGAGATAGGCGATTACGTCCGCGCGATCCTGCGGCTGCGGCAGTCCGGCAAATGCCATCTTGGTTCCAGGAATCTTTTTCTGGGGCGCGGCGAGATACTCGTAGAGCGTTTCCTCGTTCCAAGTCAGCCCGCTATTCTTGTTCGCGGGAGAGTAATTGTAGCCCGCAACCTGACCCGCGGTGCGGCCGATGATGTTGTGCAGCGACGGGCCCACCCGGTTCACACCCTCATCGAGAACGTGGCACGTCTTGCACTGGATGAATATTTTCTCGCCCTTGGTCGCGTCACCGGTGAGCGTTGAATAAGCGACTGCGGTGGCGGCGGGCGTTGCCGAATTCGTTGCCGCAGGCGCGGTCGCCGCTGGGGTTTCGGTCGCTGCATCGTCGGTGTCTTCTTCACCGCCCGAGCACGCGGCCAGAGCCGCCAATGCGATAATGCCTGCCCCCAATTTCACGATCCTGCCCATCAGCGTCTCCTTGTATGTCTGGCGGCCTCGTAACCCGCAACAGCGACGACGGTTCCTAACATGAATGAATCGCACCACAAGCATGGTTTGCGTTGGTGTTGCCTCGATAGCTGCGGCATGATGGTGAAGAAGGAGGCGATGCGGCTATGGCGGCGGAGATTACGGAAGCTCCTGCGCAGCTCAAATTTCATTCGGCACGCGCACGCCTGATCGATGAGGCCCACGCGCGACCGTCGACGCCGCTGCGCCCGCCGCTGACTCTCACGCGGGTCGCCACGCTTTCCGGATCGGGCGCCGAGGCGGGAGATCGGGTCCATATGGCGCGCTTATGCGAGGTTTATGGCGCACCGGTTCCCGACGAGGCAGCCCGCTGGCACGCGGTCGATAATGGCGGGTGGCAGCTTCGGTGGGAACGCCATACCGAGTTTTCGACCTGGACCTTTTCCTGCCCCGCCGATCGCGAGCCCTTCGCGCGCAATGCAATGACATTGGCCCCCGCTGATTGGATTTCGGCATTGCCGGGCGACGTGCTTGTCGCGACCATGGTCGATCTTCGCGCCCAAAGTGATGAGCCGCCCGAACGAGTCATACCGGGGGCCGTGGGCAGCTTCGTTCGCGATGCGGCGGCTTCAGTGCACAGCGAATTTCGGCCCGACCGTGACGGCTTTACGCGATTCCTGGCTCTCGCGAACAGCGATGATGCGGTCGTGCTGGGGAGGATCGTGCTCGCCCTGCTCGAGATCGAAACCTATCGGCTAATGGCGCTGCTCGCGTTTCCGATGGCGGTCGAATCGGGAGCGGAGATTTCGCATCTCGAGGCCGAAGCTGGCGAACTGGCCTTGTCTCTGGGCGCCGACAGCGACGTTCCGAGCGATCATGACCTGCTGGAACAGCTCGCACAGTTGGCGGCCCACGCAGAATCTTTGCGTGCACGCATCTCCTTCCGTTTTGGGGCAGCGCGCGCTTACCACAAACTTGTCGGTGACAGGATCGAAGGGCTGTCCGAACAGCCGATACAAGGCGCGCAAACGCTTGCCGAATTCATGCACCGTCGCCTCGCACCGGCGATGCGCACCTGTGACAGCACGGCCGAACGCCTCAATGATGTCGTCGAACGGATCGCTCGGACCGAGCAATTGCTCAATACCCGCGTCGAGGTCGCGGCCGAGGCAACCAGCCTGGCGCTGCTTGCGTCGATGGATGCGAGAGCGGAGGCGCAATTGAAGCTTCAGCGGACGGTGGAAGGATTGTCGGTCGCCGCGATCTCTTATTATGCCATGGGGCTGATCCTGTTCATGCTCGAAGCTGCGCGCGTGCGCTTCCCCGGCATCGAGCCCAAAGTTGCCGCGGGATTGATGACCGTCCCCGTCGTGTTAACGGTATGGCTGATCTTGCGGCGCTTGCGATCGAAACTAGCAGCTTGAGTATAGGAGAGTGAAATGTGCGATGACCGGACCGATCATGATCTCGACGTTCACGGGCTGACCCGACGCGGCTTTGGCGTGATGGCTGGAAGCATAGGCCTTGCCGCCGCATGGCCCGTCAATGCCGCGGCACCGGCGACGGCCGAGCGCGATGTGACGATCAAGACCGCTGACGGAACGTGCGACGCTTACTTCGTTGCGCCTGCCAAGGGCAAGCATCCCGGGGTACTGATCTGGCCGGATATTTTCGGCCTCCGCCCCGCAATGCGTCAGATGGGCAAAAGGCTGGCGGAATCGGGCTATGCAGTCCTGGTCGTCAATCAATTCTACCGCAGCGCCAAATCACCGATCGCGCCCGAAGGAACGGCGTTCGACGCCGCATTTCGCGACATGGTGATGCCGATGCGCGCGCTCCTCACGCCCGCGGCAGCCATGCGCGATGCCCAATCGTTCATCGCCTTTATCGACTCGCAGAAGGAGACAGACCGCAAGCGTCGCATTGGGACGGCGGGCTATTGCATGGGCGGGCCATTGGTCTTCCAGACCGCGGCGGCTGTGCCTGCGCGCGTCGGCGCTGTCGCATCGTTCCATGGCGGCGGCCTCGCGACCGACAAGCCCGACAGCCCACACCTCCTCGTTCCGAAAACGCAGGCAAGTTACCTGATCGCCGTCGCCGACAATGACGACAAGGCCAACCCTGAGGAGAAGGATAAGCTCCGCGTCGCCTTCGATTCCGCCAAGCGACCGGCCGAGATCGAAGTGTACGAAGGCGCGATGCACGGCTGGTGCCCGCCAGACAGCCGGGCTTATAATGCGCCTCAGGCGGAAAAGGCGTGGGGCCGGATGCTGGTGCTTTTCGGTACCGCGCTGGCCTGACGCCTCGCATTATCGGCGTCGATTAGCGCCGCGAGGCCGGCATGCGCGACGCGCCCGGCTGCGTCAGTTGAGCACGAAATCAGGCCGTTGGGGCAGTAGCGATCATCGTCCCAACCGGGGTGATCAAGCACGGGATAGAGGCAAACGCCCCCGACCGGCACGCCGATCGCGATTGCGCGATCGACTTCGTCGAGGATCATCCGTAGCCACGGCACCCGCGCATCGCCTTCGATCCCCGTCTCGGCGATGAAGATCGGACGCCGGTAACGTGCATAAGTCTCGCTGAGCATGATGTGCAACGGCTTGGCCAATGCACTGTCGAGAGCAATTGGCTCGCCGCGCCAGATCCATTGGTTATGAACATAGTAGTTGACGCCAACGATATCGAGCAGTTCCGGCCGGCCGCCAAGCTGCGGCCAGCTTCGGCCCGAGATCATGTCCCAGGCTTCGAACTGCGCAGCGCGGTGGCCTTCGGCGAGGGCCGCGTCTTCCGGTCTGGCCGGATCGGCCACGACGTTGATGATCGGATCCGCATGGACGAAGCGCGCCGCCGGGTCGATCGCCCAGATTGCCTCCATGGCGCGTATCGCCGCGCGCACGAGTTGCACCTTGAGCTCGAGCCCGCGACCTTGCGCGAAAGGATTAAGACAGCCGACATCGCCGCCGCCCCAGGAAAAGAAGGAGATTTCGTTGACCGGGGCGTAGAAGCGCGTCTCATCCTCGGGTGCGGGCCCGATGTGGCGCGCGGCAGCGACTGCGAAATCGGCGAACCGTTCCGCGAAGTTGGGCGACCAGATGTCGATATGGTCGGGCCACCCGTAATGGAGCAGGTCCCAGATCACCTCCACACCGAGGTCTCGGGCCGCGGATAGCTGCATTCCCAGACTCGACCAGTCATATTGGCGAGGCACTCGTTCGATGAGGTGCCAGCGAAGACCCTCGCGCACGGTGCGGATGCCGTGTCGCGCCAACACCGCGTAATCATGCGCCGCATGAATGTCGTGGTGGCTCGCCGCGATCATATCGAGTCGTAGACGGTCCACTGGGCGGCGGTGGCTCGAACATTCGAACCCGCCCTGGATGAAGCTCCTGAACACGTTTTGAAGCGTCAGGCAGCGGCGACCAGCACGCTCTCCTTTGCAGCCGCGCGCATCCGCCGGTAGGTGGCAAGCGCCTGAGCGACCACCTGATCCATATTATAGTAGCGGTAGGTCGCGAGGCGGCCAACGAACGTGACCCCAGCTTCGGCATCGGCAAGCGCCTCGTAGCGTTTGAATAGTGCCTGATTTTCAGGCCGCGGGATCGGATAATAGGGATCGCCCTCCGCCGCCGGAAATTCGTAGGTGATGCTGGTCGCGGAATGCTGCTGCCCGGTCAGATGCTTATACTCGGTGATGCGCGTGTAGGGCGTCGCCTCATCGGGATAGTTTACTGTCGCCACCGGCTGGAACTGCTCGATGTCATGCGTTTCATGCTGAAAACGCAGGCTGCGATAAGGGAGCTTGCCGAAGCGGAAGCCGAAATATTCATCGATCGGGCCGGTGAAGACAATGTGATCGCATTCGACGCGATCGATGACGTCGCGATGTTCCGTACCCAACGCCAGTTCGATGTTCGGATGATCGAGCATCGCCTCGAACATCGCGGTGTAGCCGTTTGCCGGCATGAATTGGAAACGATCGGTGAAATAGCGGTCGTCCGTATTGGTCCTCGTCGGCACGCGCGCGGTCACACTCTTGTCAAGCTCGGACGGATCGAGTCCCCATTGCTTGCGCGTGTAGCCCTGGAAGAACTTCTGATAGAGTTCGCGCCCCACAGCCGAAACGACGACGTCCTCCGACGTCATGATTGGCGAAACCGGTTCGGCGCGTGATGCGAAGAAAGCCTCGGCCTCGGCCTCACTATTGAGCGACAGCCCATAAAGCTGGTTGAGCGTGGTGCGGTTGATAGGGATCGGCACCAGCTGTTCATCAACCCGCCCGAGGACGCGATGCTCGTACGGCCGCCACTCTGTGAAGCGTGACAGATAGTCGAAGACATCGGCCGAATTGGTATGAAAGATGTGAGGGCCGTAGCGGTGGATCAGCACCCCAGCGGCGTCATGTTCGTCATAGGCATTGCCGCCGAAGTGCGGACGGCGGTCGACAACCAGCACCTTCTGTCCGGCGTCGGCAGCAAGCCTTTCCGCCATCACCGATCCCGCGAAGCCGGCACCGACGATGAGGGTATCGTAACGCGGTTTCTTGACGATCGATGCGATCTTGGTCGGTCGACGGGCATGGATCACGCGTGCGATATGACCCGCCATTGCCGATTGCGTGCGATCCCATGAGTGCCGCGCCAGCAATTTGTCCGCCGCGTCGCGCCATGCGCCGCTGCGGCCGAGCGCCAGCGCGGCCTCGCAGGCAGCGATAAAACTCTCGGCAGTGTCGGCGATGGTGACTGCGGCAATATCGCCGTAATGGCGAATGACATCGGTGATCGGGGTCGAGACGACGGGCAGCCCGCCGGCGAGATATTCGGGTGTCTTGGTCGGGCTGATGAAGCGGGTGGCCTCGTTGATCGCGAACGGCATCAATGCCACCTCCCACGTCGCGAGATAGGCGGGAAGCTCTTCGTAAGTCTTGCGCCCGAGCCAGTGGATGTTGGGTCGCTCGGGAAGCGAAGTGGGATCGATCTTGACCACCGGGCCGACCATGACGAGTTGCCAATCGGGCTTAGTCTCGGCGACGCGAGCGATCAGATCGAGATCGATGCGCTCGTCGATCACGCCGAAGAAGCCCAGCCGCGGCCGCGCGATCATCGCCTGATCGTCGGGCTCCGACTGCATATCGCGCGCTTGTGCGAAATGCGCGACATCGACGGCCGACGGGAAGGGATGAATGTCGGCATGAAGCGCGCTCTTCGCTTCGTAGAGGCTGTAGCCCCCCGTGAAGACCAGATCGGCCTCGTTGAGCAGCTTCTTCTCGTCAGCAACGATTTTCGGATCGGCAAATGCGAACGCCGAAAGTTCGTCCATGCAATCATAGACTATGGCTCTCGCCTCAAGATGATCGGCAAAGCGGAACATCGCGGGTGTGTAAAACCACAGCAGGGGCGGCTCGGTGACGCTGATCGCGATAAAATTGTCGAGCAACGTCCGCAAACCGGCAAGCTGCTGGTCGCTGGACCAGCTCGCGGGCAGACGCGGACGAAGTGCAATGACACCGTCCTCGGCGAAATGATGTTGCTCGAGGAAAGGAAGGTGGTGATCGCTCGGGATCGGCTCTTCCCAAATAAAGAGGCGCTGCGTTTTAGCAAACCGACGCATCAGATGCTGCGGTCTTTGAGTAACAAAGTCCCAACGCAAATGCGAAAAGCATATAAGTGGAGGTCTCGTCACAAGTTTTAGGCTGCGATTTTCCGAACTGGCAACCTGAGTACTTCCGTACACGCGTCTGCTCCTTGTGAAATACCTTCAATCAGAATGAATTGCGTCTGCGTAAACATTCATCCTGTGGAAAGGTTGCGCAAAAATCGTCGTAACTTGAGTTAGTTGCAGCGCGCGCCTCAGGCGCGCCAACGCCGATTGCGGTTGCGCGCAGCGCGCTCTATCGCGACCGTACGAAGCGTTTTCGGGGGTGCCGCACTGGCGATGAATATCATCGAGACGCCATCGCCCAATTTCGACACGCGTACGCTGCCGATCAGCATGATCGTGCTCCACTATACCGGCATGAAAGACGCAGCCTCGGCGATCGCGCGGCTGACCGACCCGGAGGCCAAAGTCTCAGCGCATTATCTGATCGCCGAGGATGGCCAGATATTGCGGATGGTGGCTGAAGCCGATCGCGCCTGGCATGCGGGCAAAAGCTGGTGGCGTGGAATCGACAATGTAAACTCGGCAAGCATCGGGATCGAGATCGTCAATCCGGGCCATGAGCATGGCTATCGTCCGTTTCCCGATGTCCAGATCTCCGCACTCATCCAGCTTATGCAGGACATATTGACCCGCCACACGATTACCCGCGGCAACATCGTCGGCCATTCGGATATCGCCCCGGCACGCAAGGAAGATCCAGGCGAGCTCTTTCCCTGGGGTCGGCTGGCACGGCTGCGATTGGCGCTCCCACGGCCGACCAAGAACTTGATGGACCCGAACTGGACCGATGCGGGTTTCCTGTTGGCACTCGAGCGCTTCGGCTACGAGGTGGTCGAACCGGTCGCGGCGATCCGCGCATTTCAGCGGCGCTTCAGGCCTGAGATGATCGACGGGATTATCGATGGCGAGTGCCGCGCGATACTGTTGGGTCTGTTGCTTCCACGACCGCAAGGCGACGACTGAAGGAACGCGCGCAGCGGCAGCACCGTTTGATATATGTTAGCGTGGAGTAGCCGCATTGACCCGTCCGCCAGACGACCTGATCGAGACGGGCCATGGCGCAGCTTTCAAGGCGGAAAATTGCGCGCCTTCCGACCATCTTTCGCCATGGATCGAAAGCTTCCATTCCTATCATATCCGGCTCGATCCAGGCGTCGGACATCAGGAAATATTCCTGCCGGCGCTCGCGAGCATTCGCCTTCAAACCTATGGTAACGGCTTCGAAATGCGGATCGGCAAAGGCCCGGCGGTCCGGGTGCCGCGCATGGCGCTATTCGGGCCGAGTGCGCATAGCGCCAAAGCAGAGGTATCGACCGGTCAGTTGATCGGCGTTTATCTTCGTCCGAAGGGCTGGGCCGCGTTGATCGGCAAGGCAGCGGACCGCTTCGCCGACACGATCGCGGATCTAAGCGACATCTGGAGCAGCGATGCGGATCGGCTTCTCACGACCGTAGCCCGCGAGGATGATTTCAAGGCGCAAGTTGCAGCGTTTGAGGAGGTGCTGGCAGACCGCCTTGGCGAAAAGGCCCCGGCGCTTGCCGATGTGGCCGCGATCGAGAATGTTCTGGCCGATCCCGAGGTGATAACGGTCGAGCAGGCGTTGCAGCGGCTCGACATGCCCGATTGGAAGTTCGCGCGTGTTTCGCGGCGGCACTTCGGTTTCACCCCCAAGCTGATGATGCGTCGCGCGCGTTTCATGCGGACCATATTGAAGATCCGGGGGCAGGGGGGCATGCCCTGGGCGCAACTCGTCGATGAAGCCTATGTCGATCAGTCGCACTTCATCCGCGATTGCCGCGACTTTCTCGACATGACCCCGGTGCAGTTCGCCAATCGCTTTCAACCGATGGCAAAAGCCGCATTCGATGCGCGCGAAAAGGCGCTTGGCGATGCCCACCACCTGGTCAGCAAGCCGGGTTGAGTTCAGGCCGAGGGGCGAGTAACGCGCCAGCGCCAGAGGGCCGGGCGGCCGCGTCATGTTTTTCATGCCGAGGAAAGTCCGGGCTCCAGCGAGGAACGGTGGCGGGTAACGCCCGCCCGGGGTGACCCGAGGGAAAGTGCCACAGAAAACAAACCGCCTTGTCTCGTGCAAGGTAAGGGCGAAACGGTGTGGCAAGAGCGCACCGCGCTTCCGGTAACGGCGGCGGCACGGCAAACCCCACCGGGAGCAAGACCGAATAGGGGCGGCACTGGGTCCCAAAGAAGTAATACTTTTTTGGGTGCCCGATGGGGATCCTCCTCCCAGTCGCCCGGGTTGGTTGCTTGACCCCGGATGCAAGTCCGGGGCTAGAGGAATGGTCGCCCATCCCTGCGCGAGCGGGGTGGACAGAACCCGGCTTACAGGCCCTCTGGCACTTTCAGGATTGGCACGCGCGCTACCGGCGGCGTAAACAGGACGGCTATGGCAAACAAAACATCGCGCTCGATCGATTGGGGCTTTCCGCGCTGGCGGGGCTATGGCGCATCAAGCGAGGCGACCAAGGTGCGGCTGTGCGATCGTCACGGCTGCGAGCAGCCGGGGGATAGGCCTGCGCCAAAATCCCCTAACAGCCCCGAGCGCTGGTATTTCTGCCTTGAGCATGCGGCCGAGTACAACCGCCGCTGGGACTATTTCGAGGGGTTGAGCGCCGAAGACGCCGCCGCGCGAGAGGCAGAGGAACGTCGCGATGCGTCGGGTTATCGCGAGGCCAAGCATTATGGCTGGGGCGGCTCGGGCGATGGATCGCGCAGTCAGGATGAAATGCGCGCCCTGGACGTGCTCGATCTTGAAAGCGACGCCGAATTCGACGCGGTGAAGGCTGCATGGCGGGTGATGGCGAAGGCCAATCACCCCGATCTCAAGCCCGGCGATGCCGAGGCGGCAAAACGGTTTCAGGCAGTGCAGGCGGCCTATGAAGTGCTGCGCGCCGCCGAAGAGCGGCGGCGGGCGCTTTAGGGTTCGTCGTCGAGCGTTTCGGGCAGGGGGTCCTTGCCGGAAAGTGCTTTGGCAAGCGCCGCGACCTCGGCCGCCGGGCGCTTCGCAAAGCAAGACAGAAGCAACGCTCCGTCACCCCCGAGCAGTGCGGAGCCGGGGGAACATAAGGGGCGACCATCGATCGAGAATTGAATCGGCGTATCGCTGGCGAGCCGTTTCAATGCGGCCGGCTCAAGCGTCACGAGCATAGCGACGTCGCCCTCGAGCTGCGGATAGGCGCGCGCATCGGCAATGTCCGCGGCGGCGATCGTCACCGTGCCGATGCGAAGCTGGGGCGGTGCTGCGTGAACGGCGGTCGGGATCATCAACAAGGCAATAAGCAGAGTACGCATCGCTGGATGATAGCGCGCGATCAAACTCACGCCAATCGCTCCGCGGTGTCCCTGATCAGAGCGATCATGTTGGGGATGCCCTGCGTGCGGTTGGAACTGAGCTGGTTCCTGAGATCGAACGGAGCAAGTTCGGCCTCGATGTCGATCGCGGCGATCTCTGCGGGCGAGCGATCTTGCACGGCGGCCAGCACGAGTGCGATGATGCCCTTGGTGATTGCGGCATTGCTGTCGGCAAGGAAATGGAGGCGACCGTCATCGAGACGGGTCGGATAAACCCAGACGCTCGCCGAGCAGCCGCGCACCAATGTGGCATCTGTCTTTAATGCGTCGGGCATCGGATCGAGTTCGCGGCCAAGCTCGATCAGCAAGCGGTAACGATCGTCGGCGTCGAGAAAGTCGAATTCGTCGTGGATATCGGAAAGACTGCGCACGCCGCGCCGCTAGGGCGCGGGCGCGGGCCGGTCAACGCACCAGCGCGTAGTAGATGACGTAGATCCAGGAGAGGATGCCATGGATGATCGCCCATAGGATCGATTTGTGCAGGCTCCATGAGATCGCGACGGCGAGCGCGCTGCCGAGCCCGACACCCGATCGCACGGTGTAGTTCGCGATGGCGCGTCGATTGGCCATCTTAAAGATCCACCCCGGCGGCGATCGCCTCGAGCTTGCGGATGCGCTCCTTCAGGTCGGCGATTTCGATGCGGTTGCTCGCCGACGGTCCCGGGGCGCCGCTGCCGCGCATTGCGTCGATTTCGGCGCGTCTCAGATCGAGCCAGCCTGTGAAGCCCTTCAGCCCTGCGACCGCGAGGATCGATATGGCAGCGAGAGTCGACAGCGCGATCGTCAAATACAGCAGCGGCATGTCCATAGCGGTTCTCCGGAACTGGGCGTCAGCGCAGCTTCTCGATCTCACGATCGAGCGCAACGGCGCTGTTATTGTCGGTCGCCAGCCGTTCGAGCACGGCGATCCGTTCTTTAAGTGACTTGATTTCGGCATTCATGCGTTCGGCGTCCTGATTTTGGCCAATCAGCATCTCATTGCCGTGCATGTCGGCGACGATGCCGTGCTTGTGGCGATGGCGCGACTTGATCAGGCTGCCGATGGTCACGATCGCGATGATCGCGACCACCATTTCAAAAGGTCCCATAGCAATTCTCCCTTGCTCGCCGGTCAGTTCGCGCGACCGCGCAGATTTTCGATTTCGTGGCTCAGGCTGTGCGAACTGTCGGTCACGATGCGCTCGACATTTGCGAGCCGGTCCTTGATCGAACCGAGCTCTGCGCGAAGCTGCGCATTTTCCTGGCTAAGCAGCTTGATGCGCTCGACCTGCTCGTCGTTGGACTTGGGGTAAATCGCTTTGCCCCAGCTGTTTTCCAGCGGATAGCCGTGCTTCACACGCAGCCAGGTGGTGATGACCCAACCGGCCATGCAAACGAAGGCGACGAGTGCCATTCCGGGGGCGATGGCTTCGAGAAATGCAGCGCGTTCCATATCCATGACTTTACCTCAGATTTTCGATTTCGGCCGAAAGGCGGCTCGGCGCGTCGGTGGCGATCCGTTCGAGAACGGCGATGCGTTCTTCCAATCGCGCGACCTGGCCGTGCAGCTTGTCGTTTTCGCTCGTCAGAAGCTCGATCTTGCGATCTGCAGCCGGGTCGTGACGATGGGTCATGCCACCCCATTCATTCTCGACCGGGTAGCCGTTCTTGGCCCTGATCCAGGTCGTGAACATCCAGGCCCCGAAGCTCATCGCGATGATGGCGAGGACGAAGAAGGGTCCGCTGAAGCTCATCTGAATTCTCCCTGTCCTCCGCCTCAGCGAAGGCTCTCGATCTCGTTGGCCAGTGACGTGTTGCGGCTGGTGTAATAGGTCTCGATGTCGGCGAGGCGACGGTCGATTTCGCGGAAGCGAGAGCGGATGTCGCGGGTGCTGCGCGCAGGCGACTGGCGGACGCCCTGCCAGAAGCGCGCTTCCTCCTTGTCGTCATAAAGGCCATAGGGCTTGGCAGGCGCCAGCCAGGCGGCGAGTGCGTAGCCGATTGGCGTCCAGGGGAAGGCCCCCATCAGCGTGACGATGACGATACCGATCCGAACCCAGAGTACATCGACTCCGGTATAATCGGCGATGCCCGCGCAAACGCCCTTGATCTTGGCATTCTGCTTGTCGAGGTAGAATTTGGTACGGCGGGGGGACATGGTTTCACTCCCTGTGTGATGTTGCGGGGTCATGCGCCGAACGGCCTGGGTTTCGCGACCAGCGCGACAATGATGTAGGCGACCAGCAGCAGGCCGGAGCCGAGGATCGTGCCAAGCACCGTGAGGATGCGGATCAGCGTGACGTTGATGCCGGTCCAGTCGGCGATCCCGGCGCAGACGCCCAGCCATTTGCTCCGGCGCTTGTCGAGATGGAATTTGCGGACGGCGTTAGACATCGTTCTTCTCCGTGAGGCGGGGACGGGCGGGGGGCGCCGTCAGCTTCCAGTTGGGATCGTCGTGCGCGACGAGGCGTTCGACGGTATCGACGCGGTCTTCGAGGCGGCGGGCAATCTCGAACATCTCGTCGAGCATCTTTTCATCAGCCTGGGTCAGCGTTGCCGACTGCTTCCACTTGGTGATGTAGTGGAAGATCAGCCACGGCAGCCCGAGGAACAGGACCGTGATGGCGATGATCGGGATAAAGATATCCATCGCCTTAGCCCTTGTTCGCCAGGCGAGCCTTCAGCGCGGCAAGATCGGCATCGACCTTCTCGCTCGACTGAAGTTCGGAGATTTCTTCCTCGAGAGTCTTGGGCTGGCTGCCCATCGAAAGCGCATCGGCGCGGGCCTCGGCGAAATCGACGCGGCGCTCGAGCAGGTCGAAGCGCGAAAACGCTTCCTCAGCCTTCGACCCTGCATAGGCCTCGCGCACCTTCATGCGATTCTCGGCGGTTTCGAGGCGCGTCATGATCGCATTCTGGCGCGAGCGCGCTTCGCGCAGCTTGGCCTGGAGCTTGGAGATGTCGGCTTCCGAAACGCGCAGCGCCTCGTCGAGCGTCGCAATCTCCGCCGAAAGCTGCTCGCTCATGTCGGTCGCCTTCTGGCGCTCGACCAAAGCGGCCTTGGCGAGATCCTCGCGATCCTTGGAAAGCGCGAGCTCGGCCTTTTCGGTCCAGTTCTGCTGGAGCGCATCGAGCTTGCCGATGTGGCGGCGCATTTCCTTCTGATCGGCGATATTGCGCGCGGCGGTGGCGCGCACCTCGACTAAGGTTTCCTCCATTTCGAGGATGATCATGCGGATCATCTTGGCGGGGTCTTCGGCCTTGTCGAGCATGTCGGTGACGTTGGCGGCGATGATGTCGCGCGTGCGGGAAAAAATGCCCATGTGAAAAACTCCTGTACCGTTGCTCGAAGGGTGAAACACTGCCGGGAGAGTGAGGGAGCTCTCCCGGACTTGCAACGCCATCATGCCAGCGAGACGGTCGCGGGGGCCGGGGCGGCGTTGGCGGGGGTCACCGCGGCGACAGCGCCGCCGAGGCAAGCCGCGCTGACGAAGATCGACAGGATCGCGGCGAAGAAGTTGTTGCGGGTGTTGGTCATTTCGTATCTCCCTTGAAAACTTTTAGGTTCGGTCCGCCACAATGGCAGCTTGTCCTATGCTTTGCAGGGTGCGTGCCAAATTGCGTTTGTAGCGGAAATCCGCCATTTTCTCGATGCGCTATTCGGATTAAGCCGGTTTAATCTTGCCAAGTTTTGGGATTTTGCACTAACAGTTGGACATGGAGCGAGCGCAGCAGTTCGTAGGGGAGTCCGGCGCTTTTCTCGACAGCGTCGAGCGGGCAAGCCGTGCCGCAGGTTTGAACCGGCCCGTGCTGGTGATCGGAGAACGTGGCACGGGCAAGGAGCTGGTCGCCGAGCGGCTTCATCGCCTCAGCCCGCGTTGGGACGGACCGTTCGTCACGATGAATTGCGCGGCGCTCACCGAGACGCTGATCGAAGCCGAATTGTTCGGGCACGAGGCGGGCGCTTTCACCGGTGCGACCAAGGCACGCGAGGGTCGCTTCGAAGAGGCCGATGGCGGCACTCTTTTCCTCGATGAGCTCGCGACGCTTTCGGCAGGCGCTCAGGAACGGCTGCTTCGCGCGGTCGAATATGGCGAAGTTACGCGGATTGGATCGAACCGTCCGATCCGGGTCGATGTCCGCATCGTCGCTGCGACCAATGAGCATCTGCCGGCGCTGGTCGACAAGGGACGCTTCCGCGCCGACTTGCTCGACCGGCTGGCGTTCGAGGTGGTGACTCTTCCGCCCTTACGCGTCCGCGAGGGCGATATTCGAGTACTGGCCGATCATTTCGGGCGGCGCATGGCATCGGAAATGGGATGGAGCAGCTGGCCGGGCTTTTCCGCTAAGGCCGAGGCAGAGCTTGCGGCACATGATTGGCCCGGCAATGTCCGCGAACTGCGCAATGTCGTCGAACGCGCGGTTTATCGGTGGGACGAAAGCGACCGGCCAATTGAAATCATCGAATTCGATCCTTTCGCATCGCCGTGGCAGCCGGTGCAGCCGCCTGCGCCCGTCGCCGAAGTCATTCCGCCTACTCAGCCTGCGACGGCTGTGCAGGCCGCGCAAGCACGCGC
>CBDUBW010000009.1:0-25989 GCA_965365485.1 uncultured Aquisediminimonas sp.
GCAACGATCAGAGACATCAACTGCGTGCGCAAGCACCTTTCGCGGATCAAGGGCGGGCGACTGGCGGTGGCGGCCGGGGCGGCGCATGTGACGACCTGGATCATCTCCGATATTCCGGGCGACGACCCATCGTTCGTGTCTTCCGGGCCGACGGTTGCCGATGAGACCACGCTTCAAGCAGCGCGCGACATCGTCGCCCAATATGGTCTCGCGCTGCCACCCGGCGTGGCCGCCGCCCTGGCCGATCCGGCCAACGAAACGCCTGCCGCAGACAGCCTTGGCCTCGCGGGCGGAGAGACGCTGGTGATCGCGAAAGCGAGAGACGCGCTCGCCGCCGCGCGGGCGTTGGCCGAACGCGACGGCTATCTCGTCACCGACCTTGGTGACCAGCTTCAGGCCGAGGCGCGCCATCTAGGGGCGAGCCACGGCGCGCTTGCGCGGAGGCTCGGCCAGGATGGGCTGCCCCGCATCATCATATCGGGCGGCGAGACGACGGTTACAGTCACCAACAAGGCTGGACGAGGTGGTCGCAATCTCGAATATTTGCTTGGACTGGTGATCGCGCTTGATGGTGCGCCGGGCATTTACGCGCTTGCCTGCGACACCGATGGCATTGATGGTACGGAAGACGCGGCGGGAGCAATCACCACCCCCGATACTCTTGTTCGTGCTCGCACGCTGGGTCTCGATCCGCTTGCCTATCTCAACAGCAACAATGCCTATGATTTCTTCAACGCCCTGGGCGATCTCGTCATCACCGGGCCGACGCTGACCAATGTGAACGATTTCCGTGCGATCATGATCGATGCGGGCAATGAGAGGGCCGCGCGATGAACGGCCAGAGAAGCTGGGACTATCCGTGGATCCTGATTGGGCTGCTCTGGCTGGTTGCTTTTCTCAACGCCGCCGATCGCAACATCATTGTCGCTGTGATGCCCAGTCTGCGCGAGGAGTTCGACCTTTCAAACACGCAACTCGCGCTCGTCAACTCGCTGTTCTTCTGGGTCTACGCCGTCGCAGCCTTCATATCGGGGCGGATCGGCGACAGCGTACGGCGGACTCGGCTGATCATTTACGGCCTGCTTTTCTGGTCGATGGCGACTGGCCTAACCGCGCTCTCGACCGGGTTCGCGATCCTGCTTGCCTATCGCGTCATGGTGGCCGCGGGAGAGGCCACTTACTACCCGACCGCGACTGCTTTGATCAGCGATTGGCACCAGCCGAAATGGCGCGGCCGCGCCTTGTCGCTCCACCAAACGGGCGTGTTTGCGGGGGCCGGCCTAGGCGCTTTCTTCGCAGGCTTCCTCGCCGACAAGTTCAGCTGGCACACGCCGTTCATCATCTTCGCCTTTGTCGGCTTCGCACACGCCGCCGTGCTGTGGTTCTTCCTCCGCGACGCTCCGGTTAAGACCGAGCGTGCCCAAGCCGACGAGCCGCTAGGCGTCGTCTTCCGGATCAAGCCCGCACTGATGTTGTGCATCGTCTTCTTTCTCGCCAACGGCGCTTCGACCGGCGTGACCGTCTGGGCGCCGACCTATGTTTATGACGAGCTCAAGCTCGATCTGGCCGGTTCGGCGCTGGTCGGGTCTGCGACGATCAATATCGCCGGCTTTCTGACCGTGCCGCTGGCGGGCTATCTTGCCGACAAGCTTGCCGAGAAGACTCCGATCGGGCGTTTCTACATGCTGGCAATCGGTTTGGCGCTCGCGGCGCTGCTACTGCTCCCGCTGACCTCGATGACGACGGCGGCAGGCGTCGGCGCGGTGCTGGTCGCGACCAGCTTCGGCAAGGGGCTGTTCGACGGTTGCATCTATGCCGCGATGCACGACGTAGTGCCGCCCCACGCGCGGGCGACCGCGGTGGGCGCAATGACGATGATCGGCTTTTTCGGCGCGGGGATTACACCGTTTATCGTCGCCTGGGCGTCAGATGAATATGGCATGGCGGCTGGCATGGTTTCGATGGCGGGCTTCTATGCGATCGCGGTGGCAATCATTCTTGCCATGCGCCCGACGATCGCGCGCGCCGTCGCGGCCAATGCCGCGCACGCTCACGCATGAGGTCGCTAATCCTCACCGCGCCACGCACTTTGGCGTTCGAAGACTCTGCGCATGCGCCGCTCGGTGCGGACGAGGTGCGTATCCGCACTCTCTGTTCAGGGATCAGCGCAGGCACCGAGCTCACCCAATATCGCGGCACAAATCCCTTCATGAGCCGCCGTTTCGACGAGGCTCGGCGGCTTTTTGTCGATGATGAAACCCCAAGCTGGAACTGGCCAGTTCGCAACCTGGGGTATGAGGAAGTCGGCGAGATCGTCGAGCTGGGGAGTGGCGTCTCAGGCCTGAACGTGGGCCAGCACGTCTATGGCACTTGGAACCACAAGAGCCATCACGTTGCCACGGTTGATTATGTGCGCGAACGGCTCATGCCCGAGAGTGCCGATCCCCGCATCGGCATTTTCAGCCATATCGGCGCTGTTGCGCTCAACGGCGTCCACGATGCCGGGATTCGCATCGGCGATACGATCGCAGTGTTCGGGCTCGGCGTGCCGGGGCAGATCGTCTCGCAGGCGGCGCGCGCTTCGGGCGCGACGATAATCGCGGTCGATCCCGATCCCGACCGACGGGCGATGGCCGAGCGGCTCGGCGCGCATCACGTCCTCGACAGCGCGGGCGGCGTTGCCGAGACCATCAAGGCGATGACCAGCGGGCGCGGCGCCGACGCTTGCATTGAAGTCTCCGGGGCGCCGCCGGCATTGTCTGAAGCTATCCGCGCGGCCGCCTATGACGCCCGCGTTGTCGCGATGGGTTTCTTTCAGGGTGAGCTGAGCGGCGTGAGGCTGGGCGAGGAGTTCCATCACAATCGCATCCGCCTGATCTGCTCGCAGATTTCGGGGGTGGCGGCGGAGGCGAGCTATCGCTGGTCGAAGCCACGCTTGTGGCGCACCGCGATCGAGTTGCAGGATCGCGGCGTGCTCGATCTGCTGCCGCTGATCACACACTGCGCCCGGTTCGAGGACGCTCCGGCGCTATTCGCGCGGCTCGACAGCGGCGAACCCGGAATCCTGCAGGCGATGCTCGAGTTTCCAGCATGACCCTTCGCGTTGGCATCCTCGGCTGCGGCAACATCGCCGCGCG
Organism: uncultured Aquisediminimonas sp.; assembly: GCA_965365485.1. Taxonomy (GTDB): domain Bacteria; phylum Pseudomonadota; class Alphaproteobacteria; order Sphingomonadales; family Sphingomonadaceae; genus Aquisediminimonas. Next base: position 3,138 of record CBDUBW010000009.1, read on the forward strand.
CCACGCGGCAAGCGTCGTGGCTCTGCCCGATCGCCTGACGCTCGTCGGCGCTTGCTCCGGCGATTTGGCCAGGGCTGAAAGCTTCGCTGCGCAACACGGCGGTGTGCCGTACGCCGATGTGGATCGAATGATCGATGCCGGCCTCGACCTCATGATCGTGACCCATCCTCCTTTCGCGCGCACCGGCGAAGCCGAAACAGCAGCAGCGCGGGGCGTGCATCTGCTCATCGAAAAACCGATCGCGCTCGACATCGCGACTGCCGATGCGATGGTGAACACAGTCGAGGCGAGCGGCGTAACCGCCGCGATCGGCTTCATGTATCGCCACGGTGAGGCGGTAAAGGCGTGGGACGCCGCCGATGCCGGCCGCGTCGGGATGATGACCGCGGCCTTTCAGTGCAACAGCCTGCACATGGATTGGTGGCGTGAGGAAGCCAAATCCGGCGGCCAGATTTTGGAGCAGCTGCTCCATCTCATCGATCTCGTGCGACATTTCATGGGCGAGCCTGACAACGTCGTCGCACGCCGGGCGCGGCTGTTTCACGATGAGCAAGGCTACGATGTCGAAGACGTCTCGGCGATGATCTTCGGTTGGGACGACGGGCGGATCGCGACGCTCAACGCCAACAACATCGCGGTCAACGGAATCTGGCATAAGGAATGGGCGCTGTTCGCGGAGCGGTTGACCGGGCGCTTCACCGGCTGGAACGACGCCGAGTTTCACTTGTCAAAGGGAGGCGGTGAGGCGCAGGTCGTCGCGGGCGGCATCAGCCCCTTCGAGGCACAGTTGCTCGATCTCGCTGACGCCATTCGCGACCGGCGCGCACCCCGCGTCCCGCTGCGCGAAGGAAGCGGCTCGCTCCGGCTCGCGCTTGGCGCGCGGCGCGCCGCCGATGAAGGACGCGAGATCAGGCTTACCGATGCTTGAGTTTGACCGACGGGGACTGTCGATACAGATCGCCGGTGCGTTGCTCGACGGTCAGCCGGTGGCGAGCGATCGCGTTGGCATTACGGTCGCCGATGACGCCGACTCGATCAGGGTAAGCGCAAAGCTGAATGGCGCCTCCGCCAGCATCGACAGCCTCGGCGTGCGCTTAGTAGTCAAGGGCGCGAATGGCTATCTGCGCAACGGCTATCACAGCTGGGACGGCTCTTGGCTCGAGAAGCCCGGCGCGCGACATGACGACGAGCCGACGGGCAAAGCGCGCGATCTGGGGTTCGCAATGACAGCGCTGACAGGGCGTGACGGGGCCGCGTTGCTCGGGTTCGAGCGCCATGATCGTTTCCAGACGCGCTTTCGCTTTTCAGGCGACGCCGATGAAATGATCATCGATGCCGAGACTTTGCTCGATCGCACCGGCGCGACTGCAGGAGAGACGCTGTTGCTGTTCGACGGCGACGATCTTTCGCAAGTTCGCCAGCGCTGGGCGCGCATGGTTGCCCGAGCCTCCCCTCTGCCCCCGCGCACACCCCGGCGCATTACCGGCTGGTGCAGCTGGTATAATCATTATGCGATGATCGACGAGCTGACGATCCAGCGCGAGATCGAAAGCTGCGCGGCATTTCGCGACGCGCATAAGGCCCCACTCGACATTTTCCTGATCGACGACGGTTTCACCCCCGAAATGGGCGACTGGCTGGATACCAAGCCGCAATTTCCGCGCGGCATGGCGCCACTGCTGCGCGAAATCGACGCGGCGGGGTTCACCCCGGGGCTTTGGATCGCTCCCTTTATTGTTGGCAATCGCAGCCGACTGTTTCGCGATCACCCTGACTGGGTGGCGTACGACCATTCCGGCGCGCCGTTGCGGGCGATGCATTTCTACGGCGAATTCCGGTGGCACAAACGCAGTGAGGAATATTACGTTTTAGACGTCACCCATCCCGAGGCGGCCAGCTATATCGGAAGCGTATTCCGGGTCTGGGCGAGGGATTGGGGCGCTCGTTATTTCAAGACCGACTTCATGTATTACCCCATGGAGCACGGACCCGAAAGCGCGGTCTGGCATGAGCCCGGGCTGTCGCGCGTCGCGATCTGGCGGCGCATGGCGCAGATCATACGCGACAATATAGGCGATGCGCTCTGGCTCGGCTGCGGCTGCCCGCTCTGGGCGAGCATCGGCTATGTCGACGCAGTGCGCATCGGGCGCGATGTCGGCGTAGAGCTCAATGGCGAATATTCCGCGAAGATGATGGCCAATGACCTCGCCCATCGCGCGCCGTTCAACAGTATCCTCTGGCAAGCCGACCCCGATTGCCTGTTGCTCCGCGAACGCTTTCATGAACTCACTCCGGCACAGATCGAGCAACGAGCGCGCGCGGCGGCCGCATGCGGCGGTGTTTTGATGACAAGCGACACGCTCGCCGAATTGCCTCTCGAACGCGCGGCGCTGTTTGCCGCACTGTTATCGTGACGTTTCATCCGGCAACGCACCCCCATCGCCGCCAGAATTTGCTGACGGGCGAATGGCTTTTGGTTTCGCCGCATCGGGCGAACCGGCCGTGGCAGGGAGAAGTGGCGGCCCCCGACCGGAACATTTTACCGGAGCATGACCCGGCGTGCCATCTCTGCCCCGGCAATGTCCGCGTCGGCGGCGCGCGCAACCCGCTCTACTCGGGTCCCTACGTGTTCGCGAACGACTTCACGGCGATGCTGCCCGACACCCCCGATCCGTCACCGTCCGACGCCCTGATGCCGGCCGCTCCCGCGCGCGGCGAGGCGCATGTAATCTGTTATTCCCCCGATCACGGCCGGACCATGGCCGAACTGGGCGCGGCCGCGATCCGCGCCGTAATCGAGACCTGGTGCGAGCAGTCCAAGCAGTTGAGCGAGCGCTATGCCTACGTCCAGATCTTCGAGAATAAGGGCGAGGTGATGGGCTGTTCGAGCCCGCATCCGCACGGTCAGATCTGGGCGAGCGAGCATGTGCCGACCGAGATCGTCGTGGAAGACGAGCAGCAGAGCGCCTGGGCGGCGCGGCATGGATCGGTGCTGCTCGCCGCGGTTGCGGAGCGCGAGGACGCCGAACAGGTCAGGATCATCGAGAGCAATGCGCACTGGCTGGTTATCGTGCCGTGGTGGGCGGCGTGGCCGTTCGAAACGCTTGTCATCGCACGCGACGCCGTGGCCGATCTTCCGAATCTTGGCGCCGACGCGCGCGACAGCCTCGCCCATCTGCTCGCGCGGCTCTTGGCGCGATACGACAATCTGTTCGGTGTCAGCTTTCCCTATTCGATGGGCTGGCATCAGGCACCACGTACCGCCGTCAATGCTGATGCGTGGCGGCTGCACGCGCATTTCTATCCGCCGCTGCTGCGCTCTGCCACGATCCGCAAGTTCATGGTCGGCTACGAGATGTTGGCGGAGCCGCAACGCGACCTCACGCCCGAACAGGCGGCAGCGCGATTGCGCGCGGCGTCTCCGGAATTAGGGGCGGCGGCGTGAACGCCGATCAGCGATTGATCGATCGCTGCGTTGATGGGTTTAGAAGACATCATAAGCGGCAGCCCGAACGCGTCGCCTTCGCTCCCGGCCGGGTCAATCTGATCGGTGAGCATACCGACTATAACGAAGGCTTCGTTTTGCCTTGCGCGTTGCCCATCGGGAGCGCTGTTGCGGTTGCACACCGCGACGACGCGAGCATCAGAGCGATCGCGCTCGATCTCGACCGCGAAGATGCATTCGCCTGCGACCACATTGTCGCGCTCCCGGAAGGACATTGGGCCAACCACGTGCGGGGCGTCGCCGCCGGACTGCCCCGGTTTGGCTTCGATGTGGCGGGCGCCGACATCGCGATTGCTGGCAATGTACCACGAGGATCGGGATTGTCGTCGTCTGCATCTTTGGGCGTCGCGCTTGGCATGGCATTCTCGCCGACCGCCGATCGCGTGTCGCTGGCGAAGGTGGCGCAATGGTCGGAACACCGCTTTGTCGGCTCGGCATGCGGGATCATGGATCAACTCGCTTCGGCATGCGGAGTTGAAGGCAATGCGCTGCTGATCGATTGCCGCAGTCTCGAAGCGAAAGCCGTGCCGTTACCGCCAGGGGCCGAAATGATCACCGTCCACTCCGGCGTCACGCGCGAGCTCGCACAAAGCGCCTACAATAAACGGCGTGAACAGTGCGAAACCGCCGCCCGGCATTTCGGTGTCCGCTTCTTGCGTGATCTCGATGCCGTAACACTCGAACGTGACCGCGCCGGGCTCGACGAGACGATCTACCGCCGCGCCCGGCATGTCGTTACGGAAAACGCCCGCACGCTCGCCGCGAGGGACGCGATGATCGACGGCGATATCCAGCTTCTCGGCGAGTTGATCCGGCAATCGCACGTCTCGCTGCGCGACGATTTCGAAGTGACGGTGCCGGCCGTTGATGCCTTGTTCGAGGCGATGAATGCCGTCATCGGCACTGCCGGCGGGGCGCGGATGACCGGCGGCGGCTTTGGCGGCTGCATGGTTGCCGTCGTTGCCCGCGAACGAGCGCCGGTCCTTGACGCGGCGCTGGAGCGGCATTTCCGGCCGCCCAACATATCATCGCCCTTTCGCATACACACCCGGCCCGCAGCCGGAGCATTTTGCATCGAACTCAATTCGGTCACTACGGTTGAAGACTAAGAGGCCGAAATCGCCGACATTGCCGATGGTCGAATGACTTCGAAACTTCTTGAAACCCGCCATTTGTTCAGGTCAGCTTTCCCATGATCTGTATAGGCATCCGATGGCCCGGAGAAGGCGGCAGAAAAGACCGAAGGTGATCGCTATTCCTTCAACGCGCGCCCCGCCACGGCATCCAGCCGGGCAAGCATCCCCGGATCGCGCGCACCCGGCGCGGTAATGATCGCGTGGTCGAGAACGGTATCGAGCGGCGATGGCTCACGCATTGCGGGCAGCGCGGCAACGAAATGTTCCACGGCAGCCCGGGCGATCGCGCCGTTTGCGGCCATCTGCTCGATGACTTGCGCGACCTCGACGAAAGCAGCCTCTTCACGCCAGCAATCATAGTCGGTGACCATGCCGACCAACGCGTAGGGAAGTTCCGCCTCGCGCGCGAGCCGGGCCTCGGGCATGGCGGTCATGCCGATCACATCGGCGCCCCATTGCCGATAGAGCTTGCTCTCCGCCCGCGTCGAGAACTGCGGCCCTTCCATCGCGAGATAGGTCGCCCCCTCCGCCACGCGCGCGCCTGCGGCTACCACCGCCGAGGCGGCGAACCCGGACAGGCGCGGGCATACCGGCTCTGCCATCGAGACATGCGCAACAATCCCGCTTCCGAAGAAACTTGGCGGGCGCTGGACGGTGCGGTCGATGAACTGATCGACGATCACGAAGCGCCCCGGCTCAAGCTCTTCGCGCAGCGACCCCACCGATGAAATTGCGACGATATCGGTGCAACCGCACCGTTTGAGTGCATCGATATTGCCGCGGTTGTTTACTTCGTGCGGTGGAATGCGGTGGCCCCGGCCATGACGCGGCAGAAAGCGCAGGTTGATCGCGCCGATGCGGCCATGCAGCACTTGATCGGAGGGAGCGCCCCATGGCGTGTCAACGTCGTGCCATTCGGCATCCTCCAGCGCATCGATCGCATACAGGCCCGAGCCGCCGATGATGCCAATCGTCCATTGCGTATTCATGACTTGTCCTCCAGCCTGCCGTTTTTTCACGTCTGGGCGAACCACGCCATGCGAACCATGATTATTCTAGCGATGCTGCTTTTCACGGCGCGCGTGAATGCGGCAGCGCCGATGACCGGCGAGTGGATCACCCAATGACGGCAAAACGATCCCGAAGGCGGCAAATAGCACAAGTCCATCATCGCGTGCGGGGCAGGCGGGTTGAAGGCGCAAGGCTGCATCCTGTTCGTCTGCCGCACGAAGCATCGGACGCCGGCACGGTGACAGGCATACCGGCGCTGCGACTGGCCGGCGTCTATCGTAGGCGGGTGAATGCATCGCTTGCGCGGATTTGGGAAAATGTCTTCGACTGGGAGCACCTGGCGCATTTGCACCAAGACAGCTTCGCCGACTGCGCACTGCTTGAGACGAGCGACGGGGGCTGGCGCGTTGTGCTGACCCCAAAGGGTGCCGCGCCGCAGACGATCGAGATGCGAGCGGATCGGGGCGCGAACCGCTATGTCACGACCACGATCGCGGGCGTCGGGATTGGCAGCGAAATCCGCGTCGCCCTGGCACCCGTCGCAGAAGAGGTGGTCGAGGTCGCGGTGGAATTCCACTTGCCTGAACCGGATCCTGATCGCCTCACCGCGCTCGGTGAAGCCTATGCCGCCGTTTACGCGCGGCTCTGGGACGAGGACGAGGCGATGATGCGGGCGCGCGAGCAAGGGCTGGCGAGACGCGTGACGGCGCGGCGCAATACGCCGCCGCTCGATCTTGGCGCGGAGGCGACGGTGCGCGCTCAGCTGCCGCTTGCGTTCGTGTTCGGCGAGGCGCCGTTCCGGCTAGTCGAGGTCGATGGCGCGCTTATCGCGCACTCCACAATCTGCCCGCACTGGCTCGGTCCGTTGGACGCCGCGCCGGTGATCGGGGGGGATATCCGCTGCCCCTGGCACGGCTATGCATTCGACGTGAAGAGCGGCCGCTGCGTCGCGCATCCCGAATCGCGGTTGGCGCCTGCACCGGCAATCCGGATCGTCGATGGCCAAGTCCTCGCGATTCAGGAGTGACGCGATGCAGTCGATCTACTGGGTGCTGAGCTGGGCGTGCCACCGCAAATGTCCGCATTGCTATGACGATCGTTTTCGCCCCTACGTCCGAGATGGCCTCAGTTCGGTTGTCGGCGAGGGCCGGGCGGCATGGCCCCGCATTCTTGCCAACCTGCCAGACCGGATGCGCTGGATCGACTCATCTGGCGTCGAACAGCGCACCACGGTGATCCTGGCTGGCGGCGAGCTGCTGATCGACGGCGTGCGCGAGGAGCTGTTCTATCCCGTGCTCGCCGGCATCCGCGCGCGCTGGGGCACAGGCGTGCCGCGGATTAGCGTGCAAACCACGGGCGACATCATGACCGCGGACCACGTCAGCGAGATGATCGCGCGCGGCGTCTCGGCCATCGCGATCGCCAGCATCGATGATTATCATGTCGGCCATGCCGGCGAGGGCAAGTTCCGGCTGATGGCGCGGATCCGCGCGATGATGGCCGAGCTCGGCGTGCGCGAGGTGAGCCTCGGCATTGCCAAAGACGCGCGGCTAAAAGAGCCGAAGCCCGCACGGCCCGAAGCCGGACCTACCTTCCTGTTCTTCGGGGCGCAGCCGGATTTGTGGATCGGCGAACTCTGGCCGCGCGGGCGCGCGTGGAGCAACGGGCTGGTGGAGGCCGATTACGCGACCAATTTCTGCGCGCGCTGGTCCGGCGCCAAGCGCTTCCTCGATCACGGCCAGGCTGGATCGGAAGTGGCCATCGAACCCGATGGATCGCTCTATCCCTGCTGCCTCAAGACGCAGGCCCCGCTCGGCAATCTGACCGAGGAGCGGTTGACCGATATCCTCGACGACCTGCGCTCTGAACCGGCGATCATGGCGCTCGACCGCGGCGATCCCGAAGCGATGGGCGGAGCGGACGAATTGAGCCGCGCGACGTTTCGGAAGCGCTCGGTGCGGGTTGATCCGACAGGGCGAAAAGTCGCCAACCCGTGCCTCGGCTGTGATGCCTATTTTCGCGAGACATTGGGGGAAGTCCTGCGCCAGCGCCGTGCCGCGCGGCTGGCGGCGTAAACTCACTCAGCGAATGTGCGGATAGCGGTCGCCGAGCCGTGCGTGGAGGCCCATCGCCCAGCGGATACCGACGGTGAAATAAATCCAGTTCGCCTTCCACTCGCCCCATGCCGCCACACGACGATCCGATGTAAGGATGACGCGATTGACCAGCCTGACTCGCCCGAAGCGCGCCATTTTCACGCACAGATCGGCCTCTTCCATCACACTCATGCCGGGATCGCAGCCGCCCGCCGCGAGAAAATCGGCGCGGCGAAAGAACATCGCATGATCGCCGAACAGCAGCCGTACGCCCTTTACGAACAGATGCGGGCGCAACAGCAGCGGCGCGTACCAGGTCTTGATCCAGTTGTGGAAAGAGGTCGCCCAGCGTACCTTCTCCGGGCCGCTTAGCAGCGGCGTGAACCCGGCAAGCGCCACTTTGGGATCCGCGAGGGTGCGGCGGATGACGGCGATCATATCGTCGGGTGGCTGGGTATCGGCATGGAGCACACAAACGATCGAGCTGGCGACCGCGTCGACGCCGCGATTGATCTGCCGCGAGCGGCCCTGTTCGTGATGCTCGATGACGGCCAGGCCGAGCTCGCGGCCAATAGCCGCAGTGCCGTCGCTGCTGCCACCGTCGACCACGAGCACCTCGTCGGGCGGCGGGTCGAGCACGGCGAGAAGGCGGGCGAGGCGTGGCAGTGTCGCCGCTTCGTCGAGCGTCGGAATAACGAGCGCGACGCCATCGCTCATCGGGTCAGCTCCGGCCAGCGCGCCAAATCCTCGGGCCGGTCGCAATCGGCGAGAATGGGCAATAGGATCGGGTCTATACCGGCGGCGGAGAGCCGCGAGAGCGTCTGGGCGCAGACGGCATCGCTACTCCAGTCGATGTCCGCGAACACTTTGTCGATGGAGCGCGCCAGGCCGAGGAGCCAATAGCCGCCATCTTCGGCCGGGCCAATCACCGCAGGAGCATGCGTCAGCGTTCGAGCAGCATCACGAAGTAACTCCGGCGAAATATCGGGCGCATCGGCGCCGATGAATAGCGTTGGATAGGGCGGCCCCGCGCGCGCGAGCCGCTCGCCAAGATCGCCGCCGCCTTGATCAACGATAGTATCTGCATTAAGCCATTCGACAAAGGCGGCGACGGTGGCGCCGGTGGAACGGATTTCCATCGGCAGCCCAGACTGTCGGATCGCCGCGATTGTCCGCTCCGTAAGTGTCCGGTGGAGGCGCGCCGCGCCTTCCGCGCCCAGCGCCGGGATCAGCCGGGTCTTCGCCCGTCCCGGCTCGGGGTAACGGGTGAATAAGGCGACGCGTGGAGCCATCACGTCTCGATAGCCCTTGCGCCCGACCGTGCATACCGACGATGATCGTTGCGTCATGGCAAAGCCCCGCGGCAACCAAACCCGGATCATCGCCGGCGCCGCCGCGCTAGGCATCGCCGCGCTCGCGATGTTTCTAGCCGAGCGGAAACGTCCGCTGCGTCGCGCAACCCAGGCGGGAGCGGGGCGCATTGGACCCAACCTCGCGCTCGGCGTGATGAGCATGGCGACCGTCGCGCTCGTCGAGCAGCCGCTGACCCGCCGCCTCGCGGCGCGCGCCGAGCGCGAAGGCGATGGCCTCGTCCAAGCCCTGCCGCTCCCCGCGTGGACGCGGGACGTGGCTGCGGTGGTGCTGATGGATTACACCATCTATCTCTGGCACATCGCGACCCACCGCGTGCCGCTGCTGTGGCGCTTCCACTTGGTCCACCACATCGATCTCGACCTCGATTCGACGACCGCGCTGCGCTTTCATGCGATCGATATGGCCATGTCCGCCCCCGTTCGCGCCGCACAGGTGGCGGCGATCGGGGTCTCGCCACGCGCGCTCGCGATTTGGCGGCTTTGGTTCTTCCTCTCGGTGCTGTTCCACCACAGCAACTTCAACCTGCCCGAGCGCTTCGAGCGCCTGCTCTCGCGAATCGTCACGACACCGCGCATGCATGGCATTCATCACAGCGCGGTTCGCGGCGAAACCGATTCGAACTGGTCGAGCGGGCTCGCGCTCTGGGATCACCTCCATGGCAGCTTCCGCGACGACGTCCCGCAGGATGAAATCGCGATCGGCGTGCCTGCTTATCGCGACGCGGCGAGGACGCGGCTGCTGCCGTCGCTCGCCTTGCCCTTCGCCGACGCGCCCGATGCCTGGTCTGCGCCACCGCTGAGAAAACCGGCCGACACGCAAAAGTCGATCAAGCGCTTGAGATAGTCCGGCCCGGTCGGCGGACAGCAAATCCCGGACAACGCGCGAAAGCGCGAATCGTCGAACCGCGGATCACGCTGGAAATAGCTGCTATAAAGCCCCGCGACGCGCGCATAGAGCCGCCGTTCGAGCGGCGGCAACGCAGCGGTATCAAACCGTTCGGGCGGCACCAGCAGCGGCGCGCTGAATTGCCGGTAGGCGCCGATCGCTGCGGCGAAGGTCGCAACCGGCACGGGCTGCGATGAAGTAAGGTGATAGCGCCCGCCATGGGCCGCTTCCAAATTCTCCGCCAACGCGACGATCCCAGCGGCGACATAATCGATCGGCACGAAATTTATCGTCGCATCCGGGCGCGCCGCCATGTGCCGCACACGTCCTTCAGCGATCAGCTTGAAGGCGGCGTAGATCGTGTCGAAAGTCCGGATCGCGCCGCTGGCGAACTCGCCGACCACCACGCTCGGTCGCGCGATCGCCCAGCGCAGCCCGCTTTGCGCGACCAGCGCCTCACCCGCCGCCTTGCTCTCCTCATAGCCGTTGGCGAAGCCGCTTTCTGGCAAGGGGTCGTCCTCGCCGACAAGGCCATTACGCAGGCCGCAGACATAGGCGGTGCTGACATGAAGCAGCGCCATGCCGCCCGCCCGCGCGACCGCGATGGCATTGGCGACACCGACGACATTGGTCTCTCGATATGACGCCTCGTCGAGATCGAACCGCGTCGTCGCCGCGCAGTGGATCAGGAGGTCGTGCGAACCGGCCGCGCCTTCGATACCGAAGCCGAGGCGCGTCACATCGCCGCGCAGCACCGCATCGAGCGGCGGCGCGCTGCCATCATTGCCCCGCACATTCGGATTTTTGTGCGCCAGCGCGGTCACGCGATGCCCGCGCCGCACCAATCGTGCGGCAATCTCGCCTCCGATGAGGCCCGACGCACCAGTGACCAGGATCTTCATCGGCCATGCATGGTGCAACCGGGCAATCTGTGCAAATCTGACTATGGCATGGACGAACGCTTTGATTTGATCGTGATCGGCGCCGGATCGGCGGGGCTTACCGCGGCCGGCGGGGTCGCGTTGTTCGGGCTCAAGGTCGCGCTGGTCGAGAGCGGGGAGATGGGCGGCGAATGCCTCAATACCGGCTGCGTGCCATCTAAAGCGGTGCTGAGCGCGGCGGCGCATGCGCATGGTGCGCGTGATGCCGCCCGCTTCGGCGTCACCGCCTCCCCGGCAATCGACTGGGCCGGAGTGCGAGCGCATGTCGATGGCGCGATCGCCGCGATTGCTCCGCACGATTCGCAACAACGGTTCGAAGCGATGGGGATCGAGGTCATCCGCGCCCCCGCCCGCTTTCTCGACGGCCGGACGCTGCTCGCCGGCAATCGCCGCATCGCCGCGCCTCGCATCGTCATCGCGACTGGATCGAATCCCGCGATCCCCGACGTCGCCGGATTGGCGGAGACGCCCCATCTCACCAACGAGACGCTATTCTCGCTCGACACTTTGCCCGATCATCTGATCGTGCTCGGCGCCGGGGCGGTTGGGATCGAGATGGCGCAGGCGTTTCGGCGGCTCGGTTCCGCGGTGACAGTCATCGCGCCGAAGCCGCCGCTGCCACGCGACGATCGCGAGGCGGCCGATCTGGTCGTCGCCGCTCTGAAAAGTGAGGGCGTGGTGTTCGAAACGGGGCGCGAAGCCACGCGCATTTCCCGGAAGGCTGGCAAAATTACCGTTTCCCTGGGCGACGGTCGCGTGATCAGCGGCAGCCACCTTCTCGTCGCGACCGGACGGCAGGCGAATGTCGTCGACCTCGATCTCGCTACGGCCGGGGTGGAGGCAGGCAAGGACGGAATCGAAGTCGATGCGCACCGACGCACCACCAACAAGCGGATTTATGCGATCGGCGACTGCCGCGCGGGTCCGCGTTTCACCCATGTCGCCGGATATGAAGGATCGTTGGTCGCGCTCGAGATCGCGCTCGGCGTGCCGGGCAAGGCCGACTGGCGCGCATTACCTCACGTCACCTATACTGATCCAGAGCTTGCGCAGATCGGGTTGACCGAGGCCGAAGCGCGCAAGCAGTATGGCGCGATCGACATCACACGTGAGGATTTCGCGGACAATGACCGCGCCGTGACCGACGGCGACACACGCGGGTTCATCAAGTTGATCCGCCATCGCGGCAAAGTAAAGGGTGTGACGATCGTCGGCTCGCACGCCGGCGATTTGCTGCTGCCATGGGCCCAGATCATCACCGGCAAGGCCTCGACATTCGCGCTTGGCTCGGCCATTATTGCCTATCCAAGCCGGTCCGAGATCGGAAAGGCGGCCGCCTTCCAAGCCTATTCGCCAAAGGTCTTCGGGGCTTGGCCGAAACGCTGGGCGGCAACGCTCGCCCGCACGCGCCGATGGCTCGGCTGACCCGCACACGCAAGATGCCGGCCGGTCCGTCGCCGTTTCGCGTCGAGGCGCCGCCGCTGCCGCGCGGCAAATTCGCCGATCCGAACCATACCGCCGCCGGCGAGCCGCGCGCGCAAGTGCCGCTCGTCGCGCTCAGAACGCTCTGGTTCAACACCGGAACATTGTGCAATTTGGCGTGCGCAACTTGCTATATCGAAAGCTCGCCGACCAACGATGCCTTGATTTACCTCACGCTTTCCGAGGTCGAACGGTTCCTTGGCGAAATTGGGCATTGCCACCTCGACACGCGCGAGATCGGTTTCACCGGCGGCGAGCCATTCATGAACCCCGAGATCATTCCGATGCTCGGCGCGACGCTCGCGCGCGGGCATGATGTGCTGGTACTGACCAACGCGATGAAGCCAATGCGCCGCCACGAAGCGACGTTGTTGGCACTGCGCTCGCAGTATGGGGACCGGCTGACGCTGCGGGTGAGCCTCGATCATTACGCGCCGGCGGTCCACGAAGCGGAGCGGGGTTTGCGAAGCTGGCAGCCCGCGCTCGACGGCCTCCGATGGCTTTCGGATAACGGTTTCGCGATAGCCGTCGCCGGGCGCCATCTCTCTGAAGAGCCGGACCGAACCGCGCGTGACGGCTACGCATTGCTTTTCGCGCGCGAAGGCATCGCCGTCGACGCCAACGATCCGGCGCGGCTTGTGCTATTTCCCGAGATGGACGCCTCCGCCGACGTGCCTGAAATCACGACCGCGTGCTGGGGCATTCTCGGCAAGTCGCCCGCCGACATCATGTGCGCAACCAGCCGAATGGTCGTTCATCGCCGCGGAGAGGACGTCGCGCGGGTGGCAGCCTGCACGCTCATTCCATACGATCCCGGCTTCGATTTGGGCCATTCGCTCATAGAGGCGAGTGGCGCCGTCGCTCTCAACCACCCACACTGCGCGCGCTTCTGCGTCCTTGGCGGCGCAAGCTGTTCGAGTTGAATAACCCGGTTTCGGGTTTTCCGGTCTTGTCACCATGCAAGAACCCGCGCGAAGCCGCGATTGGCAGACGGCAAACGAGCGGCAGCTTCTCTTAGTCTGTGTAGAGTCGGCTGTCGCTCCAGCGTCGACCGCCTCATTCCACCAACATACGCCAACGAATGGCGGGTTTCTGCACAGCGCCGACACTGGCTTGGTGACCGCAGAGTTGCGCGAAGCTGCCATTCTCTCGGCAAGTGAACATTCGGCAGCCTATCGTCGTCGCAGCTTTCAAAGCGGGCTGTTCGGAACATCGACGAACCCGACATCGCCTAGCCTTTCCAGCGCGCCTCGACGCTTGCCATTCGCCATACAAAACGGCATGCGCGCCCAAGCGCTGTAAAACTTTCATGTTGCTCAGCGCTAAGTGCTTGATTTGCGGGCGTAGCTCAATGGCAGAGCAGAAGCTTCCCAAGCTTACGACGAGGGTTCGATTCCCTTCGCCCGCTCCACGCGCCAGCGTGAGATCGATTTAGCAAAGCTAAATCGACTACACGCCAGCGCGGCCGGCCTTGGCTTCGCCAAGGACCGACGGCGCGGCTTTGCCGCGACACCCCCCAACGCCGCGCCGCTCACTTGCAATCGTCAGAAGCCCACAGCACAACCCGGCTCATGAGCACGGGGGGTACAAGATCGGGCGCCCGCCCGACGATCGAGGATGTCAGCCGCGCCGCGGGTGTCTCGATCAAGACTGTCAGCCGCGTCCTCAACAAGGAGCGTTACGTTTCCGGCGCCACCCGCGCCAAGGTCCAGGAAGCGGTCGCCAAACTCGGCTTCCGACCCAGCTTCGCGGCACGCGCGCTTGCCGGGAAACGCTCGTTCCAGATCGCGCTGATCTACGACAATCCCAGCGCCTATTATGCGCAGAATATCCAGAACGGTGTGCGTGAAGCCTGCGCGGCGCAGGGTTATCGTATGATCGCCCAGCCCTGCCATTCAGGCGGTGCCGACCTGCTCGAAGAAATCTCCAATCTGATCGAACAGGCCCAGCTCGACGGGCTGATCCTGACGCCGCCACTCACCGAACATGCCGCGTTGCGCGAGGCGCTTGCGGCGCGCGGCATTCCCTTCGTTGCAGTATCCCCAGCCGAAATCGACCCGGCGATCTCGTCGGTGACGATTGATCAGCGTGCGGCGGCGGCGGCGATGACGCGCTATCTCATCGAACTGGGCCATCGCCGCATCGGCTTCGTCGTGGGAGATGCGCGTTTCGCGACGAGCGAGCGGCGGCTCGAAGGTTATCGCGATGCGCTGCGTGACGCCGGTATCGAGTTTGATCGAAGCCTGATTGAACCCGGCGAGTTCGATTTCGCGAGCGGCATCCGCGCAGGCCATGAACTGATGGAGAATTCCGATCGTCCAACCGCGATCTTCGCATCGAGCGATGACATGGCCGCAGGCGTGCTGGCGGCGGCGCATAGCCGCGAGATCGCGGTTCCGGCCAAGCTTTCGGTCGCGGGCTTCGACGATACCGATCTCGCCAAAGTGGTGTGGCCGCCGCTGACGACTGTGCGTCAACCGGTTCACGGCCTGGGAGCGGTCGCGGCGGAACTTCTGCTCTCGCTTCCCGACACGATCGAACAGCGGGTGCTCGATTTCGAAATTGTCGAGCGGGAATCGGTGGCGGCGATCAAATAGTTAGCGGTGCATGCTCCAGCCTTGGCAGCACGTGCCGCGCGAACAGGTCGCATTCGGCCTGGTGCGGGTAGCCTGACAGGATGAACGCTTCGATCCCTTCCGCCTGATACGCCTCGAGCTTGGCCAGCACCTGATCGGGATCGCCGACGATCGCCGCGCCACAACCCGACCGCGCACGGCCGATGCCGGTCCAGAGATTGTCCTCGGCATAGCCGTCGTCAGCCGCGCCCTCGCGCAACGCCGCTTGTGCTGCAACGCCCGCCGATTTGCTATCGAGCGACTTTGCGCGAATCTCCGCTCCCGTCGCCGCGTCGAGCTTGGAAAGCAGACGGTCGGCGGCAGCGCGCGCCTCAGCCTCGGTCTCTCGGACGACGACATGGACGCGGTAGCCGAATTTGAGTTTCCGCCCATGCTTCGCCGCGCGCGCGGTCATGTCGCTGATGATCTCGCGGACTTTGGGCATCGTGTCGGGCCACATCAGATAGACATCGCAGCCCTGCGCCGCCGCCTCGCGCGCCGCGGGGGAAAGGCCTCCGAAATAAAGCGGCGGGCATTTGCCGCTGACCGTTGTGACGCGCGGCGGGGCCAGATCAAGTTGCCAGAACTCGCCATCATGCTTGAGATGCTCGCCGCTGAGCATTGTCTTCAGGATCTGCATCGCCTCGAGCGTGCGGGCGTAGCGCGGCTCGCTGGCGAGTGTTTCGCCGGGCAGGTCGGACGAGATGATGTTGATCGTCATCCGTCCGCCCGAGATACGGTCGAGCGTGGCGATCTGGCGCGCGAGTTGCGGCGGCCAGCTTTCGCCGATCCGCACCGCCATCAGCAGCCGGATGCGCTTGGTCAGAGCGGCAATCGCGGCGGCGAAGGCAGTGGTGTCGATGCCGAGCGCATAGCCAGACGGGAGCAGGATATTGTCGAAGCCGCCGGTCTCCGCACCCAGCACGATGTCACGGCAATGCTCCCAGCTCGATGCCAGCATCGGGTCCGGCACGCCGAGAAACTCGTAATCGTCATCGCACAGCGCCGAGAACCAGCTTACTTCACAGCTCATGGCAACGGCTCCCCGCGTGACGCAACCAGCACCTTATACCAGGCAGCGCGGGTCCACTTGACCTTGTAAACGTCGGCCGAAGCGCGGATGCGCGCCGGGTTCTGCGATCCGACGATCGGGATCGGCCGCGCCGGGTGCGCCATGATCCAGCTCAGCGCTGCCGCTTCCAGCGTTGCATCCTGTGCGTCGGCCTCGGCCTGCAGCGCGGCGGCGACGGCGCGTTCACGTTCACTGGACGGCTTGAGCAGCCGCCCGCCGCCGAGGGGCGACCAGGCGAGAACGCTCAGATCTTCGGCCATTGCCAGATCGAGGCTGCCATCTTCGATCGGCGTCAGGGAGAGCGCCGACAGCTCCGGCTGGATGCTGTCGAGCGGAACGTCGAGATGCGCGATCAGCGCCTGGGTCTGCGCCACCGTGAAGTTTGAAATCCCGATCGCGCCGATCTTGCCCGCTGCCTTGGCGCTTTCGAGCGCGCGCGCCAATTCTGCGGGATGCGTAAGGATGTCAGGCCGGTGCACCTGCCACAGATCGATATGATCGACACCGAGGCGGCGGAGCGAAGCATCGATCGCGGAAGCGATATATGCCTCCGATGAGTCATAGGGCGTACCGATGACGATCCCGCCCTTCGACGCCAGAACCATCTTGCCGCGCAGCGAGCCATCTTCGGCATAGACGCGCCCCAAAAGCGCCTCCGCCGCGCCGAACGGCTCGCCATTGTCAGGCCCATAAATATCGGCGGTGTCGAACAGCGTGATCCCGACTTCTAGCGCTGCCTCGACGCGCTCCCGCGCCACCTTCACATCATCGCCGGCGAAGCGCCACATCCCCCAGGCAATGGGAGACACGCGCAATCCGCTCTTGCCGAGCGCGCGCGATTCGGGCGATGGGGTGATTTCTGACATCGCTGTCATATTACAGTGGGACCAAGACATGAAAAGCCACAAATTGCGCTACGGTATCGTCGGCACGGGCATGATCGCGCAGGAACACATCCGCAATCTCGCACTGATCCCGGACACCGAAATCGTCGCCGTCGCCGATCCGGTGGAGAGCTCGATCGCGATGACAAAGGCCTCGCTCGGCGGTGGAGAAGGTGTCAGAATTTATCGCAATGCCAAAGACTTGGCGGCCGACGGCGGGCTCGACGTGGTCATCGTCTCGAGCCCCAACCACACCCATCGCGAGGTGCTCGAACCCTTGTTCGACACCGATCTTCACATCCTTTGCGAAAAACCTCTCGCGACCACGATTGAAGACGCGCGCTGGATCCGCGACCGCGCTGCCGCCCACCGGGGCGTCTTCTGGACGGCGATGGAATATCGGTTCATGCCCCCTGCGCAGGAATTCGTCGCCCAGGTTCACGATGGGCGCGTCGGCACGCTGCGCATGCTTTCGATGCGCGAACATCGTTTTCCCTTTCTCGTCAAAGTCGGGGACTGGAACCGATTCGCCGAGAACACCGGCGGGACGATGGTCGAAAAATGCTGCCATTTCTTCGATCTGATGCGGCTGATCGTCGGCAGCGAGGCTGTCCGCGTCTACTGCTCGGGCGCGATGGACGTGAACCATCTCGAAGAGCGCTATGATGGTCGCACGCCCGATATCATCGACAACAGTTATACGACGGTCGATTTCGCCAACGGCGTCCGCGCGATGCTCGATCTTTCCATGTTCGCCGACGGGGCCGAGAATCAGGAGGAGATCACCGCGGTGGGCGACGCGGCGCGGCTCGATATGCTGGTGCCCGACAGCGTCCTTGTGTTCTCGCCGCGCACGGGGGTCGGCAAGCCGAAGACTCCGGAGCGCACGTCGATCAAGGTCGACGCGGCGGCGCTCGCGGCGGGGCACCATCACGGCTCGGTCTTCTATCAGCACCAGGCTTTCGTCGCGGCTGTACGCGGCGAGGGGCCTGTACAGGTTACGGCCGAAGACGGACTTCGCGCAGTGGCAATCGGCGTCGCGGCGGAGATTAGCGCGCGCGAGAAGCGCGCCGTCGAGATGAGCGAGCTGGGCTTCTAGCGCGCGCCTTCCATCGCGCGCTCGCTCACGCTCTCGTAAAGCGAGTCGCCCCAGCCGCTCGGCGCCGCGCCGAACAGATATTCGGGCGGGACGATCTCGGCACCCTCTCCCGGCGGCAGCGGCGGGGTGAAGTAGCCGAGCGCATAGCTGCCCATCGCATAGCCGAGCATCGCACGCAGTTCGGGACTGAACGCCTTGGCGATCTCGGGCGGGCAGGCGAGATACTGATTCTCCTCCTGTCGCAGCCAGCCGAGGCAGTAAGTGATGTTGAGGCCCATCCGGTCCGCGCCCGATCGGTTCGCCCCGCCCGAATGAATGACAGATCCCGAATAGACCAGCACCGACCCCGCCGACATCTCGGCATAGCCGATCTCGTGCGGCTCGGCGCGACGGGCGTCATCCCAATGGTTCGATCCCGGCACCACCTGGGTCGCGCCGTTGGCCTCGGTAAAGTCGGTTACCGCCCAGATCGTGTTGAGTTGCGGCTCGATATCGGGACGCAGCCAGCCGCCCCAGGCAAGACGGTCGCGATGAAGCGGCTGCCGTTCCTGGCCGTCCATTATCCGGATCAGCTGAGTGAGGTGCAGCTGGTAGCGATCGGCATATTTGAGAAGGAAGTCCTCGCACGCGCCGGTCAGCCGCGCGTCCATGATCAATTCGCGGCAGGCTTCCGATCGCGCGGCGAGCGCGCCTGTCCGCGTCGTGTTACGTCCCGTGAAATCATCCATGCCCGCGGGCGTCGCCTCGACATAGGGCATGATCTCAGCCTTGAGGCGATCGAGTTGCCCGTCCGGCATGGCATCGTCGATGATCAGCGCGCCTTCGTCGCGCAGCAACGCAGTGATTTCGCCCGGGGTGCAGTCGGGCGGTAAGTGCTTGAGCATGGGCATCGCGGCGCTCCTTTTCGGCAAGGCTAATCGCGGCTACGCCCGAGTCAAACCGAGGAGGCCAAGATGACACATCCGATCGAAGACTGGCACGACTATATGCGCCGCCACGATGGCGAAGGGCTCGACGCCATGCTCGCCGAGGACGCGGTGTTCGAATCGCCCGTCGTGTTCACCCCGCAGCGCGGCAAACCGATCGTAAAGGCCTATCTCGGCGCGGCGGCGAAGGTGCTGGGCAATGACAAGTTCCGCTATGTCGGCGAATGGCGCAGCGAGAACAGTGCGATCCTCGAATTCGAGAACGAGGTCGATGGCACCTATGTCAACGGCATCGACATGATCTGGTGGAACGAGGATCGCAAGATCACACGCTTCAAGGTGATGGTGCGGCCGCTGCAGGCGGTCAACAAGCTGCACCAGCTGATGGGCGCGCAACTGGCGAAGGGGAAGGGGACGGCTTGACCTGGTTCCTCCCCAACTTGTTGGGGAGGTGGCGCTCGCGAAGCGAGTGACGGAGGGGTTTTGGAAGCACGTCGCGGCAAAGCCGCGCCGTCGGTCCTCGCGATTGCGAGGCCGGCCGCGCTTGCGCGTAGGCAAAATAACAAAGTTATCTTGTGCCCGCGCTGCGCGGTGGTCGGGACGACAGGATTCGAACCTGCGACCCCCACACCCCCAGTGTGATGCGCTACCAGGCTGCGCTACGTCCCGACCGAAGCGCGGCGCTTAGTCTTGACCGCCGGTTAGGGCAAGGTGGGATTGCGTCATGCCGCGTTCTGGTGTGCAGCAACCGCGTGAGTATCGCGCGCCTGAGCCTGACCGACTTCCGCAATTATGCCGATGCGGTGATCGCGCCCGGTCCGAGGCTCAACATCCTCACCGGCGCGAACGGCGCAGGCAAGACCAACATCTTGGAAGCCCTGTCGTTGCTCGGCGCGGGGAGGGGGCTGCGCGGCGCGGCCTTGAGCGAGGTGGCGCGCCAGCCCGGCCCCGGCGGCTTCGCGGTCGCCGCGCGTCTCGATCATGTAGCGCTCGGCGTCGGCACTGAGCCGGCGCGCCCCGACCGGCGGCTGGTGCGGATCGATGGCGCGCCCGCCGCGGCGACCGCGCTCGCGCGGCACCTCGCCTTGATCTGGCTGACGCCCGCGATGGATCGGCTGTTCACCGACGCCGCGAGCGAGAGGCGGCGCTTTCTCGACAGGCTGGTTCTCGCGCTCGACCCGGCGCACGCGACGCATGCCGCGCGCTACGACGCGGCGATGCGCCAGCGGACGCGACTCCTCACCGCCGACGAGCCTTTCGATCCGCAATGGCTGGCGGCGCTCGAAGGGCAGATGGCCGAACATGGCGCGGCCTTGGCGGAAGCGCGGTCTCACTTGATTGCGCAACTGGCGCTTGAAATCGCGGCCGCTTCGCCGGGTCAGTTCCCGCGCGCCGCGCTCGCGCTCGATGGCTGGAGCGACGATGGATCGCTGGTCGAGACGCTGCATGCTGGCCGTTCGCGCGACGCACAGGCGGGGCGGGCGCTGGCAGGGCCGCACCGGACCGATCTCATCGTCACCCATCTCGAAAAGGGTCAACCCGCCGCGCGGTGTTCGACAGGCGAGCAGAAGGCGCTTCTCCTCAACATCCTGCTCGCCCATGCCGATCTGGTCGCGACACGGCGCGGAACCCGGCCGGTAATGTTGCTTGATGAGGTCGCGGCGCATCTCGATGGCGCGCGCCGCGCGGCGCTGATCGAGCGGCTGACGGCCTCGGGAGGGCAGGTCTGGATGACGGGGACCGAGCCTGAACTCTTCGCCAGCGCCGACAGCAGCGCCGCCCGCTTCCATGTCTCGGACGCGACGATCAGTCGTCGAGGATGAGCCGTTTGCCCTGATCGCGCATTTGGAGGCCTAGGGTGAAAAGCGGCGTCGAGGCTCGCGAAAAGGCGCCCGGCGGCATCCCCACATAATGGCGGAACTCGCGGTTGAGATGCGATTGATCGAAATAGCGCAACGCCGCCAATTGCTCTTCACTGGGCGTGCTGAAGCCGCGCAGCGCCGTCGCCATGTCGAGAAAGCGGCTGCGGCGAAGGACGCCCTTGGGGCTCAAGCCGAATGCTGCGAGGCAGCGGCGCTCGATCTGGCGGACCGAGAGGCCGAAGCGCGCGGAAAGCGACTCGACACGAGTGGTGCTGTCGGTGCGCGCGATCTTTTCGAACTCGGCCATTTGCTCGTCGGTGCCCGGCTTGCCGATATGCGCGAGTTCGGATCGGATCGCATCTTCCATCGCCGCGACCCGCTGCTCGTCGTTCTTCGCCTTGTCG
The DNA here is from genome assembly GCA_965365485.1 of uncultured Aquisediminimonas sp. Classification (GTDB taxonomy): domain Bacteria; phylum Pseudomonadota; class Alphaproteobacteria; order Sphingomonadales; family Sphingomonadaceae; genus Aquisediminimonas. The sequence continues at coordinate 24,430 of CBDUBW010000009.1, forward strand.
AGCGCGCTCACCATCATCTCGGCCACGCTGCCCCAGGCTTTTCGAAGATCGACCATCTTGTCGGTATATTCGCAAGCGCGCTTCTCGAACAAAGAGCACCAGCCGCTCGGGCGAATGGCGAAGGCAGCGACGAGGAATCCGCCGCGCACGCGCACCGGAAATTGCCTTGCATTGGCCCCGAACAGCAGGGCGCGATCGCCGCGCTGCCAGGCCCCTTCAGCGTCCTGCGCCGCCCAATCGCCCTTGATCAGAACACGTACGAACGCGGTTTCGGAAAGAAGATGGTCCTCGATCGTGAACTCATCGGGGAGATCGGCTTCGAAGACATAGAGCCGTCGGATATAGGGCGCGAGATCGGGATGCGGCGCGTAGGTGCGCGAAAGCATAGCACTGATACTCCCACCCATTTCCCCGGCGGCGGGTCATGCCCGTGGCGGCTTGGGCTTGCAACGGCCTGTTCCGCCAATTTGTACCAAAATGCACGCGATCGCCGCGGCCATCATGCAGAGGCACCTAGCTTGGGAAGGCCTTTTCTCTCGCCTTTGCGCGCCGCCATGCCTATATGCTTGGCATGACGGATAGCGAAGAAAACACTCCCAATAAGAATGATTATGGCGCGGACTCGATCAAGGTCCTGAAGGGGCTCGACGCGGTCCGTAAACGCCCCGGAATGTATATCGGCGATACCGATGACGGATCGGGCCTGCACCATATGGTGTTCGAAGTTTCCGACAATGCCATCGACGAAGCGCTGGCGGGGCATTGCGACCGCATCGTCATCACACTTAATCCCGATGGATCGGTTTCGGTCGAGGATAATGGCCGTGGCATCCCCACCGGCATTCATGCCGAGGAAGGCGTTTCCGCCGCCGAGGTGATCATGACCCAGCTCCACGCGGGCGGCAAGTTCGAGAACACGTCGGACGACAACGCCTATAAGGTATCGGGCGGACTCCACGGCGTCGGCGTCTCGGTGGTCAATGCGCTCTCGACCACGCTCGATCTTACGATCTGGCGTGACGGGCAGGAACATCACATGCAGTTCGCGCATGGCGATGCGGTTGCTCCGCTCAAGGTCGTAGGGCCTGCGCCCGAGGGCAAGAAAGGGACGCGCGTCACCTTCCTGCCATCCCCCGAAACCTTCAAGATCACCGAGTTCGATTTCGAACGACTCGAGCATCGCTTCCGCGAGCTCGCTTTCCTCAATTCGGGCGTCCGCATCTTCCTGGTCGATGCCCGCCATGCCGAACAGGTCGAGCATGAGCTGTTCTACGAAGGCGGGATCGCCGCATTTGTGAAGTGGCTCGATCGTTCGAAGACCGCGCTGTTCCCGGAGCCGATCTCAGTCGCGGGCCAGCGCGACGGTATCGGCATGGAAGTCGCGCTCGAATGGAATGACTCCTATTACGAAAACGTCCTTTGCTTCACCAACAACATCCCGCAGCGTGACGGCGGCACGCATCTTTCTGCATTCCGCACGGCGCTGACTCGCACGCTCAATGCCTATGCCGAGAAATCGGGGATGATGAAGAAGGAGAAGGTCAGCCTCACCGGCGAGGA